>NZ_JADPJC010000163.1:0-74210 GCF_023073215.1 Bradyrhizobium sp. 35
AAGGTTGCGAACCCCTCATCTCAAGACAGGACGCCTCGTTGCGCTATCCTCTCAGCCGCGCTGCCGGCCGTCGTGCCTACCGCGCGAGCGGTTTAGTCCAATGACCCAACGCAGCCTTTAAAGCGGCTCGAAAATCATCTGCCAGCCCTTTCGGGTGTCCATGTGTTCGCGAACCAGCTTGATCCGCTCGCCGGAAAGGACAAAAGCGAAGCAATAGTCATTCTCGTAGGGCTTGCCTCCAGGAAGAGTGGCTCGCATTCGCTCCTCGACGATCACAGTATCGCCATCGGCATGAATGCCCCGAAACGAGATGTCGACGTTCGAGAACAGATGATGCATTTCCGAGGCAATAAACTGTGCGATTTGGTCCGGTCCAATCATGTGGTCGGTGTGTTTGAGAGCGACCGCCGTGGCATTTCCAGGCGGTGCGATCCATTCGGCATCGGGAGTAAACAGCTCCGCGATCAACTGCGCATCACGGGTTTTAAAAGTCTTCCAGGCATTGATGACGATCTCTTTAGGATTCGTGCTGTTCATTTTTGCTTCTCCAAGTGCTCAGCGAAGTTGGACCTTCTCTATAAGAAGGGCGCACCGATATCGTTGGCCGGAATCGGACCTGATCATCTCAGGGCTATTCTTCTGGCTGCGGCCTGCGGTAAAATGAGTCATGCTCAGTTTTGAGGTATGCAACACCGCGCGCTTGCAGCGCGATCCCCGCTATGACGGCCGTTTCTACACGGCAGTGAAGACCACGGGAATCTACTGCCGCCCGGTTTGCCCGGTGAAGCAGCCGTTGACCCGTAACGTGACCTACTATCAAACTGCAGCGGCCGCCGAGGCCGCGGGGTACCGACCTTGCCTGCGTTGCCGTCCGGAGACCGCGCCCTTCTGTGCTGCCTGGAATGGCACGCGTTCGACAGTCGCGCGGGCCTTGAAATTGATCGATGGTGGCGCCTTGGATGACGCTTCGGTTGCCGCACTGGCCGATCGGCTCGGGGTAAGCTCGCGCCACCTTGCGCGTCTGTTCGAACGGTACGTCGGGGCCAGCCCCCAACAGGTCGCGAAGACCAGGCGTGTACAGAGGGCGAAGCGCCTACTTGACGAGACGACTGAACCACTGGCCCAGATCGCCTACCGAGCTGGCTTTGGCAGCGTGCGCCGGTTCAACGCCGTCTTTCGCGAACTCTATGGGCGCTCGCCCTCCAGCATTCGCCACCGCCGCAGAGTCTTCGCCTGAGGTCGGGCATCCCAACGTTGGTCCGCTGTTGGACCCATTGCGGACTAACTGGTCTCGCGCGGTTGTGTTGAAGCTGCTAGACACGTGAAGTGTCGCTGTTCTTACTCTTTTTTTGGACTTTCACTGCTGGGCATTGCCGGATGGGGATTTCAATCCATCGTGGCAGAGCTAGATAGGTCGTGCCTCCCCCGGACGGACGCAATTTCTCGCAAGTTTCAGGTTGAGGCGTTTATCTGGGGGGACCGCGCGCCGTTGGCGCTGAGGCGTCGGTATATCGCAACACAAGCCTGCGCGGTCCCGGCGCTCCTTTGCCTGGCGGCTCTCGTGTGGCTCAACGAGCCGCGCCGCGATGTCCGCGCTTTGGGGGTGATCGCGTTCTGTTTCGTGTCGTTTGTCGTGGCCGCTTCCTTGGCCTGGAAGACTGCCCGAAGCAGCGGCTCAAAATTATCCTGACGGAGGCAACAATGCGTGGCCTGATCTACATTTGGGGCGCGGGAATACCGCTTCTGGTCGGGCTTGAGATATATCTCGCTACGAACGCTCTCCGAAACCTCGCTCCCGGGGTAGAAAGAAAAGACGTAGTATTTCTGAGAAGGTTTGCAGATGGCGGCAGCCCTCCAGGAGGTCGCTCCCCGAAGCATGGCGGACCAGATTTGCTCAGTTGAGTTCTTCGTATGCTGACCCGAAGTGGATGTTGTACTGTTTGCCAATGGCGAGGTGCTTTGGTCCCCCCATCGGACCACGTACGATGGCGCCCGACCCATGAATGATCACCGAAAGATCAAAGTCTTTTTTGAAGTGTTGGGACGGCTCCTGTCGCGAGTTGGGTCTCAAGCGCTGGCCCGTATTGGCGCCGAGTTGGGACCTAAGGAAAAAGTCACGCTGACCAATGGGCTGTACTTCCGCGTCGAACGGTCTGGTTTGACCCTTGTGTCGGTCGGCGCTGGTGAGTGTCAATCGATGAAGCTTTCGGTCGATGAAGCAAAGCAGATATTCTCATCGATCGAGTCCGCGTGCACCAGTCGCGATGTTGTCAAGGTCAGGGCCGGAGAGCTATCTTGGACGACCGATGCTCGGCCGAAATCCAATCCTGAAAAGGTGGTTATCAGGTTCACAGGACCGCTGGGATTCACACGCACGGACGCCAGGCGTAAAGATGTTGCAGCAGCGGTCGTAGAGTTCGCCAACCGATTTGGGTAGAGACAATCCCCCGCAAGGCAGGTCGGCTCTTGGCGCATCTGCGAGCTCGGAGACCTTCCGCTCTCCGGCCGATGTTGACGATGAACCGGAAGTCCAGGCGGCCAGCCGCTCATGAATATACGCCCTACCGCGTCGCCAGCACCACGGCCGCCAGCGTGAACACCAGCGCGGCAATCTGCCCTGCCCCCAGCGGCTCGTGGAGCGCGATCGCGGACGCCACGACGCCGATGACGGGCACCGCCATGGTGCCGATCGCGGCGACGGAAGCCGGCAGGCGCGCAAGGGCAGCGAACCAGCTGACATAGGCGATGCAGAACTGCACCACGGTCGAATAGACCAGGAGCCACCAGCCGACCGGCGTCACCAGTTCCAGATGCGTGGTCTCGATGGCGAGGCCGATGATAGTGATCGGCAGGCAGCCGATCCCGATCTGCCAGGCCGCGGCGGTGATCGGCGGCAGGCGGATCGGGTACTTCTTCGAAAACACCGTGCCGGCGGCGAAGCCGAGCGCGCCGCACAGCGCCATAACGATGCCCGGCAGCTTGTCCGCAGTGGCGGCAAAGCCGTTGCCGCCCATGATCGAGGCCAGGCCGGCAAAGGCCATCACCAGCGCGATGGTGCGCAACAAGGTCGGCCGCTCGCCGAGCACCGGCCAGGCGATCAGCGAGGCCCAGACCGGCATGGTGTAGGCGATCAGCGCCGCTTCGCTCGCCGGCAGCCACAGCAGTGCCAGACCCATCAGCACCATCCAGCCGGTGACGTTGAGGATCGCGGCGGTCACGAGGCGCGGCCAGATCGCGCGCGGGACGCTGAGGCTGTCAGCGCGGATCAGTGCCAGCGCCGCCAGCAGCACCGCGCCGAGCACGCCCGTCGCCCCGCGCAAGGTCAGCGGCGGCAGCTCGGAGAGCAGGAATTTCGTCACCGGCCAATTGAAACCCCAGCCCACCGAGGTGATGGCGAGGAATATCAGGCCGGCCGGGGCGATGCGCGCTCGCAGCACCGGCCGAGTCGAATCAAGCATGTGGGTAGTCCGGCAAAATCGAGGGCAGCTTGGCGCGGATTCGCGCCTCCCACCACCACCCCGGCGGGCATGCCTGCCCTCACCTTCCGTAGCCCTACGTGAGTCCCCCCGAGGCAAGCCCGCGATTCAAAAATATACCTGCCCTGTGAACAGCGGGGTGAAGCCTCAGCGGCACCCCAAGATGCAAATTTTTTCGGTTGGGAATCCCTGAGGACTCACTGATACTTGGCTCAACAACAGGCGCGGGCCTGCCCCCTGTTATCCCCCATAATCCACCATATTTAGTATTTGATTCAGGAACTCGCACTAGTTCTTGACGGGCGTAACGGAGAGTCCTAGTTTTCGATCCGTTCGGCGCGAGTGTGTTTGCGTCCCGCCGGCACTCCCCCAAAGGGTCTGCAAAACAGCACTCCGCCAAGCCAGACAAGGGCAGCGGGATACGGGCTTGTCTGCCCGGCGAGAGCGGACTTTTCGGGCGCCTGAACGGGCTGGAAACAGGCCCGGATGGCAATGGTTGAAGACGTGACGTTGTGGGGCGTTGAACGCATGTCGGGCTCATCCCTTTGGGGCGGATGGGTCTGGACGTGCCGGCGGATGATCGGTGCGCGCATCGAGCAATCGCGTCGGGAGAAAACGGGCCGGGTCTACCGGCTGAGCTGCGATGCCAAGGGCCAGGCGGCCTCGAGCACCGCGAAATGAAATGATGACCCGGCACGCCTGAACGGAGGCGGTCCGGTCAAAGATAGGACGGGGCAAGACCATGCGGATTGAGCGGCGCCACACCACTTCGGGACAGTCACCTTACGCCGGCATCGATTTCCGGCTGACCACGTCGGAGATCAGGAATCCCGACGGCTCGGTCGTGTTCAAGCTCGACAATGTCGAGGTGCCGACCGCGTGGTCGCAGGTCGCCTCCGACGTCCTCGCCCAGAAGTACTTCCGCAAGGCCGGCGTTGCCGCGCGCCTGAAGAAGGTCGAGGAAGAGTCCGTCCCCTCCTTCCTGTGGCGCTCCGTGCCCGACACCGAGGCGCTCGCCCTCCTGCCCGAGAAAGAGCGCTGTGTCAGCGAGCTCTCGGCCAAGCAGGTGTTCGACCGTCTCGCCGGCTGCTGGACCTATTGGGGCTGGAAGGGCAAGTACTTCTCCTCCGACGAGGACGCCCAGACCTTCTACGACGAGCTCCGCTACATGCTGACCATGCAGATGGTCGCGCCGAACTCGCCGCAATGGTTCAACACCGGTCTGCACTGGGCGTACGGCATCGACGGTCCCGGCCAGGGCCATTATTACGTCGACCCCTTTACCGGCAAGCTGACCCGATCGAAATCCTCCTACGAGCATCCGCAGCCGCATGCCTGCTTCATCCAGGGCGTCGGTGACGACCTCGTCAACGAGGGCGGCATCATGGACCTCTGGGTCCGCGAAGCGCGCCTGTTCAAATACGGCTCCGGCACCGGCTCCAACTTCTCGCGCCTGCGCGGCGAAGGCGAACGCCTCTCCGGCGGCGGCCGCTCGTCCGGCCTGATGAGCTTCCTCAAGATCGGCGACCGCGCGGCGGGCGCGATCAAGTCGGGCGGCACCACGCGCCGCGCCGCCAAGATGGTCGTCGTCGACGTCGATCACCCCGACATCGAGACCTATATCGACTGGAAGGTGAAGGAGGAGCAGAAGGTCGCCGCTCTCGTCACCGGATCCAAGATCAACCAGAAGCACCTCAAGGCCGTGCTGAAGGCCTGCGTCAACTGCGAAGGCTCGGGCGACGATTGCTTCGACCCCGAGAAGAACCCGGCGCTGCGCCGCGAGATCAAGCTGGCGCGCCGCAGCCTCGTGCCCGACAACTACATCAAGCGCGTCATCCAGTTTGCCAAGCAAGGCTACAAGGACATCCAGTTCGACGTCTACGACACCGACTGGGATTCGGAAGCCTATCTCACGGTTTCGGGGCAGAACTCCAACAATTCGGTGTCGCTGAAGGACGACTTCCTGCGCGCGGTCGAGACCGACGGCGACTGGAATCTCGTGGGACGCACCACCAAGAAGATCACCAAGACGCTGAAGGCGCGCGACCTCTGGGAAAAAATTGGCTACGCCGCCTGGGCGTCGGCCGACCCGGGCCTGCACTTCAACACCACCATGAATGACTGGCACACCTGCAAGGCGTCCGGCGACATCCGCGCCTCCAATCCGTGCTCGGAATACATGTTCCTGGACGACACGGCGTGCAACCTCGCCTCGGCCAATCTGCTGACGTTCTACGACATCCCCTCCAAGCGTTTCGACGTCGAAGGCTACGAGCATCTCTGCCGGCTCTGGACCATCGTGCTCGAAATCTCGGTGATGATGGCGCAGTTCCCGTCGAAGTCGATCGCCGAGCTCTCCTACGAGTTCCGCACGCTCGGCCTCGGCTACGCCAATATCGGCGGCCTGCTGATGACCATGGGTCTGTCCTATGACAGCAAGGAAGGCCGCGCCATCGCCGGCGCGCTGACCGCGATCATGACCGGCATCACCTACAAGACCTCGGCCGAGATGGCGGCCGAGCTCGGCACCTTTCCCGGCTACAAGAAGAACGCCGCGCACATGCTGCGCGTGATCCGCAACCACCGCCGCGCCGCCCATGGCCAGTCCAACGGCTACGAGGGGCTCAGCGTCAACCCGGTGCCGATGGACCTGGTGTCGTGCCCGCAAGGAGACCTCGTCACCCATGCGCAAGCCGCCTGGGATGCGGCGCTCGACCTCGGCGAGAAGCACGGCTATCGCAACGCCCAGACCACGGTGATCGCGCCGACCGGCACGATCGGCCTCGTCATGGATTGCGACACCACCGGTATCGAGCCCGACTTCGCGCTGGTAAAATTCAAGAAGCTCGCCGGCGGCGGCTATTTCAAGATCATCAACCGCGCGGTCCCCGCAGCCCTTCGCGCGCTCGGCTATCGCGAGAGCGAGATCGCGGAGATCGAGGCCTACGCCGTCGGCCACGGCTCGCTCTCCAACGCGCCCGGCATCAACGCCTCGACGCTGAAGGCCAAGGGCTTCACGGATGAGGCTATCGCCAAGGTCGAGAAGGCGCTGCCGACCGCCTTCGACATCAAGTTCGCCTTCAACAAATGGACCTTTGGCGAAGACTTCATCCGCGACCAGCTCGGCATTGGTGCCGAGGCGATCGCGGCCCCCGGCTTCGACCTGCTCCAGGCCGTCGGCTTCACCAAACGCGAGATCGAGGCGGCCAACGTCCACATCTGCGGCGCGATGACGGTGGAAGGTGCTCCGCACCTCAAGGCCGAGCACTATCCGGTGTTCGACTGCGCCAACCCTTGCGGCAAGGTCGGCAAGCGCTATCTCTCGGTCGAGAGCCACATTCGCATGATGTCGGCGGCGCAGCCCTTCATCTCGGGTGCGATCTCCAAGACCATCAACATGCCGAACGACGCGACGGTAGAGGACTGCAAGTCCGCCTACATGCTGTCGTGGAAGCTGGCGCTCAAGGCCAACGCGCTCTATCGCGACGGCTCCAAGCTCAGCCAGCCGCTCAACTCGCAGCTCATCGCCGACGATGAGGACGAGGACGATGCGATCGAGCATCTCTACGACAAGCCGATGGCGGCACGCACCGCCCAGGTCTCGGAAAAGATCGTCGAGAAGCTGGTCGAGCGCATCATCGTGATGCGCGAGCGCGAGAAGATGCCGGATCGCCGCAAGGGCTACACCCAGAAGGCGGTCGTCGGCGGCCACAAGGTCTATTTGCGCACCGGCGAGTATGACGACGGCCGCATCGGCGAGATCTTCATCGACATGCACAAGGAAGGCGCGGCCCTGCGCTCCTTCATCAACAATTTCGCCATCGCGGTGTCGCTGGGTCTTCAGTACGGCGTGCCGCTCGACGAATATGTCGACGCCTTCACCTTCACCCGCTTCGAGCCGGCGGGCCCCGTGCAGGGCAACGACAGCATCAAGTACGCGACCTCGATCCTCGACTACGTCTTCCGCGAATTGGCTGTGAGCTATCTCAGCCGCTTCGACCTCGCCCATGTCGATCCCAGCGAGACCGGGTTCGACGTGCTCGGCAAGGGCGTCGAGGAAGGCAAGGAGCCGGATGATCACGGCCAGCGCGCCTCCAAGCTGGTGTCGCGCGGCCTCACCCGCTCCCGCACCGACAACCTCGTGGTGATGCGCGGCGGCTCGACCGCGGTCGCGCAAGGCAACGACAGCGCACCATCAGGCGGCAGCAAGGTCACCTCACTCGCCTCGCACGGCGCAGGCCGTGCCGGCGACGTCCTGGAAGGCGCGGTCGCGCTGAAGCAGGAAGTGGCCCACGACCTCTCGCCCACCGAGAAGTTAGAGGCCCTGCAATGGAGCAAGGCCGGCAGCGCCCAAGTCGCAGTGCCCAGCAAGGCCGAGCGCCGCGCAGAAGCCAAGGCCAAGGGCTACGAAGGCGAGATGTGCAGCGAGTGCGGCAACTTCACGCTGGTGCGGAATGGCACGTGCATGAAGTGCGATACGTGTGGAAGCACGACGGGGTGTTCGTGAGGGGCTAGACAGCTAGGATTGCTGAGCCCGGATTTGCCTCGAGCATCTACGAAGGGCGGCCAGAAGGCCGCCCTTTTTTCATTGTCGCCTTGCAACTTATGGTTTTCTATCGATAACTACTTCTGAACGAGGTTGAAATGAGCTTTGGGACACTTGGAGCCCGCGGAGGCGGCAGATCGAGGGATACAGCAGCCGTGACAAAATATGCATTTGTTGATGGTGGCTTTATCGACGCAATGGTGCGGAAGACATCCGAATATTTCGCGATCGACCTCAGTCGTAACAAAATCGATTACCGGGCAATCGCTGGCGGGCATCAAAGAACCCTTTACTACGATGCTTTGCCCGCCCAAAAGGACAATGAATCTGGCGAGGAATACGAACGACGAGTGAAACGCAAGCGAGAACAATTCGAGCTGGTTAATCGCACGCCTTTTATGCACGTTCGAGAGGGGCTGACGCGGGGACAAAACAAGACGCTGCGTCAAAAAGGCGTCGACATCTTACTCGCAATCGACGTTTTCAAACATGCAACGTCTGGCCACATGTCCGAAGCCCACATCATGACGAAGGACCTAGACTTCTTTCCACTTTTTGAAGCATTGCGGGACACCCCTGTAGCAGTGCATTTGCACTGCTATCCGGCCGAGACTTCCAGTGAATTAATGGCGTTGGCTGATGTCGTGGTGCCAGTCAATCCATTCAAGATATTGCAGTGGATGCACCACCAATCGAAGGATAGCTACGTCGAGTGGAACATCGCTTTGGGCGACGTGAATCCTCAGAAGCTATGCATGATCGGCAATTACGAAGGGCTAGACTTCTATATTTGCCAGGACGACGACATGCCGTTCGTTGGTCGCGCCATGGCGTATAATCCTTCGAGCCTGATGCGCTCTAACCGATGGGAGCATATTGTCGACGCCTTTGAGGCCCGCGTCGGCAAGCGTGTCCACCTGGATCAATTGAACCGCTAACTGTAGCTCGCAGGATGGCTGGAGTGCAGCCCGTAGGATGGGTGGAGCGAAGCGATACCCATCGCCGCCAGATCGACAGAAGGGATGGGTTTCGTAAGGGCTCAACCCATCCTACGAGCTCATCAACACCCTGCCGCCGAATTGCCTTTGCGGTCGGGCCCTTCCCTCCTAAACTCTCGTCCTCACCGGCATCGGTTCCGGCGGGCCCGGTAGAAGCGGAGTCAGATTATGCCCAAACCGGAAAGCTTCCCGATCGAGAAGATCTTCGTTCCCACGAAGCAGAAGAAAGCCATCAAGCCCGAGATCGTCGGGGAGATCGCTGAAAGTATGCTGGACATCGGACAACAGGAACCCATTTCCGTCCGGCTCGACGGAGACCGCCTCGTTCTGCTCGAGGGACTGCATCGGCTCGAAGCCTGCAAGGCGCTCGGCGAGACAACCATTATCGGTGTCATCGTCCCGGCGGAGGTCGCTCAACACAAGCCGCAGCTTGCCGAACGGCCCGAAGTCGAGGCAGAGCGCCTCAAGATGGCGCGATTGAAACAGTTGCGCCTGGAGAAGGAAGCCGCGGAGGCATCGATCGCTGGCCGGAAGGGCGTCAACGGAACGGAAGCGCCGCGCACCCGTCCGACGAAAGGCGTTCGCGACAATCCGAAGGCATCACCGGGCCGGACTGCGAAATCGACACCGAAAACATTGTCGGACTGGATCACGCAGCAAAAGGGCCACGGCGGTCGCTATTGATTGTTGGCTCCAGCTCGTAGGATGGGTGGAGCGAAGCGATACCCATCACCGCTCGATCGGCGAGAGATGAAGGGTTTCGTAAGGGCTCAACCCATCCTACGACCTAGAGCTCAACCCAGCCTACGCGCTATCTACGCCCGCCTCACCGTATCTCGCTCATCGACACCTTGGCGGCGATCCCGCTCAACTCGGGCTGTTGCGGTGCGAACTCCTCGTTGGACGATGAGCCTAGCGAGACGTCGACCATCCTGCGCTTGACCTGTTCGCATGTCTTGCGGACGTCTTCGGTGAACAGCGCGCATTCTTCGATGCGCTTGAAGATCTTCCGACCCTCTTCACGATACTCCGCCGCCGTTTCTCGCATGAAGGCGATCGCATCATGGACCTGGGCAGTCAGCGCCTCGCATTTTTGCGCGGCGTCGATCAACTCGGTGCCCATGGCCTCGATCTCTTTTGCAGCGGACTCATAGTCCCGAACGACCGCCTCTGCACTGAGCGCGCCGACGCGCGTCACGCCCGCGGTGTGCTCGACGTAATCAGGCAGAGCAATGGAAGCAAGAGAGCTTCCCGAGCGTATCGATGCAATGTCCTCCTCGAGCTGGACCAAGTTTACTCCGTCCCGCCTGCGCAATTGTTCGACATTTGCCATTATTGATCTCCCATACGCACCCCGAACCCTTAACAGCATCGGGTTTATTACGGGGATAAGCTCCGTTCTACTCTGATGTATCCTTGACAGCCGCAGTTTTGCCGCTTTTTCCCGATTGCCCTATTGCACGCATGGATAGATTTGTCGGCGTTCAACCTCTCCTGGTCGCGGCCGGCGAAGATGGCACGTGCGCCTCGCTAGAAGTCGACCTGTCGAGCAACAGACGCGCCAATACGCACGGTGAAGCGAGCACAGCTCGGATCGCGTGTGTGCGGGCCCGGAACTCGGATCACCTCTCCCCACTCGGAGAGAGGTGCTCCGCGCACAGCCGACCGACGGTGCTCTGGCCGCTGCGCAAAGACCGGCTAGTAGCAAGGCGGGTAAGGTTCGTAGCCGCAGCGGCGATAGCCGCCGTAGGCTCCGTAAGCCCCGTAAGCTGCCGCACCAACCGCAGCAGCTCCGACGCCCACGGCAACTCCGCGGCGCACGGCTGCACCACGATAGACGCCACCGCGATAGACACCGCCGTGATGAACACCAACCCGACCAACCCCGACGCCTCTTCGATAGGCGAAGGCGTCAGTCGAAACAGTCACGATGCAGGCGATGCCAATGATTGCGGATGCGGTAAGTGAAACGATGGTTCGGCGCGACATGTCCACTCTCCTTCCTGGATTGGGACGGTGCGTCAGCGCAATTCGCTAATGAGCGGGTTTGTTGATTTAGAACAATGCGGGCCCTTGCGATCTGGCGGCCGGGTTCATAACGAGACAGCGAAAGTGTCACGCTTTACCTACATAGGGCATGAGCGGGAGCCACACCGCTTTCGGTCATGTACCTGACGCTCGCGACGCATGCCGGTTCGGCAATGCCACGCCCCACCCCCGTGCCCGCGATAATTTCTCGTTCGCACGCGCGTTGGGGGGACAGCGGCGCAACCTCTCCTTCCGGCGATAGGACTGCCGCACTCCGAGGCTGGGCGGCCCCGCCCCTACTTCGTATTGGCCTCGACCGCGTCCAGCAGCGGCATCTCGCGATGCGACTCGCAGAAGCGCGAGAGCTTGTTGCCGTTCTTGTTCAGCGCTTGCGTATCCACGACGGGATTGTTGCGGCGGCCGGCGTAGAACCCGGCGAGCCAGACGTTCACGGTCTGCATGTGGGTGATGCGCTGGGTGATGTACTGGTCGCAGCTGATCTTGGAAACGTCGACCAGCACCTGGGCCTTGGCCGGCACGGCCAGCAGCAGGGCCGCGAAGGCACCAAGGACGATCGCTCTTGTCTGAACCATGTGTTCCTTCCGATGAATGTCTGCACGGTGGCGACGGTCGGGCGCTGCATGCTTGATCCAGATCAAGGGCGCCCGTTGCATACCCCGCGACCGCCCCACCCCGAGGCCTCGCCATAATTTCTCCTTCGCACGCGCGTTGTGTTGGACAGCGGCGAGACCTATCGTTCCGATCGGACTGCCACACTTCCATTGACGCCCGACGGAAGCGAGAGCGCATCGGTGCCCGAGACGAACGACCCCAAACCTGACGACCACAAGCCAGACGCCCCCAAGCCGGACGAGGGGCGCGCCGATGGCGGGCTGGCGCGGGCCTACGACCGGATCAAGAGCGCGGAGCAAGACCTTGCGCGGCTGGACCGGCTGGTTTCCGGAATGGAACGCGGCAGCGAAATCCCAGCGGCCTCGCGAGCAAGCGCCGGTGCGGAGGCTGTCGAGACTCCCAAGGACAAGGCTCCCGAGGCCAAGACTCTCAAGAGCACGGCGCCGGCGCCGGATAGCAGGGTTCGCAGTCAAGGCCTGAGGGGAGATCGGCCCATGCTGCGCGCTTTGGTCGGCCTCGTGCTGGCGATCGGCATTCTCGGCGCCGCCTTCGCTTCGCAATACAGCGATCGGGCCAGGTCTATGACCAAATCGATCATGGCGCGATGGGCTCCGCCGGCCGGGACTGAGCCTCGCCAAGCGTCCGCGGTTGAAACTCCGGCGCAACCGCCGGCGGTGCAACTGGCTGCCGCGGATGAGCCCGGCACGGTGCCCGCGCCGCCGGCCGGCAAGGACACGGAGAGCAATGCAGGGTTTGACGCTTCAAGACCAGCTGCTTCAAGACCCGACGCTCCAACAACGGGCGCCACGACGCCCGACCCCTCGTCGTCCGATCTCGCGCAATCGCTCAAGACCATCACCAGCGAGCTTGCGAACATCAACGGAAAGCTCGAGCAACTGAAAAGCCGCAACGAGCAGACGCTGCGCGAGCAGGCCGACACCATTCAGCAGCTCAAGGCGGCGCAGGAGAAGGATGCGGCGGCCAATGCGCGCCTTGCCGCACAGGTCCAGGCGCTGCAAAAGGAGCTGACGACGTCATCCGCATCGTCATCCGCACCTGCGTCCGCGAAACCCGCCGCGCGTAGCGTGATCACCAACGAGACCGCTGCGCCCGCACGGCCGCACGTGCAAGCGGCCGCACCTCGGCGACCCCGGCCGTCGCGAGGGCCCTGGATGCCCCCGCCCTATATGGTCGATCCCTACTATGGGGATCCGGATTGGTGAGCCCGCGGGGCGGATGAGCTGACGTTACGGAGCCGCCAATCGAAGGCGGCCCCGGATGTTGCGTTGGTGCGGCTAGCGCCAACCGCGATGACGGCCCCTGCTCCAGCCGTAGTGATGACCGCGGCCGCCACGTCCCATGTGACCGTGGCCATGTCCATGGCCTCCGCGCGCGAGAATCACCGGACTGTCGGAGCCAGCGACCAACGTCTCAGCCGCAACGCGGGGCATGGCAGAAGCGGAAAATGTCGACATTGCCGCGATTGCGCACGCGGCAACGCCGATCAACAAATGACGTATCATGTTGGGGATTCTCCAGGAGCCGCGTGATAGCGGCAGAGATGAATGCTTCCGCCGCCCCAGAGTTCCATCGAAACATCAGGGAACGGCAATGAACGCGAGCCCTTCTGCGCCGGCACGCACGCTCGCGGACCGGCATCAATCACGCGGCGAGATCTGAAGCTCCATCAACGCCATGCGCTCCAGGACAGCGGGGTCTCGCTCGCCCTCCTTCGCTGTGCGAAGGATTGTTTCCGCGATCGACCGGACATGCGCGGAGCTGACCGGGGCCGGCAGTGACGCCACCGCCGTGTCCAGCGCAGTTTTCATGATGCCGATGGTTTCAGGCGTAAAAGATGCATTCGAAAAGTCTAACATGCTGGATCCGATCCGGAGGTCATCACGAGCGTCTTTGCCGCGGGCGTCTCACCGGCGCCTGATGCGGCTGCGTGAGCAAGGGTCACCAACGCCGGCCCCAGCTGCCGCGCCAGCTGCTTCCCCATCCACCACCACCGCGCACCAGCCGGACGACGAGGAGCAGCAGGACCGCGCCTACGGTCGCGTTGACGATCGCGCTGATCATGCCGCTGCCGAGATGCACGCCGAGCTGAGGCAACAACCAGCTGCCGACAAACGCGCCCAGGATTCCGATGATGATATCGCCGATGATCCCAAAGCCGGTCCCGCGGACGATCTGGCCCGCCAGCCAGCCGGCGACGAGACCGACAAACAAGATCACCAAAAGGCTTTCGCCGGACATTCTCATTTTGTGACCTCGATCACTTGGTTGAAATGGCTGCTGATCTGCGCAATCCGGTCGACCAGGGCCGTCAGATGTCGCGGTAATGGGTCGTGCTCACCCCGAAGCCTGATCCGAAGGCGGTCTGCTATTTCATGAGAGATCGCCAGGCTGGAGCCGCGGTCGATCTGAATGGCATTGCGAACATGGGGGTTGTTCATGAAGGTTTCCGGTTGATACGCACGGAGGACGCTTCGCGCCGAGTCGCACTCACAACGCGACTGCGGTCTTTAACTCAGGCGAGGATCGGAGGTTCGATCTCGCAACGCTCGGGGATCACTGACACAACAGCCCCATCGAGCAAGAGTTCCTTCCGATTACAACTTATGTTTGAAATTCATCGGTCGCGTACAAGCCAACGCGGGATGCAAAGCTCTTGTTATCGCCGACTCATCTATTTTGCAGCTTTTTCGGATATCGAGGCATCAATCGTCTTTAAACCAGAAATAGAATCGGAACTGCAGCCCGTCGAGACCGTTCGTTCCCATGGCTGACGTTCGTCGGCATCATATTCAAATGAATTGAAAGAGATCAGATGAAACATACTTTGCTGGCTTCCGTCGCCGTTGTGGCGTTGTTCGCTGCGACCGGCACTGCAATGGCTCAAGGCGTCAATCAGGGCGGCGCCAAGGGTGCGGAGTCCCCCGCTGCCGTTTCGCCGAAAGCCGAAACCGCGGCACCGATGAATGCACCCACAGCAAAGGACGCCCCCACCGCGGCACCGCACGGCTCGCCGGCAGCGGCAACGCCGCAGCACGCACAGGGCGCGCCTGACGCAAAGCACTCCGGCGACGTCAAGGCCGATGGCAAGGCGAAGACCACGGAAACAATGGCCCCGGCCACCAGTTCGAAGCCGACTGCCGACAGCAAGACGCCCGGCGAGATGAAGGCGAATGGGATGACCAAGGCGCCCGATTCGGCCACCACGTCGAAGGACGTGAAGACCCCGACCGCCGAGAGCAAGCCTTCGGCGCCCGAGGGCAAGACGACCGGCAATGCCGCTACCACGGCGGTCGCGGCGCCTCCCGCCGAAAAGCGTACCCAGATCACTTCGGCCATCAAGCAGGAGAAGGTCGAGGAAGTCACCAACGTGAACTTCAACATCTCGATCGGCACCACCGTCCCGGCAGGCGTTCGTTATCATGCGATCCCGAGCCGCATCGTCGAAATCTATCCGGAGTGGCGCGGATACGAGTTCATTCTGGTGCACGGCAGGTACGTCATTCTTCGTCCGCACACCCACGAGATCGTCTATATCATCGAGGGCTAAGCGAAATCCGACGGATGACGCGCAAACCGAAAGGGCGGCTTATGGCCGCCCTTTTGTCGTTCGGCCCCACGCGATCATGATGGGTTTCGCAAGGGCTCAATCCGCCCGAACGGCTGCATATCCATTCACCCCTCTCCCAAGCCGAGAATGAAGGTTTCAAGATCGGGCGCGAGTTCGTTTGTGTTCGGGAAATCGGCGAACATGTCGCCACCGTCCACCGGTTCATGCTCGTGATCCCAGTAGAAGACCTGGCCATAACTGTCCTCCTCCAGACTCAGCAGGAACAGGTCGCCGCCGGGATCGGGAGCGAAGGGGCAGCTCAGTCGGGGAATTCGATTCATGCCCCGATACACATCGTAATTGTCGATGACGCCGTAGCTGTCGGTCGGATGCGTCGTGAACAGCACGTCCAAAACGGTGCGGTCGTTGCGCCAAGGCAGCTCGACGCCGCAGCGGTCGAAGCCGCCGCCGTCCGATTGCGCCAGTAGCTCCTTGTAGGGCGCGGGCAACGGCGCACCGATGTGTTGCTCCAGCGCACGGATGGCGTTGGAGGGCGCCGGTGGCCGTCGGTCGTCCATGAGATCCAGATAGTTCATCGGCCTAACTTTGTGCCCCGTGGGTCATCAAAGCGCCCGCGCCAGTGAGCCAACCGCCTCACCACACAACCAGATTGGTGTGGCCGAATCCCTTGGCGTAGTGGAACACCGAGCCCGTATGCTTCAGACCATCGCTTCGGTATCTGCCACTGGACGTTTTCCGCCGTCCGGATCTCCCGAGCGAAGCGTCCGGCTTCCGGCAGAGAAAATGTCCTGCACCAACCCGAGCTTGCCGAGTCCCAAAATGATCAGGCCGTTGATGTCGATCTCGTACCAGGCGTGCGAAATGTAGGCGTCGCGCGGAAACCGGTGATGGTTGTTGTGCAGGCCTTCACCGAAAGTGAGGATCGTGGTCACGAACTCGTTGGTGGTGCCGTCGTCGAGATCGAAGCGGCGGTAGCCGTAGCGGCCGTCGCTGTGGCAGACCGAGTTGACCAGTGATGTCGCCATGGTCATGAGGTAACCGCGGAACAGGCCGGAGAACAGGATGCAGCCGGTCATCGTGTGCACGCCGCCAAACGCGTAGCCGATCGCGCCCGGAATAATCACTGCCGAGAGCGCGTACCAGTACCAGCGCGTCCTGGTGAAGAACATGGCGATCGGATCGGCCAGGATATCCTTGGCGTAGTATTCGGCATCCGTGGTGGCCTGGTCCCACACCCAGCCGCCTTGCGCATGCATCATCCCCTTGGCGAAGGTGACATAGGGGTTGCCGTCGCAGTCATAGTAAGGGCTGTGGACGTCGCCGGGCTTGTCGGAGTGAAGATGATGCCGGCGATGATTGCTCACCCATTTCAGGATCGAGCCCTGCACCGCCATGGTGGCGATGGCCGCGAACAGCGTCCGCATCACCGGACCGCAGCGGAAGCTGCGGTGCACGAAGTAGCGGTGCATGAAGCCGATGCCGACCGTGGAAAGCGCGAACGTGCCGGCGAAGACCGAAACCTCCACCCAGCCGATGCCTTGCCAGAAGGCCCAGACCAGCGCCGCGATCGACCCACCGATCATGATGACGAAGGAGATGTAGGAATCGCGAAACTTGGCGTCGACCACGGGACCTTCGACCAGTACGCCCGGCGGCATTTTCCGCTCCGCAGCTTCCGCCGGCACCACGCTTTCGATTACGGTCATTCCAGCCGATCCATTCACACAAAATTAACCCTGCTGCGGCGCACAGTACAACCTCGGGTTATTTCCATCAAGGATTCGAGCTGCCGTGGGAGTACGGAGCGGCGACTTGAAAACAGGCGACCAGAGGAAAAAGAAACCGGATTTCAAGGCCTGGTGACAGCGTTAACCAGGTACAAAGCCTCCGCAATGCACTCCCAGTAGACCGATGCCAGGACAAAGCAAGCGCCCCCTCCCTCGCCTTCGCAAGCTCCGGCGTAGCGCGCGATCGATGCGAAAGACCTTCGCCCGCGCACCGCGGATGGTTCGGATCGCGGGCGGCGCGGCGATGCTGCTTGCGGTCCTCGTCCTCGTGAACATCGCCTATCAAACGGTGCGCAAGCCGACCGAGCTGTTCGTCCTAGTCGGCCATGCGCTCGACAAGGAGCCATCGGACACGTGGCGGCAATACGGGCCGCTGTTCCGCAAGCATTCCACCGCGACGATCACGCCGGAATTGCTGGCCGCGCTGGCGCAGGTCGAGACATCGGGCAATCCGCTCGCGCGCACCTACTGGCGCTGGCGATGGAGCTTCAATCCGCTCGCGATCTATCGGCCCGCATCGAGCGCCGTCGGCCTCTTCCAGATGCTGGACGCAGCCTTTGCTGACGCCGCGCGGTTCTGCGTTCGTGGCAACGCGGTCACGGAGGCCGGCTGCGGCTCGACCTTCCTCTATAGCCGCGCGATTCCGAGCCGCGCCATCGAGCTGGCATCGGTGTATCTCGACCGCAATCTCGCCGATGTTCTCGCCCGCGCGGGCGATGTGAAGGCGAGTGCACGCGAGAGGCAGGATCTCGCCGCCTTCATCCATCTCTGCGGCGCAGGCCCCGCAACGGCCTTCGCACGCCGCAAGTTTCAAATGGCCGCCGACGAACGCTGCGGCGATCACCTCGTCGCGAGCTATGTCGCCAGGGTCAACGCGATGAAGCGGCAGTTTGTGCGGCTCGCCGCGGAGGACGGCGACTAGCAAAGGAGCGTAGCCCGGATGAGCGAAGCGACATCCGGGAATGCTGCGGCAACGTCCCGGATATCGCTTCGCTCATCCGGGCTACAGGAGCCAATCAATTCCGCGTCCGTCGGTGGCCTTCACCACCAGTACGGCCAGCGCCATCCCTCGTAGCGGACATATGACGATACCAAGGGCGGGCCGTAGGGATCGACCCGGTCGTCTTCCGGGCGATAACGATAGCGTGGAACGATATTGTAATCCCACGGCGTCGGCCGGAGCACGGGGACATCCACCCTCAGCCGTTGTTCATCCACCACTCGCGCCTTCCGCGCCCGGGCTTCGGCATCCGATATCCCGAGATTGCACAACACCAGGGCGGTTCCGAGCGCACACGCGACAGTCATGATCTTCATGCGTTGGTCTCCTTCCCCCAAGAGTGCAAAAGGACGTCAAGCAAGGCAAGCGAATTTGCGATCAAGCTTTGCCGGAATGACCGATGCCGGCCGCCCCGCCGTCATTGCGAGCGGAGCGGAGCAATCCAGACTGTCGACCGCGGCCCCTACTCCCGCGCGCGCCGCACCGCCTCCGTCAGCTTCATCCTCTGCTTGTCCCACCGGCTCTGCTCCGTCTCGGCACGCTCCTCGAGCGCCGCGCGCTCAGCTTCGATCGCCTCCGCCCGCGATTCGTGCTGCCGCCTCGCGTCGTCCAGCGCCGCCTGCGCGTTCGCGACTGCCTTGTCGCGGCGCGCGCGCTCCTTGGCGCGAGCGGCCTCCTCCTTGCGGCGCTCGGCTTCCCGCCGCCGCTCTTCCTTCTCGAACGCCGCGGCGGCCTTGCGCGCCTGTTGATCGTCGACCTTGCGGGATGGTTGCTTTGCAGCCTTCGCCGGAAGCTTTCTCGGCTTGGACTTCGCTTTGGGCTTTTTTGGCTTGGCCTCGTCGTCAGCGAGATCGGTCGGCAACTCGGAATGCTCGGTGAACGGGCCGTCCGAGCCGACCGGACGCCGGAGCACCACGCCCGGCTTCTCCATCGTTGCCGCGACGATGTCGGGGTCGTCGGTCTCCTTCGCGGCGCCCTGATGGAACAGATTGGACCTGGCGCCCCAGGCGTCCAGTGCTGCCTTCATCGAGGGCGCGGCGATCGCCTGGTCGTAGAAACCGAGCGAGGTCTGGTAGGTCTTGAGTTTTCTTTTTGGTTTTTCTTTTTTCGGCATGTCGCTCCGCAGCTGGCAAGCCACCAGCTTCCAGCGGCGCCATCATGCCATACTGCCCCTGTTTTGCCCGACGAGTCAAATTCGATTCGGTATCGCCGAAGTCGATACGGGCGCGGAGGCCCAATACCAACGTTTTCGGATTTCCAACACGCTGAAATCCCTTGAGATTTCTACTGTGCATGGGGTTGTTTTCGAGGTTTTGTTTTGACGGCTCGCCACCTACGCTGCGTCGACATCCTCAGGCGCCGCCCCCGCGACGAGCCCGTCGAGGCCGACCATCAGGAGATCGGCGATGTGCATGAGCTGGTAGAGCGGAATGTCCGCCTCACCCTGCTCGGCCAGCGACACGAAGACCGGCGTGGCGCCGATCAGCTCTGCGAGCTGCGTTTGCGTGTAGCCGCGCCTCTCGCGCGCGCTTCTCACGCGCGCACCGATCCCGAGCCGGTGCCGGGACTGCTCGTCCGCGGTCATCATCACGGCCTGCTCGTCCGCGCTGGCATAGCCGTCCGCGAACGCGCTGCCGATCAGCCTCCCCTTGCGCCAGGCGACCCGGCAGTCCTTGCGCAGTCCGCTGCTGAAGACCAGCGTGAACTGCTCGGCGACCCAGAGCGAGGCGTTGAGGCCGAGGCGCGCGCCGGTGCCGGAGACATCGCGGATCGTGCAGGGCGCGCTGATGACCTTGCCGGTGCCGTTGTCGAACTCGACAATGCCGGTCCGCAAAATGTGATGTCTGACGGCGGCGCGGTGCTCGCTCATGACGGGACGCTCCTTGCGCGGCGACGTCGCAGCCGCAACTTCCGGACCTCGATACCGCAGAGTTTTTCCTGAACTCCTAAATTTCCAAGGGTTCGACCAGGACTGAAAGCCATGGTAAAGGATTTGCTCCCAATCCATCTTTATCCGACGGACAGCGTGCGGCGCGCCCGTGACGGGCGACGAGGCGAATAATGACCGACGCGATGAAATGCCCGACCTGCAACTCCGAGCACGCCTATCAGGATCGCGGCCTCTGGGTCTGCCCGGAATGCGGCCATGAATGGAGCGGCACGGCAGAGGCCGTCGCGGACGCCGCGCAAGAGGCCGGCGTGCGCGATGCCAACGGCAATGCGCTCGCCGACGGCGACAGCGTCATCGTGATGAAGGATCTCAAGGTCAAGGGCTCCTCCTCCGTGGTCAAGGGTGGCACCAAGGTCCGCAACATCCGCCTGCAGGACGCCACCGACGGCCACAACATCGCCTGCAAGATCGACGGCATCGGCGCGATGAACCTGAAATCGGAGTTCGTGAGGAAGGCGTAGCCGAGGCCCCGGACTCGCCAGGGCAAATCCGCCAGCGAGCGCGCCGAACGGCTGGGGCGGGAGCTGACCTGCCGCGGCGTCAAGTTTACCACCATCGAGTGGTAAGCGCCGTCTGGAGGCTGCGATCTATCGCTGTCTCTGCGCCAGATAGAATCCGCACAGCACCGTCACCAATCCCGCCGTCTGCAATAGTGTCGGCGGCTCGCCGAGCAGGAGCCAGCCGGTGAGCACCGTCAGCGCGGGCACGCAGGCGGGCACAACGGCGGCGCGGGCGACGCCGAGGCGTTGGACCGAGACGGCGAACAGATAAAGCGCAGCCGGGCCGGCGAGCACGCCCTGTGCCAGCGCCTGGATAGCGTTCTCACTGAACCCGATCGCCGCGATCCGCGCGAGTCCGCCGGTCATGAGGTAGATCGGCAGCAGCAACAGTGACAGCACATTGATGACGAGCGCAGCCGACACGGCGGAGACACGCCAGTAGCGCACCAGCGCGCCGAAACCTGCGAACATCAATCCGGTCAGCACGAAGGTCAGATCGCCCAGCACGCCGTCGGCCCCGATATGGCCGATCGATTCCGCGCCGATTACGCCAAGTCCGCCGACGATGACAAAGGCGCCGGCGATGCGCGACGCGGAGACATGTTCCTTCAGGAACAGGGCCGCTAGCAGCAGGCCGCCGAGCGTCGCGCAGGACGGCTGGATCACGCTGCCATGGCCGAGCGGCACGAACAGGAATCCAGTGTAGGAGATCAGCGACATCACCGGGCCGCCGAGCACCATCAGCGCAAGGCCCCTGCCCCAGCCGATGCCGCAGAGATCGGAGATTCCGCCGCGTATCACCAGCGGCAGGAACGCGATGCCGGACCAGACATAGCGATGCACGAGCAGATCGACCGGCGTGAAGCCGAGCTTGAGGCCATGCCGCGTGCCGGCAAAGCCGAGTGCCCAGAACAGCGCCGCGGCGAGGCCGCAGAGCACGCCGACAAGCGCCGGCACTTGATCGTTCTTCCGAATGCGAGCGTCAGCGCCGCTCGTCCGCTGATCCATGGGACAAAGCGGTACGCCGACAGAGGCCGTCGCTCAACCCATGTGCCTGCAAGGCTGGCACGCAAGCGAGAGACGCCAGCGCGCCTTCGCTCAGAAAAATCCCGTGCTGAGATCGAGCCCATACGTCAGGCTGAGCACGAACACGAACAGCGCGGCGGCTGCGAACAACGCGAGATGCTTGAGAATGAACGCGCGGGGCGAGACGCTTGCAACAGCGGCTTTCTGTGCAACGGGCATGACTACTCCATTATGAAAATGATTCTTGGCTGCTCAATATGCGGCGCCCGCATCAAGCGCCGCGATCCAGAAAGCAACTATTAAAGAGATCACACTCGCTTTGAACGGCCGTACACAACCGGCACGTGATCATGACTCGCTGCGCCAAAAAAAGACCGCGCTCCCGAAAGGGAACGCGGTCCGGGCAGACTCGGAGAAAGCGAGCCTGCATCACATTGGCTTGACGTTGGCTTGTGGCGCCCCCAGATCAGCGGGCGCTACCCGTCGTGACATCAGCGGTCTTCACCTTGCGCGGCGACAGAACGCGGGCCTGGTGGACCGAAGCAACGTTGGTGGGCGCCGAGGCCTGCTGCTCGACATGCGCGGCACCGAGCACGCGCACCTGCATCGGGGAAACCGGAAAGCCGTTGGCCTCATAAGTCGGCAGTTCGGCGGCGAAAGCCGCGGTGCTGCCCGCGATCGTCAGGATGGCGGCGGCGATTGACAGAGTCTTCTTGTTCATGGGTGATGCTCCTTCAGTGGAAGATTCGGAGCACATTTAAGCGCATTTTGCTGCATTGCGACATGTGCTGTTGCAATGCAACAACGCACCGGGTGCATGGCAATATGTTTAATGCGCGCGATGTCTTGGCAAAATCACCGCCCCGGCGCGAAATGACACCCTAATGAGCGGCGGTCAGCCGCCGAGCACGTGGCCCCAGCCGTCGAAAACGTAGGCTTTCCAGATCACGGTTCCGTCTTGGCCCGGCCGGCTGGCACGCCTGAAATCGTCGGCCTGCTCAGCAGTCCAGGTGATGATCGTATCGGAGAGTTGGTCGTGCAGGATGGCGGGCTCGGTGGGATCGAAGGCGTCCATCGGACGAAGCGAGGAATGCGTCATGCGCGCCTAACGCGCTAGCCGTTACAAGGTTGCCCAACGTGCCTGCGAAACACCGCCACGCGGCCCGCGCCAAAATATTCGCCTTATCGAATTTTTGCACAACGCTGGCGAGCAAGCGCCCCTGGAACCGCAATGGAACCGCGTTGCCGCCGCGCAACACCTGCTCGAAAAGCCCGCTTTCGCCGAATTGCGCCATTGCGCCGCCACACCCTCCCCAGAACAATCGACGCGCGGCGTGCCTTTTCGTGCAAGACTGTTTGGCCAAGACTGTCTGGTCAGACTATTCGGAGAAGACGAGGTTCAACAGAACCGTTTGGAGGCAGGGATCATGAATGATCGGCGGTCTCTTCTGGTGGCGGTCTCCTGCCCCTCGGCGGTTCTCGCCGGCTGGCTGGCGCTCTCTCTGTCCGCCTATGCCCCGGCCCTCATCGAGAACAGCGGCGCCAATGCTTCCGCCGTCTCGCGCGCGAAGGATCTCAGCCGACTTGACCTCGCCGACATCCCGCACGCTGCGGCCATCGAGGACGGCGTTGCCCTGACCTCCGATATCGCGGCCGCTATCGCTGCGACACCAGAATTGGTCAATGCTGAAGCGGCAGCGCCCGAGGCGCCAGCTCCGGCCATCAAGCTCGCCTCGGCCGACCCAGTGCTGATCTTGCCGACCGAAGCGCCGCTCGCGCCGCAGATGTCGCCTGACCCGACACCAGTCGCCAGCGAGGTTGCTCCGGCTCCGGCGCCGGAGCCCTTGGTAAAGCTCGCATCCGCCGATCCCACTGAGATCGTGACGACGGAGGCGCTGTCGCCCGCGACAATCGCGACCGGCCCCGCGCCCGTGGCGAGCAAGGCCTCGCCGTCTGCGGACACGACCGCGGTCCTCGACGAATGCTACGTGATGGAAGCCTGCATCGACCGCTATCTCTGGGCGCTCTACCAGCGCACGGCCAAGGAAGACTCGATCAAGGTCACAGATCGCCGGGCCGTCACCGTCAAGCGCAAGGGCAAGATGGTCACAGTGATGCGCAGCTTCACGAAGCTGGTTGACGAGGACTTTGGCTGGAAGGATCCGAAGGCGGCCGACCGCGCCGGCATGTCGATGATGGACTACGTCATCGGCGGCATGGACAAGAGTTTCAAGAAAAAGCTGTTTCGCACACTGCTCGCGGCTGAGGCTGCCGGGCTTTCGCCGGGCATCACCAGCGCGTTCCGCGACGACTATCGCCAGTCGATCGCGAGTGGCCTGAAGGCCGCCTCCGACCGTTCCTATCACGGCGGCAGCACGCGCGGCGGCTACGGGCACGGCATGGCGGCCGACATCGTCAGCACCAAGGGCGACAACCGCGCGCAGCGCTGGGTCTCGACCGAGGTGCTGTGGAAGTGGGTCGACGCCAATGGCAAGGCGCTCGGCATCGGCCGCCCCTATCTCGGCCGCGATCCCCCGCATGTCGGCCCGGTCGATGGTACGGAATACGTCTCGCGCCGAGGCACGTCGGACCGCAAGGAAGCCAACGTCAAGCCGAGAAAAGCGCGGGCCGTGGCAAGCGCAAAGCCGCCGAAGGCGAAGGCACAGGCGACGCGCGAGCAGAAGGTCCCCGCGAAGCCGCAGAAATCAGCGCAATCAGCCACGAAGCGCGCGACCTGAGTTTGACGGCTTATCGTCGCGGCGTCGGCAACGGCACAAGCCGCATCTCCGCGGTGCCTGCTTCCTGCGTGCGCACCAGCACCGCATAGATGGTTTCGACTGCGAGCCGCACCGCCGCCTCGGTCGCTGTGCCCTTAGCCAGATGCGCCGCGATCAGGCCGGTGAGAAGATCGCCGGTGCCTGAGGGGCGGATCGGAAGGCGCGGCGTCGCAAAGCGCGACAACTGACCGCCGGCGCACAGAATCGTTTCCACCTGCCCTTCCGCCGTATCAGTGAGCGTGCAACCGGTGGCGACCACGTCGATGCGCCCAGTCCCGGCCAGCGCCGCGCACGCCGCGCGCAGGCCCTGCGCATCCGCGATGTCGAGGCCTGCGAGCAGCCCGAGCTCGAACTGGTTCGGCGTGGTCAGATTGGCGGCGGGCAGCAGCCGGTGCCGGACCACGTCCAGGATGCCGTCGGCGACATAAACCCGGCCGTCATCGCCGATCACGGGGTCGCAGAGATAGACCAGCTTCGAATTGCGGGTCAGCGCCCGCTCGACGAAATCGGCAATGACAGCGGCATTGCTGGGCGAACCGAGATAGCCGGTAACGAGGACCGCAGCCTCGTCGACGAGATCGCGCTCTTCGACGCCTCTCAGCAGATCTGAAACGAGCTCTGTCTCCAGCACCCGCCCGCGCAAGGTCGGATAGCGCGGATGGTTCGACAGCAGCGTTGTCGGCACGGCCGCGACATTCACCCCTTCCGCCTGCATCGCATAGGCGGCGGCGCTGTTGCCGACATGGCCGTGGACCACCTGGCTTTGAATGGAGATGACGAGCATGAGGGAGGTCCGTAGGAGTAATTGTCTAGCGAGAGAAGGGTCGCCCGGATCACGAAAACTCATATCCAAGTCCCGGCCGCAGCGCTTGCATCTTCCGCGCCAGCCGCCGATGCCCGCTCTCCTCCGACCGCGCAAGCCGGCCGGCGACCGCGACGTGGTCCACATCGCTCTTGTGCTGATTGAGCTTGGCCTGCCCCTCGACGGTATCCACCACGAGATCGACGACGCGGATCGCAGCCAGCATGCTCTCGCGCTTGCCGGGCTCCATCTGTGCGAGGTCCCAAGGTTTTTTTGGCAAGCGCGCTTCCGAGACCGCGAGTAGTGCATCGCCGTGCCTGCGGTTCTCGTCAAGCCCGCGCAGATGCGCTACGCCGGACAGGTGCACGGCCTCGTAAAGCCAGGTCGAGACGTTGTCGCGCGAAGAATACCAGTCATTGGAGATGTAGGCGTCGTCGCCGGCAACGATCAGCAGAAAGCGCCCCGCACCATCCGCGAGCGGGACGAGCGGATTCCTGGCGGTGAAATGGATTTGCACGATCGTGTGCCCGTCGCGCTGCTCCAGCACGAAGGGCACATGCGAGGCGCGTGGACCGCGCTCATCCGCCGCGACGATCGTGCCGAAGCCGCGCTGGCTTGCGAATTCCAGCGCTTGCTGCTCCTCGATGCGGAATTGGGGGCGGAGGACATGCATGGCGAGGCGCTCGTTGACTGGCTGAAGGACAAACCGAGGCTAACTCATGATCCAGTCAAGTCAGAAGGGGTATTGGCCCGCAAACGCGGATGTCAGGAATGATCCCGGAGTCGTGCCAGCTCATCGATATAGGCGCAGAACATGTCGGCCATTGCGTCGGCGTGACGCGCGATCTCCGCCTCGTTGCGCGGTGTCTCCGAGAACTGCTTGCCAACCTCGCTCAGCGTCGTCTTGATCAACTCGCCGGCAAGCGCCCGCGTCGCATCCGGCGCCCTGGGCAGGGCCTCCCGCATGAAGGCCGCGACGATGCCCTTACCGGCGGCCCGCGCGTCGTGTGCTTCGGGCGCATCGCGATAGAGCGGCGCGGCGTCGCTGAGCGCCGTGCGGATCGCAGCCTCCTCGCACTCGGAACGAATGAAGGCGTGGACGAGCGCGCGCAGCCGTACCAGTGGCGGTTTCGCCCGGTCCGCCAGGATGCCGCGCAGGAGCTCGCTCGTGCGCCGCCACTCGTCGCTCTGGAGGCGGAACAGGATCGACGCCTTGTTCGGAAAATATTGATAGAGCGACCCGACGCTCACCCCGGCCCGCTCGGCCACTCGCGCCGTCGTGAAACGCTGCGCCCCCTCCTTGGCCAAGACCTGAACAGCCGCGTCCAGAATGGCCGCCACCAGCTCGTTCGAGCGGGCCTGCTGTGGCTGTTTTCGTGAGGAAACTGAATGGCTTCGGCGATCTGCCATGGCACCCTCGGGCAACGCGAATAGCGAATGCGACGAATTAGTCGTATTTCAATTCTCACGCAAGCACTCGCAGCACGGCGACATCTGGAGACTACACATGACCACCCCGACCATCACATCACTTGCGCCACTGCTCGATCGTCTGTTCGACCAGGACGAAGCGGCGCGCGGCGCGATGCGAGCCGCCTTCGCCGATGTGACCGACGCCGACCGCGCACGGATGATGCGGAGCAAGACCGCTTACCGCGACCTCTACGGGCGGCTGAAGGACGCACCGCTCGCGGTCTCCCGCGAGACCGGTCAACTGCTTTACATGCTCGCACGCAGCTCCCGCGCCAAAGCGATCGTCGAGTTCGGCACCTCGTTCGGCATCTCGACCCTGCACCTTGCCGCGGGCTTACGCGACAATGGCGGCGGCCGCCTCATCACCAGCGAATTCGAACCGTCCAAGGTGGCCCGGGCGCGCGAGAACCTCGCGGCCGGCGGGCTGCTGGACCTCGTCGAAATCCGCGAAGGCGACGCGCTGAAGATGCTTCAAGTCGACCTGCCCGACACGATCGATCTCGTGCTGCTCGACGGCGCCAAGGCGCTCTACCCCGATATCCTGGATCTGGTCGAAGGCCATCTCCGGCCGGGCGCGATCATCGTCGCCGACAACGCCGACGACAGCCCCGACTATCTGGCGCGCATGCGCAGCCCCGGAAGCGGCTACATGTCCACGGCCTTTGCCGAGGACGTCGAACTCTCCGTGCGGATCAACTAACGCCACGTCGAATCGGCGCGACACCAATGAGCCGCCGCGCGAACCATCGCGCGGCGGTTTCGTGCTGCGCTCCGCCGTGTCGCAGGTTCGTCACTGACGCGTGATAGTTGGACCCGGCAATGTCGCTGCCGCCTTCGTCGGCATCGCGCTGATCGTGTCCGGAGTGGTGGTCATCAACCTGTTCTCGGCGGCCACGGTGCATTGATGCCGGCAAGGCCTTCAGCTTCGCGACGCCGTCTCGCAGCCGGCTCACGCTATTGGCTTTGCGACGGCTTGGGAGGATGCGGCCTGGATCGCTTCGCGCCAGGCTTGGCCGCAACTCGCGGCGGCGCCGCATCGACCGATTCCAGATAGGCGGCAAGTGCCTTGGCTGTATCCGAACTGGTTGCGTAATGGTCCTTCAGGAACCAGGACAGCGTCAGATTGAAGCGCCCTTTGGCAAGGCCGCGGGGGCTGCGATGGCACGTCGTGCAACCATCGGCGAAGAGCTTTTGCGGCGACTTGCCGGCATCGAGATTTTGCGCGGCGGCAAATGTCGCCGTCAGAACGGCCGCGGCTGCAAGAGTCATCGTTGGAAGAGTCATCAGGGGCGCGATCAGATCGCGCCCCGGTCGAAAGTACGAGATCAATGTCGTCCTGCCCGGTCTTGCGGTCAGGCCGCCAATAGCTGATCGAAGTCGGGCGGCGCGTAGGCCTTGCCGTCCTGGTCGGTGATGACGACCTTCCACCCCTCGCTCGCCCAAACCTTCGCCTTCGCCACGATGAGCAAACGGCTCTCGCGGGCAAAACTGCACTTCTCGTTGTCGCGTTCTGCGACCATCTTGTAGGCCAATGCGCATCCCCTTGCGTTGCCCCTGCACCTGCTCTCGTCGTGGCAGCGGGCTTTGGCGGCAATTCGCCGGGAGCGTGGCAATTTGGTGCCATCCGCGGCAGCATTGTGCTTTGTTCCGGCTGAGCGAAGGAGATCGATCGTGCGCCGCTTCATCAATGCGATTCTGCTTGTCGCGGGCTTGTTTGGTGCGGGCCTGCTCGGCGTGCCGCCGACAGCCGCCCAGACCTACGATCCGCGCCATCCCGTCTGCATCGAGATCTACACGATCGACGGCCGCAGCATCGATTGCAGTTTTGCGACGATCGCGCAGTGCGCCGCGACCGCCTCCGGGCAGTCCGCCCAGTGCTACGCCAATCCTATGCCACGCGGAGCAGACAGCTGAGCCCGGTTCCGTCGCCGCCGCGACGAAGCCGATAGCATCAGGTCAGCGCTCCGATCAGTGGACGCGAATGATATGGGGACGGCCAAGATCGATCAGCCCCTGCACCGCCGAGAGGCGGTCGTCGAGAGCTGCGATGGTCAGCAACAAATTGTTGCGGCGTTCGTCGAGAAGGCCCATCTCGGCGCCGGAGAGTTTGGTGCTCGATCGCTCCTTTTGAATCACCTCGAGAGATTGGCGCAATCCGGCAATCAGGCCGGACAGCTGCTTGGCTTCCTTGGTCATCGACCGCTTGGCGACATTGTGGCGGCGCGTCTCCGCCTGGTTCTGTCTCATCGTCGTCATCCTCCCGTGCCCCGCTGCCCCGAGTGGAATGCTTACAGCTTTGAGTAGACATATTACGATCGATGAAATCTGCCCGCGAAGAAGCTTCTTAAATTGTATGGGCAGGGAACCCGTTCCGGCCCAAACAGAAAGCCCGGCGCGAGGGCCGGGCTTTCGTTGGCAACTTTAGTGCTTTTGGTGCCCGCCACCGGGACCGCCGGCCGGGGCACCGCCGCCGTGCGGCGCGGCGTTGATGTGAGGTGCGCCGCCGCCACCGCCGTGAGGCATCGCAGGCGCAGCCGCGCGCGGCGCAGGCATTTGGGCATGAGCGTTCATCGGCGAACCGTGGCCGACGTTCGGCTGAGCCACATGCGGCATCGCGGGCCGGCTTGCGGGAGCGGCTGATACGCGCGGCGCCTCATGTGGGCGCGCCATCGGCTGCGCACGCAGAGCCGCGCGGTGTGCGGCCTGCTCGTGCATGATGCGGGCCTGAGCGTCCCGCGGATTGCGGCTCTGCAGATTGGTCCGCTCATGCGCGATGGGGTCAGCTCGTCCCGCACGGCTCCGGTCCGTCGTCACCGGAGTCTCGTGCCTGGCGATGGCGGCGTCGTGCCGTGAAGTTGCGGCATCACGGCCGGAGACCGCGGCCGCGCCCTTGACACTTTCCTTGGCATTCGCGCCGTTGCGCCCGAGTGCGACCGCCGCATCGCGCGTTGCCGCGCGGCCGATGCGAGCCGCGCGTGGATCGATCGTCATCCGCGTCGCGTCGCGCTGATGCGAAGTCCAGTAGCTATTCCAGTGAGCATGCCGCCGATACCAGGGCCGCCCCTGATAATAGCTCGACCAGTACGAGGTCAGCACGAAGGGGACGATCGGCACGTCGACCTCGTCGACATAGTCAGGGAGATAGACGTAGTGATTGCGATAGAGATATTCGAGATATTGCGACGACACCCAGCCACGGTCATCCGAGAAGCTCACGTCGCACCAGGCGTTGCCGCGCAGGCAACCATGGATGTCGACGCGGGCGCCCTCGGGGATGCGATCGACCAGGGGAAAGCCCGAACCCGGCCCGGCGCGCAGGCCGGTCGAGACGGTGACCATGCCCGGTGCGGCCAGCGCGGCCGTCGGGGCGAGCAGCAATGCGGCTAACAACACGCTTCGGAATTTCATGGCGTAGTCCTCCTCTTTCGAGTCGGAACGCGCTAGCGGAACGGGCGTTCCGCGTACGAAGGTCTCATCCGCCAAAAGATCGAGACGGATGCCGCGCGCGGTTCAATATTCATTCGCCGTTCATCGACACCGCGCGCAGAGAGAGCCTACGTGTGCGCCGCCGGCCCGTCAGTTCACTTGCAGCATGAAGCCGTCGAAGTACGCAGCAAGCGCAGCAAAATCATCGAGCGGCAGCACGGTCGCGACATACTGATCCGGCCGCACCACGACCATGCAGCCCGCCTTGCGGTCAATGCCGCGCATGGTGAAAACGTCCTGACCATTCTTGAGGTCCGGACAGAACATCTTCTCGTAGTCGATCAGGCCGTAGCGGCCCTTGCGCGGCAGCAGCAGCGCAGGCATCGCCTCGAGAGCGAGCTCGCGATGATCCTGCTGGAAGACCGCCCGCAGGTCGATCACGCTATCGATGTCGGCGACCGCGGGGGTGTAACGCCGGACCGGCGACTCCCGCGCATCGGAGAGAAAATTGCACAAGGCGCGAACGGCCGATCCGGTTGCTGCAGGATCCTCAGCGCCGGAGAAAGCGTAGATGCGGAAGCGGCCATCCGCCTGCGCAGCGTGACCGAGATGCACCGGCTTGGCATCCGCAAGCCGGATCACCGGTGCGGAATGAAATCGCGTGCCGATGACGAGGCCTTGCGCGAGATGCTGGTGGGACGTCGCTCCCGTCAGAACCGACGGGCGGTAATGCGTCGCCGTGCCGGCGGTGTAGCGACCGTGCCTCACGAAATAGTCCTGCGTCCTGGCGGCGTCGGCGCCGCCGGCCTTGGCGGCGGACGCAAGAATCCCCGCCCATTCCCGGTCGAAATCGATCAGCTCTTTGGCAACCGCCTGGCGCTCGGCCGAATAGGAATGCAGCAGGCTCGGCGCAGACTGCTTCCGCAAAACGGCAGCGAGCTTCCAGCCGAGATTGAAAGCGTCCTGCATCGAGACGTTCATGCCCTGCCCCGCCTTCGGGCTGTGGGTGTGGCAGGCATCGCCGGCGATGAAGATCCGCGGCAGCCGCGTAGCGGTCTCGGTCTCCGGCACGTCGTCGAACTTGTCGGTCAGGCGCTGGCCGATCTCGTACACCGACCACCACGCGATCTCCTTCACATCGAGCGTATGCGGCTTCAGGATCCGCTGCGCCTTCGCGATCACGTCATCGGCGGTGATGTTGCGATTGGCGACGCGCTCGCCGATGTCGAGCTTGGCGAGCTCGACATAGAGGCGCACCATGTAGCCGCCCTCGCGCGGAATGATCAGCAGGCTGCCGTCCTTTGCCGACTGGATCAGAGCCTTGAAGCGGATGTCCGGAAAATCGGTCACCGCCAGCACGTCCATCACGCCCCAGGCATGATTGGCGGAATCGCCGAGCAACTCGCGACCGATCGATTTGCGCACTGTGCTGCGGGCGCCGTCGCAGCCGACGACGTAGCGCGCCTTGATCGTCTCGATCTTGCCCTCGTTCCTGCCATCGACCCGTTCGAGCCGCGCCGTCACGGCATGGTCGGCGGGACCCGCGGCCGGATCGACCTGAAGGTCGAGCAGGCGCCGGCTGTAATGGGGCTCGAGCCTGCCCGGCGCCTTGCGCATGACGTCGAGAAAACCGTCATGGATGCGCGCCTGGTTGAGAATGACGTGCGGGAATTCCGACAAGCCGTCCTCGACGTCCTGCACCCGGCCGCTACGGACGATATGTTCCGGCACCCGCTCGTCCGGCTTCCAGAATGTCGTCTCGTTCACCCAGCAGGCTTCCTTGAGGACGCGCTCGCTGAATCCGAAGGCGTGGAACATCTCCATGGTGCGGCATGCGATGCCGTCGGCCTGCCCGACCAGCAAGCGGTCCGGTTTCTGCTCGACGATGCAGGTCTTGATGTCGGCAAACTGCGCAAGCTGGCCCGCGAGCGTCAGGCCCGCAGGGCCACAGCCGACGATGAGGACATCGACCTCTTCAGGCACGGCGCCCGTTGCGCCAGAAGGCTGAATGCGCGCGGCGGGATCGGCGATTTCAGGGTCGCCCGGCTGAAATCCATTGAGATGGAATTGCATGAGCACCTCTCCCGCCGATGTTCCGGTTGGATATTGATCAGTATGCTGACTATCAGTATACTTGTCAACGATCCCGGCCGTCCCGCCCCAACGGAGAAATTCGGTGAAAGACAACAACGACATGCCCGGACATCTGGCGCGCCGATTCCAGCAGATCGCGGTCGCGGTGTTTTTGGCCGAGGTCGGGGATGCCGGCTTCGACCTCACGCCGGTGCAATACGCCGCGCTCGCGACCATCAAGGCCAATCCGGGGCTCGACCAGGTGACGCTCGCAGGATTGATCGCCTACGACCGCACCACCATCACCGGCGTGATCGACCGGCTCGTGCAGAAGGGGCTCGCGGAGCGCCGCGCCTCGCGCCGCGACCGCCGTGCCCGCGAGCTCGAGATCACCGACGAAGGCCGCCGCACGCTGCGCAAGATCACGCCGGCCGTCGAATCCGCGCAACGCATCATGCTGCGTGGCCTCAGCGCGAAGGAAGGTGATGATCTGATGCGCCTCCTGCACAAGGCGATCGCCGCCGGCAACGAACTCAGCCGCGCCCCGCTGCGCGGAGTGCAGGCATAGAGCGTTTTCGAGCGAGGTGGATACCGCTTCGCGTCAAGAAAACGTGCCAAGACAGAAAGCCCCGTAATTCTACCCCTCATTGTCGCAGTATCGCGAAACCAGGAACTAACCTTCGGCTGTTACGGTCGACGGCATTCGGCGTTTAACGCGCGATTAACTTTGCCGGTCTGGAGTTTCGGATGTTCAGGTTCCTCATTGCGGCGGCGGCGATCGCGCTCTCGACCGCTCCGGCGCTCGCGAATGGCCATGGCGGCGGCGATGCCCCTCCGCCGCCGAAGCCCGCGACCTCACCGGCGAAAGTCATCCTGACCAAGCAGGGCCCCACACTCGTGGACCTCAACGGCATGACGCTCTACTATTACGAGCGCGATACCACCGGCAAGACGTCGAACTGCAACGGGAAATGCGTCGAGAGCTGGGTGCCGCTGCCCGCAACGGCCGATGCCAAAGCGGTCGGCGACTTCACCGTGATCAACCGTAACGACGGCAGCAAGATGTGGGCCTATCGCTATCGTCCGCTCTACACCTCGCCGGCCGACAAGGCGCCGGGCGAGGCCAATGGCAATGCCACGACGCTGCAATGGCGCGTCGCCCGTCCCGAGAACTAGGGCGACCTCACCCGCGCCAGCTGGGCCGCGCCTCGACTTGCGCGTTCTGTCCGGGCGGCAGCACCACGACCATTGAGTTGAGCTTCACCCGGTCATAGAGATCGATCACGTCCTCGTTGCGCATCCGGATGCATCCGGACGAGATCGCCTGCCCGATATATTCCGGCTGGTTGGTGCCGTGGATGCGGTAGAGCGTGTCCTTGTTGCCGGCATAGAGATAGATGCCCCGCGCGCCCAGCGGATTGGCGGGGCCTCCGGGCACCCGCGCCGGATAGGGCCCGAGCCGCGCCTGGATGTCCGCCGTCGGAACCCAATCCGGCCATTCCGCTAGACGACCGACCCGCGCGACTCCGGAGAACGCCATGGCTTCCTCGCCGACCGCGACGCCGTAGCGGATCGCCTTGCCTTCGGGCAGCACGAAATAGAGATAGCGCGCATCGGTATCGACCAGGATCGTGCCCGGCTGCTCCTTGCGCGGATAATCGACGATATGACGGAGATATTGCTCGGGCACGTTTGCTTGCGCGTAAGGCGTATGCGCCAGCAACTGCCGGTCGCGGGTCGTCATGCTCGCGTCCGTCGATGGCGAAAGCGTCGTCTGCATGCAGCCGCCCAACGGAAGCATGGCAAGGACGAGTAGAACGAATAAGGATCTTGGCACCGCCGGCCCCGATAGCGATAGCAGCGCCCCCAGCAACACCAGATGCTGCCAAAATCGTGCTGAAAACAAGGCATTGTGGAACAATTACGCGTGTTTTCTGAGGCGGGTTCCATCACCACAAACGGCGCAAGAGCGTCGCACAGTCTCCATCCCCTCGCCTTGCTTTGGTCAAACCCGGCTGGACTCGTGGGTCATGGTGCTTGGGCCTCATCGGATTTGGGGATTTGGATGGGCCCACCTCAACGGATCTGCTCGCGCCAATGCGAACGACCGATACCTCAATACTCAACACCTGGGGCTTCAAAACACCCAGGCTTCAAAGGAGCTGCGATGCTCGCGACGCTGAACTCTCGGCAAATCGTCGATGAGATCGTGAAGGACACGGTCACGAACAACGACCCGCACGACGCCGTGCAGATTTCGCCTGACATTTTGCTGGCCTCGCGCCCTCTCAGCGTTGCGCCCGCGCTCGCGCCTGAGATCACGACCCGTCCGGAACCCAAAATAGATCCGGCGTTCCTGCTGAAGCCCAGAATGAATCCGGAGCCGAAGTTCAGTCCCGTCGCGGAGCCGCAGCCGGCAGCGCCCTCGGTCGACACCGCCGTGCGCGTCGCGGCCAGTGATGGCCTCAGCCGGCAGAAGCGCTCTTCCGCCGGCAAGTGGCTGCGCGGTGCGTTCGTCACGATGCTGTTTGCGGGCGGAAGCGCAGCCGCCACTGTCGCCTGGGAGAAACATGGCGACACCGCAAGACAGATGCTCGCCGAATGGACCCCGGCTTTGGCGTCGCTGTTGCCTTCGACGTCGCAGACGGCACCGGTCGCCGCCGCGCAGGCCGCGTCGCCTGCGGACCAGCCCGCAACTGATCAAGTCGCAACGGATCAAGCGGCCGACCAATCGGCGGCTCCGCCTGCAACCCAGGTTGCAGCAGCAGTGCCCCCGGCAACACAACCCGATCCTGTACAATCGGTGCAGTCGATGACGCGCGATCTCACCGCGATGGCGCAACAGATCGAGCAGCTCAAGGCCAACATCGCCGAGTTGAAGGCCGGGCAGGAGCAGATGGCACGCGAGATGGCGAAGCCGCCCGCGCCGAAGCCGGTGGCCGATACGAAGCCGCGCGTCGATCCGCGCGCGCAAATGTCCGCGCTACCGCCGCGGCCCGCGGCGCCGCCGGTTCGCAAACCGAAGCCGGTCGTGTCGCACACCTACATGCCGGCTTATTCGCCGGCGCCGCTCGCTCCGCCGCCGCCGGCCTCGCAGGCTGCCGCAGCCCCACCGCCCGCTGCCATGACGACGCAAGCCGTTGCCGACGACGACGGACCTGTCGTACGCCCGCCAATGCCGCTGCGCTGAACCATCGTCACGCGACGACGCGTCGCACCAGCGATGCTGTCAGAGTCGATGTGATGCGTTGAATCCGGATGACTACGGGAAGCGAGCTTCGATCGTTTTCCATCAAGAGAAAAGGCCGTCGGGATCTATGCCGGCGGCCTTCTCTTGCAGCTGCCGGTTCCCGGAGCCCGGTTCTGCTGCAATTCCATGCCTCATGATCACGCCAACATATTTAATAAAATCTTAACACGCTTGAATGCTGCACATCATTTCTGCGCATAAGCAGAGAGATTGCGCGCGCCGTTCATTCGATAAACATCGACTCAGTGGTACCATCGGTCATGTGTTGAAACGTCCACCCGAAGCTCAATTCGTCACACCGGGGAATTCGGATGCCTTACTATTCCTTCGATCTCGTGGTTGGTGAAGAGTTCAAGAACCAGGGCGGTATCATCCTCGAAGACATCGAGGTCGCCTCCGATCGCGCCGTTCAACTGGCCACCGAGCTGTCGCAGGTGAAGCCCGAGCTGCAAAGCAAGGGTTGCGCTGTGCGCGTCACCGACCGCGATCACAAAGAGGTCTATCGCACGCCGCTCGATCCGGTGCCGGCCTGGCGGCGCTAACCCGCCGGCCGGCTTCGCGGGCGCACGCTATCCCCATTGCGGAGCGGCGCGGCAGCCGCTAGCCTTCCCGAAAATTCGGGGAGGTACCAAGGATGCGCACTGGTTTTCTGATGACGGCCCTGTTGCTGCTGGCCGCGTCCGCCCAAGCGGCCGACCATCCACGCTCGACCTATGTCACGTTGGTCTTGCAGGCCTTCGCCGCCAAGGTCGAATGTCCGGGCACCGATATCGCCTACCAGGATCTGGTGCAGAAGGCGGAGCAGATGCAGCTGCCCGAAGGCACCACCGAGAAGGTCCGCAAGGCGATCGCCTGGATGCACACGGGTGGCAAGATGGGCGAGAAGCAGGACGACGATCTGATGGCCGAGGTCGCGGTGGCCACCCAGGCGACCGACCTCAACCAACGCCGCCTCGGCATGCCCAACTGGTGCGAGGCCCAGAAGACCAACCTCGCCGGCCTGATCCGCAGCAAGGGCGGCTAGCGTGATCGTGCGGCGTTAAGCACGCCGCGCCGGAATTTTTGCTTCGGCCAATAATCGTCACATTTCTCGCCAGCATGCGGCTCTTTCGAACTCGAACAGGGGAGCTCCATGCGGATCAACCATGTCCTTCTCGCGGTCGCGTTTGCCGTCGCACCGATGCTGACTGCGCCCGTGCTGGCGAAGAATTCCAATGCCCAGAAGGGCGAGGACAAATCGACCTCGTCTTCGTCGTGTAGCGCTTATCAGCAGGCGCCGGATGGCTCGTGGGAGCCGCTCCCCTGCAAGGAGACGGGCGAGCGCTCCCAGCCGCAGACACAGAATCGCACCTCGCCGCAGGGCGCTGACCGCGGGGAGCGTTGAACGCGGGGGAGTGTCAGCTCTGGTGCGGACCGCGGATGATCTTCATCGCGTCCGCGATGTGACGCCACTCTTTGGCCTCGTCGGCCTCGCCGCGGCCCTCACAAGCCCTGGCCTGTTCGGCGGCCTTCGCGATCGCAGCAAAACCATGCTGTTCCAGCATCTGGCGCGCGACGGTGTGGACCTGGACCTCGGTCATCATGGGCGTTCTCCCGTTTGACGAAACCGCGGTGCATCGCGCCGCCGCGGGTTGTTCACAACGATTGAGCCCCGGACCTCGTTCCGTAGCGTTCACGTCAGCAAGCAAAAGGCGGCCCGCTATGCCCAGCGGACCGCCTTTTCACCAACCCCAAATTTGAAGCGTCGCGGCCGAGGTCCCTAGCCGGCCGCCGCGCGCTTGCGCTCGAAATCGTTGGGCACCTCGATATCGACCTCGAGGGTCGAGACCTCGTCGCCGCGATCGAGCCGGACGATGACCTTGGTCGGGTCCAGCGTGACGTGCCTGGAGACGACCGCGAGAATTTCCTCACGCAGCACACCGAGCAGATCGGGCTGGCCGCGCAGTCCGCGTTCATGGGCAAGCAGGATCTGCAACCGCTCGCGCGCGACGGGTGCAGAGGCCTTGTTGCCGCGGAGAAGCCGAAGCAGACCCATGCTCATGCGGCCCTCCGTCGCAGCAGGCGGTCCATGAAGCCCTTGCGCTCGGTCGGCACCTGCATGGGCACGGTGTCGCCGCACAGCCGTCGGGCCGCGTCGATATAGGCCCGCGCCGGTGCGCCTTCCGCGTTCGACAGCGTCACGGGCGTGCCGACGTTGGAGGCGCGCAGCACGTCCTGGCTCTCCGGGATGATGCCGAGCAGGGGCGTTGCAAGAATTTCGAGGATGTCCTCGATGGTCAGCATCTCGCCGCGCGCGGCGCGCGAGGGATCATAGCGGGTGATGAGAATGTGCTTCTCGACCCGCTCGCCCTTCTCGGCCCGCACCGTCTTGGAATCGAGCATGCCGATGATGCGATCGGAATCGCGCACCGAGGAGACTTCGGGATTGGTGACGATCACGGCTTCGTCGGCAAAGCGCATCGCCATGGAGGCGCCGCGCTCGATGCCGGCCGGACTGTCGCAGATCACCCAGTCGAAACGGCTGCGCAGATCGTCGATGACCTTGCCCACGCCCTCTTCGGTCAGCGCGTCCTTGTCGCGGGTTTGCGAGGCCGGCAGCAGCCAGAGGTTCTCCAGCCGCTTGTCCTTGATCAGGGCCTGCGGCAGCTTTGCGACGCCCTGCACCACGTTGATGAGGTCGAACACGACGCGGCGTTCGGCGCCCATCACGAGGTCGAGGTTGCGCAAGCCGACGTCGAAATCGACGACGACGACCTTTTCGCCGCGCTGCGCGAGCGCAGCCCCCAGTGCGGCGGTCGTCGTGGTCTTTCCGACGCCCCCCTTGCCTGACGTCACGACCAGTACCTTGGCCATCTCTCAAATCTCCTTCTGGTCAGTTCAGCGCAGTAATTCGCATGGTGTTGCCCTGCAGCCAGGCCTGGGCCGGCTTGCCGCGCAGGGCCGCGTCGATATCGTCGGCGGTCTGGTAAAAACCATCGATTGCAAGCAGTTCGGCCTCGATCTTCTGACAATAGATGCGCGCGCTCGTGTGACCGTTCACGCCCGCCATGGCGCGACCGCGTAGCGCGCCGTAAATGTGAATGGAGCCGCCGGCAACGACCTCGGCGCCGGAGCCGACAGAGCCCAAAATGGTGACGTCACCCTCGGGGAAGATCACGGTCTGGCCCGACCGCACGGGGCTTTCGAGCAGCAGCGAGGTCGGCTTGGTCTCGACCTTTGCCTCGACCTTCTTGGGCGCACTCGGCTCGACCACGCAGCTGCGCCCGCCCGAAAGCAGCGGCGGCATCATGGGGTTCAACCGGCCCTCCTCCACGCCCTCGATCCCGAGCACGCGGATGTTGCGGTCCTGAAGGCTGGTGAGCAGATGGCCGATGCCGGACTGGCTGAGATCGACCGAGGACAGGTCGATCACCACGGGGCGGCCGGCGAAGAAGCCCGGCGAGCGCGCGATGGTGGTGTCGATCTCCTGCAGCCAGTCCTGGATGGGAACCGTCGGCACGAAGACGAAGGCCACATAGGAGCGCCCGCGCAGGCGAACCATTTGGCGTTGAGGTTTTACTGCAGCCTCCATAGCGGCCGACTCGTCCCCTGTTATTGAATGGTTAACGATGCCGCCGATATGGTTAATGGCCGGTTAATTTCTCCGTGGGGTTACGTGGCATGGAAGCGCACCAAGGGCGTTGAGCAGGCGCTCTCGCCCCGCACAACGGTCATCGCCCGCGAAGGCGGGCGATCCAGTACTCCGAGACGGTTGCGGGTCAGCCGAAAGGCTGCGGCGTACTGGATGCCCCGGTCAAGCCGGGGCATGACAGCGGAATGTGGGGCCGGCGCGGCGACCAGCCCCCCTACTTCTTCACCTTGCTCGCATCCATCTTGATGGCGGGGTCCAGCATCTTGGTCGTGAACGCCGTCGTGACGTCGAACGGCTTCTCCATGCCGAGATAGGTCTGGACCAGATCGTAGTCCTTCTTCATCCGCTCGCCGTCGATCCAGCCGAGTGCCTTCGTCGTCGTGAATTCGTCCGTCATCAGGGACTTGATGCGCTCCCACTGGCGCTCCTGGTTCTCCTTGTCGAGACCGGAGACCTGATCGAGCAGCGCCTTCAGGCAGGGCGCGGCGTCGGCGACGCAGGTCGCGAAGGCCTTTTGCGTGACCCGCACGAACGCCTCGACCAGCTTCGGGTTCTTCTGCAGATAGCCGCCGTTGACGATCAGCGAATTGCCGTAAGGGTTGAGCCCGATGTCCTTCCAATTGACGTAGCCGAGATCGCTTCCGAACTCGATCACCTTCAAATCGTGCTCGTTGTAGAAGTCGCTGATGATGTCGACCGTATGGCTCTTGAGCGCGGCGATCTTCGCCGTCGGCCCGACATTGACGAAGCCGACGGAGTCGGGCGCAAGCCCTGCAGCCTTGGCGAAGGCCGGCCACATCACACGCGAGGCGTCCCCGGGCGGATTGCCGATCTTGTGGCCGGCAAAATCCTTCACCCCGTTCACGCCGTAGCTCTTCAACCAGTAGAAGGTCTGGCCGGTGTTGGCGTAGACGCTCATCACGGCAACAGCGTCAGCCCCCTTGCTCTTCGCCACCAGCATGGTGGCGAGATCGGCGACGCCGAAGGGCGAGCCGCCGGAGCCGACCTTGGCGGCGGAGACGCCGGAGCCCTTGCCGACCTCGATGGTCAGATCGATGCCCGCTTTCTCGTACCAGCCTTGCGCCTTGGCGTAATAATAGGGCGAGTGATCGGCCGTCGGCGCCCAGTTCAGAATCAGATTGACCGCCTCGCCCGCGTTCGCGGGCACGACTGGTGATCCGAGCATCAGGGCCACCGCCAGGGCCGAGCCCGCCGCCTGCAAACGCTTCATCGCATCTCTCCTCGTTGCCCGCGACCGGCTTGTCGCTCTCCCCCCGTGAGGATACCAATGCAACAAGGCCGCCCTCAACTTGTCAACTGTTTGGTTGGAAATGCCCGCAAAACGTTCAGGCGACACCGTGCCGCAGCGGCGCGACCCGGTCGCCACACGCAAGAAGCTGCTCACCGCGGCGCGCGAGGAGTTCGCCCGGCACGGCTTTGCCGGCGCCCGCGTCGACGAGATCGCAGAGCGCGCCGGTGTCAACAAGCAGCTCGTCTACCACTATTTCGGCGACAAGGACGCGCTCTATCTCGCCGTGCTCGAATGGGTTTACGCCGATATCCGCGAGCAGGAACGTCAGCTCAATCTCGAAGGCCTGCCGCCGGGAAAGGCGATCCGGAAACTGATCGAGGCCTCGTTCGATTACCTCGCGACGAACCCCGATTTCATCGTGCTTCTGAACGACGAGAACCGCGGCGGTGCCCGCCACGTCCGCGGCTCGACGCGGCTGGAGGCGATGCATTCGCCGCTGGTGAAGAGCGTGTCCCACATCCTTCACGAAGGCGTCCGCGCCGGCATGTTCCGCAAGGGGATCGACCCGATCCAGCTCTATATCTCCATCGCGGGCCTCAGCTATTTCTATCTCTCCAACACGCCGACGCTGTCGGCGATCTTCGGCAAGGACCTGTCGAGCCGGGCCGCGCGCCGCGCCCGCCGCCGGCACGTCGCCGATCTCGTGCTGCATTCGCTCCGGCCATAATCAACCAACTGGTTGAAACTTCCCTCCGGGACGGCTAGGCTTGCGACCAGCGGCAAGGTGGCCGCTGACAGCAGGGGGTAACCGGTGACAGGAGACGGCGCCCGCAATACGCGCAGCTTTGCGATCGTCCTAATCGTGCACTTCGCCGTGCTGGTGCTCTGGCAGGTGCTGGTCGATGCCTTCCACGTCCCGAAGTTCATCCTGCCCTCGCCGCTCGCGACAATCCAGACGCTGGGAACCGCGAGCTACGCCTGGGGCGCCAACACGCTGGTGACGGCGATCGAGATCCTCGGCGGCTTTGCGCTCGGCGCCTTCGTCGGCGTGACGCTGGCCGTCATCTTCAGCTGGGCGCCGCTGATCAGCCTCGTGCTGCTGCCGCTGTTCGTGACGCTGAACATGATCCCGAAGGTCGCGCTTGGTCCGCTCCTCATCGTCTGGTTCTCCTACGGCATCGTGCCGAACATCCTGATCGCCTTCAGCATCTGCTTCTTCCCGATCCTGCTCACCACCGCGCGGGGCTTGCGCGAGGTCGAGCCGGATCTGCTCGACCTCGTCAAATCGCTGCGCGGCTCGCGCTGGACGCTGTTCCGCAAGATCCAGCTGCCGGGATCGCTGCCTTACATCTTCTCCGGAATGAAGGTCGGCGCCATCCTCGCGGTCGCCGGCGCCATAGTCGGCGAGTTCATCGCCTCCGAGCGCGGGCTCGGCTACCTCATGATCCAGGTGCAGTCGTCGCTCGACACGCCCGCGATGGTGATGGCCGTCGTGCTGCTCACCCTGCTCGGCGTCGCGCTTTACGGCTTCGTGCTCGTCCTCGAACGCATCTTCGTCGTCGGCGACGCAAGACAAACTTGAAGATCAAGGACCAAAACCATGCTCCTCACCCGCCACAACCTGCCGAAGACCATCCCTGATATCGCTGCGCTCGACGATCTCCTGTGCCGGCCGACCGAGGCATTGATCGACGACCTCGCCCGGGTCGACGGCGACATCATGATCCTCGGCGTCGCCGGCAAGATGGGGCCGACGCTTGCGGGGCTTGCCAAGGCCGCAGCGCCCGATCGCCGTGTCATCGGCGTCGCCCGCTTCAGCGACGCCGGCGTCAAGGACTGGCTGCACGCGCGTGGCGTCGAGACTATCAATTGCGACCTAATGGACGAGACCGCGATTCAGGCGCTGCCGAAGGCGCCCAACATTGTCTTCATGGCCGGCCGCAAATTCGGCGCTGAGGGCGATCTCTCGCTGACCTGGGCGATGAATGCGCACGTGCCGGCGCTGGTCGCACAGGCCTTCCCGTCGTCGCGGATCGTGGCGTTCTCGACCGGCTGCATCTATCCCTTCGTCCCCGTCGACGGCAAAGGATCGGGCGAAGACATGGCGCCGAACCCACCCGGCGAATACGCGCAGTCCTGCGTGGGCCGCGAGCGCATGTTCGAGTATTTTTCGCGCAAGTTCGGAACGCCCGGGCGGCTGTTCCGCCTCAACTACGCGATCGACATGCGCTATGGCGTGCTGCACGACATCGCCTTGAAAGTGCTCACGGGCACGCCGATCGACCTCAGCATCGGCCATGTCAATTTCATCTGGCAGGGCGATGCATCGTCCCAGGCGCTGCGCTGCCTCGCGCATTGCACAGCGCCGACCTCGCCGATCAATGTCAGCGGCCACGAGATTTTGGCGGTGCGCGACCTCGCAGCAAGATTCGGCGCCAGGTTCGGCCGTATGCCGGTGCTGACAGGAAACGAAGAGCCGACCGCGTGGCTGACCGACACGTCCAAGGCAGTCGAGCTTTTCGGCCTGCCGGTCGTCGACACCGAGCAGCTGATCGCCTGGACGGCGGATTGGGTGTCGCGCGCCATGCCGAGCCTCGGCAAGCCCACCAAATACGAGGTGCGCGATGGACGCTACTGACGATCCGCGCATCATCCGGCTTGGCGTCGAGGATGCTGCGGCGGGCCTCGCGCTCTCGACAGAGGCGCACTGGAACCAGAATGAAGACGACTGGCGGTTTTTCCTAAGCGACGGCGTCGCGTTCGGCATCCGTGATGGCGCGCAACTGGTCGCGACCGCGGCGCTCCTGCCCTACCCGGGCGACAACGCCTGGATCAGCATGGTGCTGGTGACGGCAAGCCATCGCCGGCGCGGTCTCGCCACGCGGCTCGTCGATGCCTGCCTGGCGATGGCGCGCGAACGCGGCCTGACGAGCTGGCTCGACGCAACCCCGGACGGTGCTGCCGTCTATGGGCCGCTCGGGTTCACGCCGACCCTGCAATTGCGCCGGCTCAAGCTGGTGAAATCGGCATCCGCGTCCGGGCAGGCACCTTCATCCGCGACGCTCGACGCGCTCCGCGCGCGCGACCGGCGCGCCACGGGCCTCGATCGAACCGCCCTGCTCTCCAACTTCGCGCAGCGTTCCGGCTCGCGCATCGTCGCCGCGAACGGCGCCATCGCGTTGGTGCGCGACGGACGTACCGCGCGCCATATCGGCCCGCTGTTTGCCGACGACACCGCAGCCGCGCTGACCCTGGTCGATGCCATCGCGCGATTGGAGACCGGGCCGCTGCTGCTCGATGCCGTCGCGTCGCACGCCGCGTTCCCTGAAGCATTGACCGCATCGGGCTGGAGCATCGAACGGCCGTTCCAGCGCATGCGGTTCGGCCCCGCCACTGCCGCAGGGGAAGACATGCCATTCGCCGTCGCCGGCCCTGAATTCGGATAGGACATCATGCACCACAGCCAGATCAACAGCGAGATCCGCAAGCTGATCGCCGACGGCACCGTCCTGCCGGCGCATCCCCTCGCGCTCACCGCCGAACGCCAGCTCGACAAAAAGCATCAGCGCGCGCTGACGCGCTATTACATCGACGCCGGCTCCGGCGGCCTTGCGGTCGGCGTGCACACCACGCAGTTCGCGATCCGTGACGTCGGCCTCTATCGTCCCGTGCTCGAGCTCGCCGCCGAGACGGCGGCGAACTGGACCAAGCGTCCGCTGGCGCTGGTCGCGGGCCTCGCCGGTCCGACTAGGCAGGCCACCGCTGAAGCCCGCACCGCGCGCGACATCGGCTATCACGCAGGGCTCCTCAGTCTCGCTGCGATGAAGGGCGCGTCGGAGGACGAGATCATCGCGCATTGCGCAGCGGTCGCAGCCGAAATTCCGCTGGTCGGCTTCTATCTTCAGCCGGCGGTCGGCGGCGTGGTCCTGTCGAGCCGGTTCTGGCAGCGCTTTGCCTCGATCGACAATGTCATCGCGATCAAGATCGCGCCGTTCAACCGCTACCGGACCCTTGATGTTTTACGCGGCGTCGCAGCAGCCGGCGCGCTCGACCGCGTTGCGCTCTATACCGGCAATGATGACCACATCCTGCTCGATTTGATGCTGCCGTTCGACCTCCGCGACAACGGCGTCACCACGCGCACTTATTTCAAAGGCGGCCTGCTCGGCCACTGGTCGGTGTGGACGGCGAGCGCGATCAAACAGTTCGAGCGCTGCAAAGCGGCACGGCACAAGGACAGCGTGCCGGCCGATTTGCTCGCGCTCGATGCCCGCGTCACCGATTGCAACAGCGCTTTCTTCGACGTCGCCAACGATTTTCACGGCTGCATCGCCGGCTGCCATGAGGTGCTGCGACGGCAGGGCCTGATGCAGGGCCTGTGGTGCCTCGATCCGAACGAGGGCCTGAGCCCCGGCCAGAAGGACGAGATCGAGCGCGTGTACCGCGAGCATTCCGACCTCAGCGACGACGCGTTCGTGGCCGCAAACTTGGATAAATGGCTGGCATGAGCTCAAGCCCCTTCATCAGCCTGCACGGCGTCCGCAAGGTCTATCGCAGCGGCGGCGCCGAATTCCTCGCGGTGTCCGACGTCACCATGGACGTGCAGGAGGGTGAGCTGGTCTCGCTGGTCGGCCCGTCCGGCTGCGGCAAGACCACCGTGATGAAGATTTTGGCCGGCTTGCACGACGCCGACGGCGGCACGGTGAAGATCGGCAACGCCAAAAGCCCGTTCGATCCGACCCGCGACATTGGCATGGTGTTCCAGCAGGCGTTGCTGCTGAAATGGCGGACCATCCTGGACAACGTGCTGCTGCCGGCAGAGATCGTCGGTCTTCCGATGAAGGCCGCGCGCGAGCGGGCGCGCGATCTGCTCAATCTGGTGGGTCTTGCCGGCTACGAGCAGAAATATCCGCGCGAGCTGTCCGGCGGCATGCAGCAGCGCACCGCCATCGCGCGCGCCTTCATTCACGACCCGAAACTGATCCTGATGGACGAGCCGTTCGGCGCGCTCGACGCCTTGACGCGCGAGCAGATGAATCTGGAGATGCTGCGGATCTGGCGCGAGAGCGGCAAGACCATCATCTTCATCACGCACTCGATCCAGGAGGCCGTGTTCCTGTCCTCGCACTGCGCCGTGCTGACGGCCGGACCTGCGAAGATGGCCGATTATTTCCCCATCGACCTGCCCTTCCCACGGGCTTTGCCGCTGAAGACGACGGACGCGTTCGGCGCCTATGCGCGCCGGATCTATGAGAAGCTGGGGCTGGGGGCGGCTTAATTCAGCGCACGATAGATGCCATAGGGTGGGCAAAGCGACTTGTCCGCCGTAGCTCGAAGAGCGAAGGCGGAAGCGTGCCCACCATGGCGAGTCAAGCAAGCAGTGGTGGGCACGGCGCAAGTGCGCCTTTGCCCACCCTACGGGAGTTTGCGCGATCAAGCCTTGTTGCGCATCTTGCCGAGCAGATAATTGTCGTAAAAATTCTCCGCGATCTGCGTGTAGAACAGCAGCTCCTTCATATAGGCGTCGTGGCTTTCCTTGGTGCGCTTGAACAGGTCGCTTTTGGTGGCGAGCTCGTTCAGATGGTCCTGGGTCGCGGTGTAGCAAGCCTCCAGCACCGGCTGCGGAAACGCCTTCAGCTCCGCGCCATTGGCGATCAGCCGCTTCAGCGCCGCCGGATTCACGCTATCGTATTTCTCGAGCATCCAGGCGCCCGCGGCCGACGCGGCCTGGTTGACGATCGCCTGGTACTGCTTCGGCAGCGAAGCCCACTTCTCGTCGTTGACGATCATGTGCAGCATGGCGCCGCCTTCCCACCAGCCGGGGAAGTAGTAATATTTGGCGACCTTCTGGAAGCCGAGCTTCTCGTCGTCATAGGGGCCGACGAATTCGACTGCGTCGATCGTGCCCTTCTCCAGCGCCGGATAGATGTCGCCGCCCGCGATCTGCTGCGGGACCACGCCGAGCCGCGCCAGCACATGACCACCCATGCCGGCGATGCGGAATTTCAGGCCCTTGAGATCGTCGACGGTCTTGATCTCCTTGCGGAACCAGCCGCCCATCTGGGTGCCGGAATTGCCGCAGAGGATGGCGTGCGCCTTGAACGGCTTCAGCGCCTCGTTGGTGAGGTCGGCGCCGCCGCCGAAATGCCACCAGGATTCCTGATGGCGATGGTTCATGCCGAACGGCGCGCCGGTGGCATAGGCCAGCGCCGGCTCCTTGCCGATGTAGAAATAGAGCGGGGTCTGCGCCATGTCGACAGAAGCGGTGCTGACCGCATCGAGCGCCTGCAGGCCGGGAACGAGCTCGCCGGCCGCGAAGGTCTGGATCTGGAATTTGTTGTCGGTGGCCTCGGCAACATATTTCGCAAAAGTCTGAGCGGTGCCGTAGATAGTGTCCAGCGACTTCGGGAAGCTCGAGGTCAGGCGCCATTTGATCTCGGGCGCGCTTTGCGCGATCGCAGGTGCGGCAACCAGCGTCGTCGCGCCGGCAACCGCGCCGCCCTTGAGGAATGTACGGCGTTTCATGATGGTCTCTCCCTGAACTATGTTTCAACGTATCGGCTTGAGCGCGATCGTCGCAGACCATGGCCTGTTGCTATAGCGGAGTTCAACTAGTGAGCGGTAGCCCGGATGGAGCGCGGCGCAATCCCGGAATCTTCCCAAATTTCCCGTGTCGCTCTCAGAGCAGCTTGGCGCTCACAAACAGCGCGCGCACGGCGTTGGTCGCCTGCACCACGAGCATGGCGTTCTCGGCGGCGCCTTCGAGCGCCGCGACCGCGTCTTCATGCAGCGAGCGGAATTCCATCCACTCGACCGATTTGAAATTGGTGAGGAATTGATAGGCCTGGCCGACGGTCGCGATCGCCAGCGTGTCGCCGTTCAGCTTGATCTTGAACGTCGTGCGCAGCGGGGTCTCGGAACTTTGCGGATCACTCATGGGCTGCTTCTGGACGATGACGGCTTAACGAAAGGAAAACGGCAGCCCCGCCGTAGCAGGCCAATATCCGGAGCAGATATCAGGACTCGGTGCTCGCGCGCTGCGAGGCGGTCGCCGATGGGGTCAGCCTCGGCACCACGACCAGACGGTTGAACTCACCGTTGTCGTAGGCTTTCATGAATCGATCATAGTCCTTGATCGAAACGCAGCCGTTGGAGTCGCCACGAGGCCCGAGCATGTAATTGTGGGTGAGCAGGCCGACGCGGCCGAGCGCGCTGGTGCCCTCGGCGGGCGTCAAGCGCAGTGCGCGGACGCCGTGAAACAGTTTTTCGCGCGGCTTCAGGTCGTAGGTCGCAGGCGGGGTCGCGCCAACCATGCGCTGGTCGACGTGCTCCGGGTCGTCCATCAGCGCGCCCATGCCGGAATGCGCTTCCAGCGCGATGCCGCTCGGCAGGTAAAGCGCCTTGGCCGAGATGTCGTAGACCGCGGTGCGCGAATCGTAGCCAAGCGCGGCGAGATCCGGCGCCTTGCCGAACAGGCCGCTGTCGGGCGTCAGCGAGGCCAGCCTGATCTTGTCGGTGAATTTTTCGAAGAAATTGCGGTTGTCGACCCGGGGGTTGGTCTCGGCATAAGCCTGGCTCGAGGCAATCTGGGCGGAGATGTCCGCCTGGGGCGGGCGCGAGCGCGGCATCGGGATGGCGTCAGCACGCTGCGATTGTCTCGTCTCCTCGGACATATGCCGGTCGTCATCGGTCAGGGTCGAGCGCCAGTCGTCGCCCTGGAGCTTCTGGGCGAGCATCGCCTTGGCATTGCGCAATTTGAGCTGGACTGCATTGACCGCGGAGCGCTCCAGCGTTCGCAGGCCGAGCTCGCGGGCGGGCGGACTGCTGGAAGCCGAAGCGAATCGATCATCGAACGAAGGCGCATTGGCCGGCGGCAGTGCGGCGGTGACCAGCGAGGCCGAACCGCCGATATCCGCGACCCAGGCGGCAGCGCCCAGTGCCAGCGCGACGGCGGCCAGAGACAGCAATATCGTCTCGGCTCGCCCAATACGGCGGCGCGACAATAGCCCCTCGGCTCGTGTCCGGTCGGAAACCATCAGATCCCCAAAATCGACCCCCGAGGGGACCCACCCCCACCCGGAGATTCTCTACCAGCTACCACATTGGGAGCCAAAAGTTAGGCATAATCGCGGCCGGCAAGGGTCCGGCAAGCCATTCCAAGGTATCCCAAGGTATCTTATGACCGATCCGTTCGATCAAGAGCGCTTTGTCCGGGCCCAGGACCCGGTCTATGGCGACGTCCAGGGGGAGCTGACCCGGGGCCGAAAGCAGAGCCACTGGATGTGGTTCGTCTTCCCGCAGGTCGCCGGTCTCGGCTTCAGCGCCATGTCCCAGCGCTACGCCATCACCTCCCGCGCCGAGGCCCAGGCCTACCTCGTCCACCCCATCCTCGGTCCGCGCCTGATCGAATGCACGCGGCTCGTGCTCGCCGTCGAGGGCCGGACCATCAACGCCATCCTCGGCGCGCCCGATGATGCCAAATTCCGCTCGTCGATGACGCTGTTCGACGCGGTGTCCGATGAGCCCGTTTTCGACGAGGCGCTCGCCCGGTATTTTTCGGACAAGCGCGATCAGGCAACGCTCGATATCCTCGCGGCCCTTGACCGACAGCCCAAGTGACCGCAGCCACCAGCGTAAACCCGGGATTAACATCGCCTGCCTATTGTCCGTGCAAATAATTTCCCGCGCCAGTTGCCGGACAGAATCATGAAAATCGGTACGCTCCTGACCACCGCCATCGTCTCGCTCTCGACAGTGGGCGGCGGCCTCGCCGTCTACGTCGCCGTGACGAAATACCAGACGATGGAACGGATCACCGAAGCGCAGGGGCGGCTGGCGATCGTCCGCGCCGTCAGCGACATCCCGCGCTACCTCAATCCCGAGCGCGGCTTTTCCACCAACATCCTCTATGGCCCTCCCGCGGTCGACCCGGCGCTGCTTGCCGAGCAGGACAAGCTGCGCAAGCAGACCGATGCCGCCCGCGACAGGATGAACGCGCTGCGCAAGGACCTGCCCGGCCCGTTCGATGACGGCAACACCACCGGCGGCAACATCGACGCCATCAATTCGAAGTTCACGGCGCTGCGCGAAGCCATCGACAAGGCGATGGCAGGCCCGCCGGAGGCGCGCAAGGATGCCGCCAAGAAGATCGTCGCCGACAACGCCGTGCTCAACGCCGGCGTGACCGCGCTGCTCAACGAGCAGGTTCGCCGCATGGCGATCCTCAACGGCGATGCCTACCGGCAGGCAAGCTACGCCAACATCGCGATGACATTGCGCGACGTGGGCGGCTTCAACTCCAGCCTGCACAAGAATCTCGTCGGCGGCAAGAAACCGGCGACCGATGCCGAGAAGGCCGAGATCAGCCGCTCGCAGGGCCGCAACGATCAGATCGTGATGTCGCTGCTGGAGTTGCGCGGCAATCCCGCAACGCCGGCGAACGTCGCCGCCGCGCTGGAAAAATTCAACGCGATCTACATCGAAGAGTTCGGCCGCGAGCTCAAGCTGGTGAAGGAGGGTGCGGTCACCGGCAAGTACGAACACGACATGGACACCTATTACACCGCCACGCAGCGCGGCCTCAGCACCATTATCGAGGTCCGCGACGCCTTCTACGACAACGCCGAGCAGATTCTCGCCGGTGCCTCCACTGCGGCCCACACCAGCTTCACCATCGCACTCGCGGGACTCCTCGCCGCGCTGATCGCCAGCGCCGGCCTCATCGTAACGGTCCGCCGCCGCGTCTGCGCCCCGATCGTCAACCTGACGACGCGGATGTCGCGGCTTGCCGAAGGCGAGGTCACGAAAGAGATTCCCGGCGCCGAGCGTTCCGATGAAATCGGTGCCATGGCCGCGGCGGTCCGGGTCTTCAAGGACAACATGATCAGGGCCGACAGCCTCGCGGCCGAGAAGCAAGCCGAGAACGACGGCAAGATGCGCCGCGCACAGGCGCTCGACGGGATCACCCGCGCGTTCGAAGCCAAGGTCACCGAGCTCGTCGGCGGCTTGTCCCGCGCTTCAGCCACCATGGAAAGCACGGCGCAGTCGATGACCTCGACGGCTGCCCAGACCAACAGCCAGGCCGCCGTCGTCGCCGCCGCCTCACAGCAGACATCGAGCAACGTGCAGACGGTCGCGAGCGCCACCGAGGAGCTGACCTCTTCGATTTCGGAGATCGGCCGTCAAGTGGCCCAGTCCACCGAGATCGCGGCCCGCGCCGTCGACAACGCCCGCCGCACCGGCGACACCGCCCGTGCGCTGGCCGAGGGCGCGCAGAAGATCGGCGACGTCGTCACGCTGATCCAGAGCATCGCCGAGCAGACCAATTTGCTGGCGTTGAACGCGACCATCGAGGCCGCCCGCGCCGGCGACGCCGGCCGCGGCTTCGCGGTAGTTGCTGCCGAGGTGAAATCGCTGGCGGGCCAGACCGCCAAGGCCACCACCGAAATCTCCGAGCAGATTTCGGCGATCCAGGCCGCGAGCGACGAGACCGTCACCGCGATCCGCAACGTCGCCGACGTCATCGGCGAGATCGACCAGATCGGCACCGCGATCGCGGCCGCGATCGAGGAACAGGGCTCGGCGACCAAGGAGATCGCCCGCAGCGTCCAGGAAGCCGCGCGCGGCACCCAGGAGGTCAACACCAACATTTCAGGCGTGCAGCGCGCCGCCGACGACACCGGTACGGCCGCGCGGGAGGTGCTGGGCGCAGCCGAGCAGCTCTCGTCCCAGTCACGCGATCTCGCCGGACAGTTCGACCGCTTCCTCGGTGAGGTCAGGTCGGCGTAAGGGCTTAGTACGGCGGCGCCTTGCGCGCCCGCTGCGCCTTGGCCGCCTCGATCCACCATGCGAGATCGTCGGCGAAGCGCGGGAACGAGCGTTCCAGCGCTTTGCCGCCCTCGCCGATCGGTTCACCCGCTTCCGACAGCGTCTGTGCGATCGGGCCGACGCCGATGGTGCTCGACACCACCACCATGCCCATCTCCGACAACGTGCCATGCCAGGCGGTCGAGGCACGCGCGCCGGACAGGCGGCCGGCCGAGTAGCTCACGATCGCGGCTGGGCGCCAGAACCACTCCTCGAGGAAGTGGTCGGTAAGATTCTTCAGGCCCGGCTGGATGCCCCAATTGTATTCGCCAGTGACGAAGACGAAACCATCGGCGCCGCGGATCTCTCCGGCGAGCTTCTCCAGCGCCTCGGGTGCGGAGCCCTTGGGGTATTCCTTGTACATGCGATCGAGCATCGGCAGGCCGATCGCCTTGGCGTCGATAAACACGACGTCGTCGCCGCGGGCGCGCAGGCGATCGATGACGAAATTCGCCAGGCGTATGCCCATGCGGTCGGAACGGTAGGAACCGTAGAGGACGAGAATGCGATTGCTCATGGGCAGCAGTCTAGCACGGATCATCAGGCCGGCCCTCAACGTTTTGACGCGCTAAGTTCGCCGTCCGGATTCAAGCGTTTGCGACGGTGTCTCGCCGAACTGGTCGCGATAGCTTCTGGAGAAGTCGCCGAGATGCCAGAAGCCGAACGCCAGCGCGACGGCCTTGACACTATCGGCACCCGCGAGCAGCCGCTGACGCACCAGCCACAGCCGCCGCAGGCGCAAGTAGCGGTGCAGGCTCATTCCACGATAGCGGCGGGCGACGTCGTGCATGGTGCGAACGGACAAGCCGAGTTTGCGCGCGATCTCGTCGCTGTAGATGGGCAGCGAGAGGTCGTCGGAAAGCAGCGCGCGGATGTCCTGAAAGACTTTGAAGTTGCGCTCGTCATTGGGGCGCAGGGTCCATCGCGCGGGAACGATACTTTCGAAAATTGCGTCCACAGCGCCGAGCAGGGTCTCCTTCATGCCGGCCGCCTTCAGCGGCAAGTCGGGCGAGGCGACGGGCTCCGACGCGGCTTCCAAGACTTCCCGGACCACACCGCGAAGCCGGCTCAAGCCCGCAGCGGTCGTTTCGAAGATGTTGAAGCAGAGGGTTGCTTGTGGCCAGCCGCGATCCGTCACCTCCGGCCTGAACACCACCGAGGCGATTTGCCGCTGCACCTCCTCGATGATGGTGTAAGCCGCGCCGCCGCTGCCGATGACGATAACGGGTCGTATACGCCGCGCGCCGTTGAATCGAACGGTCACGTCCAAATCGTCCATCGTGAATCCGATCGCGGTACAATTCTCGACGAGCTGTGCGTCGACGACCCGCGGAAATGCCCGCGTCAAATTCACGTCGCAGCCGGGTAGCGACAGAATACTCTGCTCGGCCGAAATCCTCCGTACAAAAGGCGTGAACTCGAAGTCGAGCCCTCGTATGACGTTTCGAAATTCATCGACGTCGGTGAAGCGAAATACCTTTGGCGCCAGCGTCGGCGGATCATCACTTCTATTCATGGCAATGTGAACTTCGCGTCGCAACACACGCGTCCGGCGACGATGCCGGCCCGCTTCTGCGCTCCGTGTGCCTTAAGTCTGAAAGAATCACTTCGAACTATGCCGACCAGTTGGCGAGCGTCGAAGTCCAAGGACAAGGCGGCGCATCAAATCTCGCCAATTTTCGATAGCGTTTTCCGTGTGGCCGGCGGTGCAGATATACCTAGACGAGCAAAATCCAAACTTCAAATTAACGTCTGTCGGGCGGAATAGGTGCAGTTCGATAGTCCAAATTAATTTTAGGTCAGGCCCCTGCCATGATGGCAAATTCGCCTGCTGATATTCTTGCTGAATTGGAAGAGGTGGTCGCAACCTACCCACCGCACCGTTGCGCACGCATTCTCGCCGGCATGGTGCAGTTGCTCACTGGCAGCCGCGGCCAGTGCCGGGAATTGCTCGTCAACGTGGTCGACGGTGTTCTGCTGCGATTGACGGAACGGGTCGAGGCCAGCGCACTGGTTCAGCTCAGCACGGCGCTCGCGGAACTTGACATCGCGCCTCCCGAAACATTGTGGCGTCTCGCCTCGCACGATAGTCCGGACGTGGCATGTCCTGTGTTGCTCAAGTCGCGTGCACTTTCCGCAGCCGATCTCGAGGCTGTCATTGACTCCCGTGGCGAGTGGCATCGACGCGCGATCGCCGCGCGCAGCGACATCGCGCCGACGGTGACTGAGGCGCTGATCAAGCACGGCGGCCCGATCTGCCTTGACCTGATCAAGAACCAGGGAACGAAATTCTCCGACGCAGCCTATGCAGCGCTAATTGCCAAGGCCGACCAGGACGGCGAGATCGCGAAGGCGCTGGTGCTCCGGCCCGGCACGCCCGATCTGGTCGTGCGCAAGCTGCTCTCCGCCCCACCAGCCCGGAAGGCACCCGCCCCGTCCGCCGCAGCGCCGGTGCCGGAAGCGGAGCCGGCTCCGCCAAAGCGGCCTTGCCGGGCCGACTACGCGGGCGCGAGGCCCGAGATCGTCGCCCTCAACCGCATCGGCAAGCTCAACGATTCCACGGTGAACCGCTTTGCGATCCGCGGCGAGACGGCCAATTTATTCACGGCGCTCTCGGTGCTTTCAGGGGCGCCGCTCGAAATTATCGAGCATGTCGCGAGCGATGACGATTGCGAGGGGCTGGTCATGGCGTGCCGGGCGTCGCGGCTAAACTGGCAGACCACCCTTACCATCCTGAGCAACCGCAGCGGAAAAAGGCTCTCCTATTCCGAGCGCGAGCGCGCGCAACGGATCTTCGAGACGCTGCTTCTGTCCACCAGCCAATGGACAGTGCGATGGGGGCAAATAGTAGCAAACGCCAGCACAGGCGACCCGAGAAATGGCAGCCCGAAGATGGGGGTTAGCCGATGAAGTTCGACGGTCGCAAAGCGATGCGCGTAAAAATGGATCACAAGCAGCCTGTCAATCTAATGGGCTCGGACGGCACTTGGCGGCGCAGTTGCGTTTTGCTCGACATATCGCAAAGCGGTGCAAAGATCGAGGTCGAGGGCACGCTCGACGTGCTCCAGGCCAAGGAATTCTTCCTGCTGCTGTCCTCGAGGGGGCTCGCCTACCGGCGCTGCGAACTGGTCTGGATCGACGGCACCACGGCCGGCGTGCACTTCGTCACCGCAGACGGCAAGAAGAAACCGGCAGCCGCTGTGCAGGCTGCCGCTCAGAGCAAATAGGCCCAAGGATTCATCAGCCCGATCCAACTCCAGCATGATTCAGGTCAACCTTGCAGAACGCGCGAACTATATCCCGCCCCGTCAAAGGCGACGGCGGCATCCGAGAGAAGGAAGCGGCACGCCCATTCGTGCATGTGCTGGCTGACTCCTCGGAAAAATTGTCGAGCGTCTGTTCGATTCTCGAGCAACGGTTTGCCGTCGCAGGCGAACGGCTCGACGCAGAAGCCAAGCTGTCCCAGATGCCGTTCGCGATCGTCATCCGTGCGGAATTGCGTGACGTCCACACCATCGCGGCCATCAAGAAACGAGCCATAAAGTTCGCAAAGGCAACGAAGCGCATCTTCCTGGTCGAGCACCCCTCTCACGTGAGTATCTCGCAGGCCTACGCGCTCGGGGCCACGCTCGTCCTTCCCGGGACGATCGACAAGATCAAGCTGCTGGCAGCGCTGGCTGATTCCGCCGAAGAGGCGTCTGCTTCCTCAGGTCAGGAGCCGCAGCAGGACAATGCCGTCGAGGCCGCGGCGACGGCGATCGCGTCGATGTTCACGGCCGTCGCGCTCGGCGAGCCCATCGATGTCGACGGCACGAAGGAAGCCGGCCGCAAGATCGCTGATCGCATCACCCAGCATGGCTTGTCCGAGTGGCTCACCACTGTGCGGCGCCACCACGAGGGAACCTACCAGCACTGCCTGCTCGTGACCGGCGTTGCGATCGACTTCGGACTGAGTCTCGGTGTGGGCCGCGCCGATCTCGAGCGGCTGTATTCGGCGGCCATGTTCCACGACCTCGGCAAGGCCCGGATCCCGCTTGCCATCCTCGACAAGCCCGGCCGTCTCGATCCGGCCGAACGTGCCATGATCGAGACTCACCCGATTGCGGGTTACGATTTCCTGAAAGACCACGACAATATCTCACCGGAGATCCTCGATGCCGTGCGGCATCATCACGAATTTCTTGACGGCAGCGGCTATCCGGATGCACTCGGGGCCGAGAGTATTGGCGACATCGTGCGGATTCTCACGATCTCGGACATCTTCGCGGCCCTGATCGAGTATCGGCACTACAAGCCGACGCTGCCACGCAGCGAAGCCTATGACATCCTATGCGGGATGAGCGGAAAGTTGGAGAAGGCGCTGCTGACCGCGTTCAGGCAGGTCGCTCTCACGAGGTAAGCGCAGCAACCCGTCTCGACCCCAGTCTAGTGCGCGGCGCGATGTCTGGTGCGGCGCGGAACGGTCCGGCAGGCGAGCCCTTCGGCCAGCAGCTTCATGTCCTCGTGCCGGCCGCTGCGGATCAGCCGGCCGAACTCTTCGGGTGTGAAAGGAAGACTTGGATCATCATCGATCGGACGCCGCACTCGCGGGCCGAAGAACCGTCGAACCAGGCTAGCGAGCCGCCGCATGTCAATTCCCTCGCGCCAGCATCAAACCTTTCAGTCCGCACATTGTTCCTCCTGCACGATCGAGATTGCAAGAGGCCGCCAAGCGGTCCGCACCAAAAATTTCGGCGAGAGAATAATCTCCTCTGCCCGCACTACTCGGCGAATCCGACGTAGCGCACGAAATCGTCGTTGCCCTCGCGATCGGAGCGCACCGCGTTCGCGGCAAAGTTGTCGTCAGGATAGCCCATCGCGACGCAGGTCATGATCACCTCGTCCTCCGGAATGTTTGCGACCTCGCGCACGATGTCAGAGCGCATGATGCCCTGCCCGTTGATCACCGAACCGAGACCGCGGTCCCAGGCCGCGAGCACGATGCCGTAGCAGAGCGCGCCCAGGTCGAAATGGCAGACCGCGCCGGGATCGAGCACGCGGTCATAGGTCAAGACCAGCGACACCGGCGCATCGAACTGGCGGAAGCCGCGCAGCACCCAGTCCTGCCGCATCGGCTTGTCGTCGCGCGCGATCCCCATCGCGCCGAACAGTTTCTTGGCGACGTCGACTTGCCGGGTCCGGTGCACGCCCTGATACTCGCCGTGACTGACGATGTCGCGCTTCACCTTGGCGCCGCCAACCATCTCCTCCATGTTGCGTCGGCGCAGCTGTTCCAGCGGACCGCCCGTGAGCACGTGGACGTGCCAGGGCTGGGTGTTCATCGACGAGGGCGCACGCTTGGCGCTGTCGATGATCGCTTCGATCACCGCGCGCGGCACCGGCTCGTTCCTGAAGCCGCGCACGCTGCGGCGCGACTGGACCAGCGTTTCGAATTCCACCTCAAGACCTCCCTGCCCGTTCATCCCCTGGCGCGCCAACACGCGAGCGGTTGCCGATGCGGCGCGCAATATCTATGCTAACCCGCAAGCAAGACCAAGAACCCTGTGAGGATCCCATGAAAGCCAACATGGCTGCACCGCTCGATCCCGTCATCGCCCAGATCATTCCGCTGCTGCCGATGCGCGATGCCACGACGATGACGCCACAGAGCGCCCGCGATTCCTTGCGTGCACTGGCTGCCTCACGCGCGGCCATAGCGCCACCACCGGTCGACATCATCGCGGATATCAAGGTGAAAGGCGGCGCCGGTCCGCTGGATGCACGGGTCTACCGCGTCGGCACCACGCCGGCGCCGACCGTGGTGTTCTTCCATGGTGGCGGCTGGGTGGCGGGCGACCTCGAGACCCACGACCGGCAGGCACGCAACCTTGCGATCGAGACGGGCGCGGCCGTCGTCTCCGTCGATTATCGCCGTCCGCCCGAAACGCGTTTTCCCGGCGCGTTCGAGGACGCCTTTGCCGCGGTCAGCGACGTGTTTGGCCGCGTCGCGGAATTTGGCGGCGATGCAAAACGCTTCGGCGTTGCCGGCGACAGCGCCGGCGGCAATCTCGCCGCCACCACCGCGATCGCCTGCCGCGACGCCGGCATCAAGCTCGCGGCGCAACTCCTGGTCTACCCCGTGACCGACGTCCTCGGGAGTTATGCGGACGCGCGCGAGAACGCACGCTTCCCCTCGCGCGCCGAGAATGCCGAAGGCTACTTCCTCTCGCGCGCCGTGATGGAGTGGTTTTGCGGTCATTATCTCGCCGATCCCTCTCATGCGACCGACTGGCGCGTTTCACCGCTACGCGCGGCTTCGCTCGCCGGCGTCGCGCCCGCGATCGTCACCACCGCCTGGTTCGATCCCCTGCGCGACGAAGGTGCAGCCTACGCACGGGCGCTGGAGGCAGCCGGTGTGCCGGTGAAGCATCATGAAGGCCCCGGCCTGATCCACGGCTATTTCGGCCTCGGCGACGCCTCCGAGGTGGCGCGTGCCGAAGCGCAGCGCGCACGCGCGGACTTCAAGGCGCTTCTCGCGCGCGGCGCCTGAGGGCGATATCCGGAGCGGCAGGATCGACCGCCGCGCCGGGCGGCGTTCAGGACTTGGCAGCGGGCACCTCGAAGAAGCCCGTCGCCTGAACGAGGCGGCCATCGTCGCCGAAACGGCCGAAGCTCTCGCCCGTGACGAACACGCGACCGGCGCCGTCATACATCGTCCAGCGAAAAAGCCCTTGATCATGGTGCTCGAGGAAGCTGTCATTCCTGAAATGCGCGCCAGGAAACTTGAGCTGGGTTTGACCGATGCGCGCCATCAAGGCGTCGCGTCCCTCAACCTGCGAGCCCGGATCGGTATACACGCAGTCCGCGACCACGCTTTGCTCGAGCAGCCGACGCCGCTCGTCCTCATCGATGGGTCCCCACGCCGCCTGATAGGTGTTCCAGGTCTTCAGTCGCGCTTCATCGTTCATCTCGCAGAACCTCTCGTGGCCTCATGCCGCTTTCGGTCACATTGACAATTATTGATATTTTGTCAATATGACCCGACGTTCAGTTCCGACGCTTGTGAGGCTCATGGCTCGTTCCAGCATTTCGAAAGAAGAGCTCGCCGTCGAGGCTGCGACGGAGGTCTTCTCCCGCTATGGCCATGCCCGCACGACGATGGGCGACATCGCCGCCAGGGCGGGAATGTCGCGGCCGGCGCTGTATTTGCTCTTCCCCGACAAGGACGCCGTGTTCGCGGCGGTGATCCAGCGAATGGACGAGCAGAAGCATCGGGAGATCAGGGCCGCAATCGCGCGCCTCGACGGCCTTCACGCCAGGCTGCTCCACGCCTGTAAATCCTGGGGATCGCATGGCTTCGACCTGATCGAGGCGCATCCCGATTCGGCAGATCTGTTCGACCTCCGTTTCCCCGCAGTTCGGAAGGTCTACGACAACTTCCAGTATTTGGTCGCCGACCTCATCCGCGATCAGGTGAAGGCCGCCGGGATAGCGGTCGAGCCGGAGGTGCTGGCGCGATGCCTGGTGTTCGGCATGCGGGGACTGCGCGAAACAGCCAGGAACGGCAAGGAGATGCGGCGGCTGATCGCCGTTCAGGTCACCACGCTCGTCAGAAGCATCAATGACGGCACTTGAGCTTCGAAGAGCCGCCTACCGCGCCTTCCCCGCCCGCTGCGCGTCGGTGTGCCCCCACGTTTGGTCCCAATCCTGACCGGCGGCATCGACGACGCGGCCGTCGGCTTCGAAGAACTTGTTCGGCACCTGGAAGATCGCCAGGATCAGGGCGCCCTCCGGGCACCAGGCGGCATGCCGGCTGCCCGCCTCGCGCCAGATGAATTCGCCGGCCTTGCAGGTAATCCCCTTGGCCGGTCCCTCGTTGTCGACGAGAGCGCCCTCGATGACATAACTCTGCTCGACGCCGACATGCTCGTGATCGGGCAGCACCGATCTCGGCGCAAAGCGCATCAAGGCCGTCATCAGACCGCTGCTGCGATCGAACAGCAGCGTCTTGGCCTCGCAGCCGGGAAAGCGCGTCTTCTGCCATTCCATCTCTTGCGGCCGAACCAGGTGAGAATGCCGGTCAGAAGCGGCATCCGGCATGTTCGCAATCAGGGTCTCCATTACGATGCTCCCTTTCGGCTAAACTCGCCTGAAGCTATCAGGATCGCCCGTCCCGGTCAGCGAGCAGTGCAGCAGGCGTCGGCCCTTTCGTACCCGCGGTCGGAAAATCGCCAGCAAGACCGGGCGGCAGGCGCTCATCCAGCTTGATTGCGCCACGATTTCCGGCTCCAATCCGCGTGCCATTTCTGGTTTAGGGAGACAATCATGATGAAGCGGATTTTCCTGGCTGCGATCGTTGCCACGTTCGCAGCGGGTTCGGCCCTCGCGGAGGACACCTGCGAAAGCAAGGCGGTCGGCAAGGACGGCAAGGCCCTGGCTGGCGCCGCCAAGACCTCGTTCATGAAGAAGTGCAAAGCCGAAGCCTGCGCGCCCAAGGCCGTCAGCGCCGAGGGCAAGCCGCTCGCCGGCGCCGCCAAGAACAGCTTTATGAAGAAGTGCGAGATGGGCGCGTAAGGCGCCGCAAATTCGCTGCTGCTTTAGCGAGCAATCGCCAGACGAACTGCCACATGGCCGGGCTTGTCCCGGCCATTCGCGTGTGTGTTTCCGTGTACCGGCTTCCAGACCAAATCATCCGAAAGCAGCGTCGCCCTAGACAGGAGCTCTCGACTGACCGATCATGCGGTGCCGAGCGAAACGGGGCGCATCGACAAGGCTTTCTAGCAAAGGGAACGTCAAGATGTGGCAACCTCGAGTGCGTCATCACTTCATCGCGGCAATGAGCTTGCTCTTCGCGCTGCTCATCGGACTTGAAGCCGCGAACGCGCGGGGCCCGGGACTGCCCAACGTCATGGTGCTCGCAACCGGCGGCACGATCGCCGGCAGCGGGGCGAGCAGCACCACCGTGGTCGGCTACACCGCCGCCACGGTGGGCATTGAGACGCTCCTGAATGCCGTCCCCGAACTGAAAACGGTGGCTAACGTCAAGGGCGAGCAGGTTTTCCAGATCGCCAGCGAGAACATGAACAATGACTACTGGCTCAAGCTTGCCAAGCGCGTCAACACGCTGCTCGCGCAGGACGACGTCGATGGCATTGTGATCACGCACGGGACCGATACGATCGAAGAAACCAGTTATTTTCTGGACCTCGTCGTCAAGAGCAAGAAACCTGTCGTCGTCGTCGGCGCGATGCGGCCGTCGACGGCGATCAGCGCGGATGGGCCGATCAACCTCTTCAATGCGGTGATCCTCGCAGGCAGTGACGAGGCCGTCGGCAAGGGCGTGCTCGTTGCTCTCAACGATCAGATCAACGCGGCTCGCGATGTCACCAAGAACAACACCTCGACGGCGGACACCTTCCGTACCCCGGAACTCGGCTTTCTCGGCTACATGCAGGGCAACAAGCCGTACTTCTATCGTCAATCGACGCGCCGGCACACGGCGGACTCCGAATTCGACGTCTCCAGCCTCGATGTCCTGCCGCAAGTCGACATCGTGTACGGCTACGCCAACATGAACCGGGTCGCGATCGACGCGTTTGTCGCCGCCGGGGCCAAGGGGATCGTGCATGCCGGCGTCGGCGACGGCAGCCTGGCTCGCCCCGCGGTCGAGCCAGCCCTCGACGAGGCCCGCAAGAAGGGTGTCGTGATCGTGCGCAGCAGCCGGGTCGGCAACGGCATCGTCGCGCGCAACGGCGAGGCCAAGGACGACGAGCATGACTTCGTCGTCTCGGATACGCTCAATCCTCAAAAGGCGCGTATTCTGCTGATGCTGGCGCTGACCAAGACGACCGACACCAAGGAAATCCAGCGGATGTTCTATACGTACTAGAGCATTCGACGCGCGGTCGCTCCACGAACTCGTCATGCCCGGGCTTGTCCCGGGCATCCACGTTCTTGTTTCGTGCAGCCATGGTCGTGGATGGCCGGGACAAGCCCGGCCATGACGGCGACCCAGTGGTCAATCCCGCTTGAAACGATAATCAAAGGCGGCGCCGAACGGCTTGATCAGCCCGACCGTCGGCGCCGGGAAATGAATCGGCAGGATCAGCGTGTCGGTGTCGGCGACGGAAGCAAAAAACTTTCGCCGCGACACCGCGGACTGCTTCGCATCCCAATCCGGCTTGGCCGACCAGTCCGGCTCGCGGCACTGGATCTGATGATGCATGAGGTCGCCGGCGACCACCGCGCGGCGCCCCTTCGAAAAGATGTTCACGCAGCAATGGCAGGGCGAATGCCCCGGCGTCGGCGTTAGCGTGACGGTGTCGTCGAGCGCGTAATCGTCATCGACCAGCAGCGCTTGGCCTGCCTCGACGATCGGCAGGCAATTGTCGCGAAACACGGTGCCGGGCGGGTTGCGGCCCTTGGCATGCTCGGCCTCCCAGGCCGCATATTCACCCTTGTGGAAGACGTATTTCGCATTCGGAAACGTCGGCACCCAACGGCCATCGCGCAGTCGTGTTCCAGCCGGTGTGGTCGATATGAAGATGCGTGCAGAACACGTAGTCGATCTGCTCGAAGCCGATGCCGAGCGCGAACAGCTCGTTGCGCCAGCGTTCCTTGCCGGGAAAATCGAACGGCGGCGGATGGCCCTTGTCCTCGCCGGTGCAGGTGTCGACCAGGATGGTATAGCGCGGCGTGCGCACCACGAAGGTCTGATAGGTGATGACCATCATGCCGCGCGCGGCATCGAACACCTCCGGCTCCATGGTCGGCAGATGGTGCCTGAACACACCCTCGTCATAAGCCGGGAAAAAATCCTGCGGCCGCCGCCACGGCCCCTCCCGCTCGATCACCGCATCGATGGTGATGTCGCCGATCCGGAGTTGCTTCATGGCTATTTCGCTCCGCTTTTTTGAAACAGCGTAGCGAGAGCCCCTGAAACGTGCAAGCAAGCGAATGGATTGCAAATCTCTCGATCTGGTTGTAGCCCGGATGGAGCGAAGCGTAATCCGGGAAGGTGCTCGCGTGGTTCGCTATCGGCGCAATCTTCTCCCTGGTGGGACCTTCTTTTTCACCGTGACGCTGGATGATCGAAGATCATCCGTGTTGGTCGATCATGTGGACAAGCTGCGCCACGCATTCCGGGTGGCGCGCGCTGAAAGGCCATTCACGATCGAAGCAATCGTGGTCCTCCCTGATCATCTGCACGTCATCATGACGCTGCCGGACAATGACGCTGATTTTTCCGGCCGATGGCGGCGGATCAAGAGCTCCTTCACGCATCAACTGGCTGTTTCAGGTGCCCCCATCTCCCGCAATCGTCGGGGGGAGTTCTCTCTGTGGCAAAGGCGGTTTTGGGAGCACACGATTCGTGACGACGCCGATTTCGAACGCTGCGCCGACTACATCCACTTTAACCCGGCCAAGCACGGGTATGCCGGCAGACTGGCCGCATTCATCGCTTCACCGCTACGTCCGCGAAGGCGTGCTTCCGCCCGATTGGGGAGGAGCTGGAGAGATAGTTGGTAGCTTCGGCGAACGCGAAGACTGACCCGGATTACGCTTACGCTCCATCCGGGCTACGAGATTTCCACGGACTCCTGTCGCCCGGATGAGCGAAGCGACATCCGGGGCCGGACCATCCGCAGCGCACGACTAGCCACGCGGCACGAAACCCGGATTACGCTTCGCTCCATCCGGGCTACCGCCGATCACTACGACCGCAACCCCGGCGCTTCCTGCCCCGTGCGCGCGACATATTCGGTGTAGCCGCCGCCGAACTGGTGGATGCCTTCGGGCGTCAGCTCCAGCACGCGGTTCGACAGGACGCTGAGAAAATGCCGGTCATGCGAGACGAACAGCATGGTGCCCTCGAAATCCGACAGCGCCGTAATCAGCATCTCCTTGGTGGCGAGGTCGAGATGGTTGGTCGGCTCGTCCAGCACCAGGAAGTTCGGGGGATCGAACAGCATCTTGGCCATCACCAGGCGCGCCTTCTCGCCGCCCGAGAGCACGCGGCAGCGCTTCTCGACGTCGTCGCCGGAGAAGCCGAAGCAGCCGGCGAGCGCGCGCAGGGAGCCCTGCCCCGCGGTCGGAAACGCATATTCGAGTGACTCGAACACCGTCTGCTCGCCGTCGAGCAAATCCATCGCGTGCTGCGCGAAATAGCCCATTTTGACGCTGCCGCCGACTGCAACGGTGCCCTCGTCCGGCTCGCTCGCACCGGCGACGAGCTTGAGTAGCGTCGATTTGCCGGCGCCGTTGACGCCCATCACGCACCAGCGCTCCCTGCGGCGGATCATGAAATCGAGCCCGTCATAGATCCGCTTGCTGCCGTAGCCCTTGAAGACCTTTTTGAGCGCAACGACGTCCTCGCCCGAGCGCGGCGCCGGTGGGAAGTCGAACGCCACCGTCTGGCGGCGGCGCGGCGGCTCCACCCGCTCGATCTTGTCGAGCTTCTTCACCCGGCTCTGAACCTGCGCCGCATGAGATGCGCGCGCCTTGAACCGCTCGATGAATTTGATCTCCTTGGCGAGCATGGCCTGCTGGCGCTCGAACTGCGCCTGTTGCTGCTTCTCGCTCAACGCCCGCTGCTGCTCGTAGAATTCGTAATTGCCGGCGTAGGTCGTAAGCGAGCCGGAATCGATCTCGACCACTTTCGAGATCACGCGGTTGATAAACTCGCGGTCGTGCGAGGTCATCAGCAGCGTGCCTTCGTAGTCGTGCAAGAACTTCTCCAGCCAGATCAGGCTTTCTAGATCGAGATGGTTGCTGGGTTCGTCGAGCAGCATGACGTCGGGACGCATCAAGAGAATACGCGCCAGCGCCACGCGCATCTTCCAGCCGCCGGAGAGTTTTCCGACGTCGCCGTCCATCATCTCCTGGCTGAAGCCGAGGCCGGATAGCGCCTCGCGCGCACGGCCGTCGAGCGCGTAGCCGTCGAGCTCCTCGAACGCGTGCTGCACCTCGCCGTACCGCGCGATGATCTCGTCCATCTGGTCGGCCTTGTCGGGATCGGCCATCGCGGTCTCGAGCTCGCGCAGCTCGGCGGCCACCGCACTCACCGGTCCCGCCCCGTCCATGACCTCGGCCACGGCGCTGCGGCCGGCCATCTCGCCGACATCCTGGTTGAAATAGCCGATGGTGATGCCGCGATCGGTCGAGACCTGCCCCTCATCGGGCAGTTCCTCGCCGGCGATCATCCGGAACAGCGTGGTCTTGCCCGCGCCGTTCGGGCCGACGAGCCCGATCTTCTCGCCCTTGTTGAGGGCGGCGGACGCTTCGATGAACAGGATCTGGTGGCCGGCTTGCTTGCTGACGTTGTCGAGGCGGATCATGAGGTCTTTTTGGGGGATTGTTGCGTTGCAGCGTCATAGGCCATGCAGGCCGCCAGGGGAAGCCCGGCCGAGCCCGTGTTGTCTGCTCGGAGAGACCTTGGCCGCACGCCGAAGTTGCTGCCTGTGGCTGAAATGACGCACGCCGCCAGCAATGGCCTCGGCTGCGAACAACGGTTCATTGTTCCAGGGGTTCCACTCCGATAGCGTCGCCATGTCGTGCCGCCAATGGCCTGGCAGTCAACAAGACGTCAGGTGGGCAAGTGTCGGGATTTCGGCGGATTTCAACCAAGCGGGCAGCGTGGCTGGCTTCGACTGCCTTGGCGGCGACGCTGGCCGGTACGGCGGCGGCGCAGGCCGCAGATTCGACCTGGTCGACCAGCCCAGGCACGGGCGACTTCAACACCGCCGCCAATTGGAGCCCGGCCGTGGTGCCAACTGGCACCGCGTTCTTTGGCACCTCCAGCACGACGGCAGTTTCATTCTCGGCCGACGCCAGCTTCGGCGGCTGGACCTTCAACAGCGGCGCGTCGACTTACCACTTCACCAATAGCCGGTCTCTTTCCTTCATCGACGCTGGTATCAATGCCCAGGGCGGCCAAGTCTTTATACGCAACGACACAAATGCTCTGAATTTCTACAACAGCAGCACGGCCGGCGCAGGAGCTGCTCCTGCAACTCAATTTGACATCCAGAACGGCGGCAGCGTCAACTTTTACGACACCAGCACGGCCGGTAATTCCCGCATTAGCTTAGGCGGCGGTGGCGCTGCCAACAGGATCTATTTCAACAATTCTAGCACGGCCGGGAACGCGCAAATCAACGCCTTCAGCGGCAGCCCCGCTGTGGTGTTCAAGGACACCAGCTCAGCCGGCACTGCAAGGATCTTGGTGAACAGCACCGCCACGTTCAGCAACGCGAGCAGCGCCGGCAGCGCCGCATTCAACGGCAGTGGCGTTCTGCAATTCTTCAATAACAGCACAGCCAGCAGCGCCGATGTCACCCTGCAATTGGTCCAGTTTTTCGATACGAGCAGTGGCGGCAATGCCACTCTGAGGACTTTTGCGGGCAGTGTCGTTGATTTCTCGACCCTAACATCCGCGGGGACGACTGCCGGCTCGATCAGTGGCACGGGCACGTTCAACTTTGGCACAAAAACGATCACGGTTGGCGGCAACAACCAGTCGACCACAGTTGCTGGTACGATCCAAGGAATCGGCGGTGCGCTGGTCAAGACCGGCACCGGCATGCTGACGCTGTCGGGCACCAACACCTACGCTGGCGGCACCACGATTTCCGCTGGAACCTTGCAGATCGGCAACGGCGGCACCACAGGCTCGGTCCTCGGCAACATCACCAACAACGCGGCGCTAATTTTCAACCGCTCGGATGCGGTCACCTTTGGCAGCGCCATCGGCGGCAGCGGATTGGTCTCCAAGCAGGGCACCGGCACGCTGACACTGTCGGGCACCAACACCTACACCGGCGGCACGACTGTCAACGCAGGCGAGCTTGTGGTGAACGGCTCGATCGCATCGTCGGTGCTGACCGCCGTCAGCAGCGGCGCCACGCTGTCGGGCGTCGGCACCGTCGGCAATACGGTTATCAACACCGGCGGCACCCTGGCGGCGGGCAACGGCGCCGCAGGCACGTCGCTGAACGTAACCGGCAGTCTCGCCCTTCAGTCCGGCGCCATCTACATGGTGCAGATCAATCCGACGACTTCGAGCTTCATCGGCGTGACGGGTTCGGCCACGCTCGGCGGCGCCACGGTGAACGCGACCTACGCCAATGGCAGCTACGTCGCCACGCAGTACACGATCCTCACAGCAGGCAGCGTCAGCGGCACGTTCGGAGCGGTGGTCGACACCAACCTGCCCACGAACTTCCATACGACGCTGAGCTATGATCCCACCCACGCCTATCTGAACCTGGTCCTGAACTTCGTCCCGCCAGGCGGCAGTTTGACTGGCAACCAGAACGGGGTCGGCAATGCCATCGTCGGCTACTTCAACACCAATGGCGGCATTCCGCTGGTCTATAGCGGGCTGACACCGGCCGGCCTGACCCAGGCCTCGGGCGAGACCGCGACGGGGTCGCAGCAGACCACTTTCAACGCCATGACCCAGTTCATGAGCATCATGACCGATCCGTTCACGCCCGGACGCGGCGACGGCGTCCATGCGCCGGCCTATGCCGAGGATAATGTTGCCGCCAACGCCTACGCCTCGTCAGGCAAGCCGCGCAGCAAGAACGAGCGCGACGCTTATGCTGCGATCTACAGCAAGGCGCCGCTGCGGAGCAATTACGATCCGCGCTGGAGCGTGTGGGCGGCCGGCTTCGGCGGCGCGCAAACCACCGATGGCAACCTCGCGGCAGGCTCCAACACCAGCACCAGCCGCATCTTCGGCATGGCGGCCGGTGCCGACTATATCCTTTCACCCAACACCGTCGCAGGCTTTGCGCTCGCTGGTGGCGGCACCAGTTTCAGCGTCGTCAATGGCGGCAGCGGTCGCTCCGACCTATTCCAGGCCGGCGCCTTCGTGCGTCACACCATCGGCGCGGCCTATGTCTCGGGCGCGCTGGCCTATGGCTGGCAGGACGTCACCACCGACCGCACCGTGACGATTGCCGGCGTCGATCGTTTGCGCGCAGAGTTCAACGCGAATGCCTATTCGGGTCGCCTCGAAGGCGGCTACCACTTCGTGACGCCGTGGATCGGCGGCATCGGCCTCACGCCCTATGCGGCCGGGCAGTTCACAACGTTCGACCTGCCTGCCTATCCCGAGTCCGTCGTCTCCGGCACCAACACCTTTGCGCTAGCCTATGGCTCCAAGAGCGTCACGGACAGCAGGAGCGAACTCGGCATCCGCGCCGACAGATCCTGGGCGATGCCGAACGCGATCCTCACCTTGCGCGGCCGTGCGGCCTGGGCGCACGACTTCAACCCGGATCACGCCATCAACTCCGCCTTCCAGGCGCTGCCCGGCGCCAGCTTCACCGTCAACGGCGCAAGGCAGGCCAGCGAGTCCGCGCTGACGACGGCGTCCCTCGAAGTGAAATGGATGAACGGCTGGTCTACGGCAGGCACCTTCGAGGGCGAGTTCTCTGAGGTCACGCGCTCCTACGCCGGCAAGGGCGTGGTCAGATACGCCTGGTGAGAGGCGTCCTCCCAGAAGCTTACGGCTTGTAGACCTCGACCGTCTGCATCATGCCCATCTCCTCGTGGTTCATCATGTGGCAGTGGAGCATGTAGACACCGGTGAAATCGATAAAGCGCGAGCGGAACACGACCACGCCGCCCTTGCGCTCCACGATCACGGAATCCCGCCATTCCGGCACCGCCAGCGCCTTGCCGTTGGCCGAGATCACCTGGAACGGGTTGGTGTGGATGTGGAAGACGTGGTCGTCATGCTCATGCGTATTGACGATGGTCCACTCCTCGACCGCGCCCAGCTTGACCCGCTGATCGATGCGGCCGGGGTCGAACTTCTTGCCGTCGACGAAGAACTCGAATTCCTGCCAATGGCCGGCGGCATCGGCCTCCGGCGCGGTGGCCGACAGCACCACCTTGCGGCGGTTGGTGATCTCGGAGTCCTTGATGCTCGCGAGCGGCGCTGGTGGCAGGGCGCGCGGCAGCTGCATGTCCATCGGCGCGCCTGACACCACGACCCGCGCCAGAGGCCCCACCGGCGAAGGATGCCCCTGGTCGTAGGGCGCCGCGTTGAAGGCGTAGGTGCCGGGGCTGCCTGCTTTCACCAGAATATCGGCGCGCTGCCCCGGCGCGATCAGGACCTGCTTGAGCGGCTGCATGGCACCGAGCTGGATGCCGTCATAGGCGATCGCATGCAGATCGTGCTTCTCGAGGTCGAGCAGCATGTCGTCCTGATAGGCGGCGTTCAGGATGCGCCAACGCTGCACCTCGCCGGGCCGCATCTCGATCATTGGCCGGCGCTGGCCGTTGATGGCGAGAAAGCGCGTCGCAGTCTCGGGAAACAGCGTCTCGAAATTTTCGACCATGCCGTTGGCATCGTAGACCACCTGGGTCAGCACCATGAGGCGTTCGCGGGCTGTCGCGATCTCGGGGACGTCGACGAAATCGCCCTCGATGACGACGGCGCCGACCATGCCGGAGGACATCTGGATGTCGGCGCTGCCGTGGTGATGCGGGTGATACCAGTAGGTGCCCCTGGTGTGGTCGGCCGGCAGGGTGATTTCGATGTTGTAGCTGCGGCCCGGCGCCATCGAGCGCATGACGTTGTCGGAAATCCCGCTCGGGCTGGTATGCGCGCCGTGGAAGTGGAAATTGGTGTTGTTGAACTGCTGCGGATGGCTGATGTCGGCCGGCAATCCATCGCGGTTCGGCGGCAAATCGTTGATCATCTTGATGCGCAGGGTTTCGCCGGGCTTCATGCGCAAGGTCGGGCCGGGGCTGCCGCCGTCATAGGATCTGACATAGAGCCGGACGCCGCCGATCTGGCGATAGGCGTAGCCGACCCGCAACGTCGTGCTCAGCACGCCATTGACGGACCGCCGCACCTCGGGCTCGACCAGCGCCTGGTCCATGGCAGGAACGGGCGTTTCAGCGACCATCCCCATGGTCGGCGACATGTCCGCGGTGTGGGACATGCCAGCATGGTCGTGCACGGCGTGCTGGGCGTTCGCGGCACCTGCGAACAGCGACAACGCGCCGGCTTTGAGACCGCAATCGAGCAACTGGCGGCGCGACAATGTCATAGTCCCTGTCACGCTGGTGACTGAAGCTGCACCGTTCGAATCGTGCTGCATTTGCGTTTCGCCCCCTGTTGCCTGACGGTCTTCCGTTCGATTCGATTTTAAAGCAAGCTCGAAACCGCAATTCGAGCCGTAAGCGTATCACATTCATTGGTTGTAAACCTCCTCGCCCGTTCTATCGTCAATGAATCGTAATGGATTCGGCGCTCGCGCTGGTCCGTGGCCTGCGTACATCGAATGCTGCCAGCATCCCGATGTTCTCGAAACTCTGTCCAAGGATCTGATCATGACGCCTTCGCGACGTGAGTTCGTGAAGTGGTTATCGGCGGGAGGCATCTCGGTCAGCCTGTCACATCTGGCGTCCGCGGCGGGCGTTCCCTTCGCAGCGCACGAAACGCTGCCTGGACGCGGCAAGTTCAATCCCGCGACAACGGGCGCCGGCCGTGTCGACGGCGTCGCCAAGGTCACCGGTGCGAAGCTTTACGCGTCCGACTTCCGCGCCAACGACCTGCCGGGCTGGCCGCAAGCCACCTCGCACGCCATCCTGGTCCGCGCCAATGACGCCACGCATGTCTATACCGGGCTGGACCTCGGCCGCCTCGGCGGCGCGCTCAAGCCGTCGGTGGTAGTGACAGCCGCCGATCTCGATCGGATCGGGACGCAGGTGCCGGAATTCTATGCGGGCGACCTGTTCTGTCCGATCGGCAAGACGCCGCTTTATCTCGGGCAGCCGGTCGCGCTTTTGATCTTCGAAAAGTTCGATGCCTTCGACCAGGCGCGTCTCGCGCTGCGCGACGGCACGTTCGTCCAATTCGGCGAGGAGACCGGGCCTGTCGTGGTGCCCGATTACGGGGCCTTCCGCTTCACCCGCGTGGCAGGTCCCTCGCCTGACCAACCGGACGTCTATTCGCCGCTCCAGGCCGGCTGGGTCTCGCCCAAGAAGGTGCAGAGCGCGGCGCTGCCGGTGTGGTCGCCGCTCGCGAAGGACACGCCGGCGGATTACGCCAAGGCGGCGAAATATGGCGAGCAGATCCGCGCCGAGCTTGCAGCGGATGACCCATCCATGCTGGTGCTCGACCGCGAGTTCGAGACGCAATCGGTCGACCCGATGTTCCTGGAGCCGGAATGCGGGCTCGCCTGGTACGACGGCAAGGGCGGCAATCTCGAACTGCTGCTCGGCGTCCAGTCGCCCTACGAAGCGGCGGAGTCGATCGCGCATCTCTTCGGCAAGGCCCGCGCGCCCTACAAGCCGGCACACATCAACGCGCAGTTCGCCCATGTCGGCGGCGGCTTTGGTGGCCGCGATCACACGCCTTTCATTCTGTATGTGGCGCTCGCGGCGGTCTGCTTTCCCGGCAAGCCGGTGCGGCTGGCGCATGACCGTTACCAGCAGTTTCAGGCCGGCATCAAACGCCACGCGATCAAGATGCGCTCGCGCATCGGCATCGATCGCGCGACCGGCAAGATCAAGGGGTTCGCTGCCGATCACGTGCTCGACGGCGGCGGGCTCGCCCATTTCTCGGCCAGCGTCGCCGTCGTCGCAGCCACCGGCGCGATCGGCATCTACGACATTCCGAAGGTCGACGTCAGGACCGTCGCGGTGCACTCGCGCGGCGTGAGCGCAGGCTCGATGCGGGGCTACGGCATCCTGCAAGCCATGACGGCGCTGGAGGTCCTGATCGACGAAGCCGCCTCCGAGCTCAAGCGCGACCCGATCGAATTCCGGCGGCGTAACGCGCTGCCGCAGAACGGTCGGACCATGACGGGCAATCCCTACATCGTCTCGGTGCGCACGCCCGAAATCCTCGACAAGCTCGAGAAGCACCCGATCTGGCAGCAGCGGGCACAGTTCAAGCAGACCTCGTCGGATCGGCTGGTCGGCACCGGCGTTGCCTGCGTGACGAAAGACTATGGCTCCGGTGCGGACGGCTCGCTCGGACGCGTTGAGCTCGCCCCCGACGGCAGGATCGTCATCTATTGCGATCACGTCGAGATGGGCAACGGCATCGGGACGGCGCTGGCCAACCGGGTCGCCGGCCATCTCGGCGCCATCGCCGACGAGGTCTCGGTCGCTCGCGTCGACAGCTATGACATGCTCGGGCTGGTCACATCAGGCGATCCCTCCACCATGGACCAGAAGACCCAGGACGCCGCGGAGAAAAATCCGCGCTGGGTGCCCGCGATCAGCTCGCCGACGAGCTCCTCGATCGGCGCGCATGTCGGCACGCATTCCGCCGCGGAAGCCGCTCGCGTGATTTTCCGCTTCGGCCTGTGGCCCGCGGCGCTTGAGCTGTGGCGCGTCGCAAAGACCGATCGGCGCGCGGGGCAATGGGACGCCGCAAGCTGGCAGAACGGCCAGCTCACCATGCCCGGCCTCGAACCGCTGGCGCTGCCGGTACTGGCCGCAACAGCTCACGCGCGCGGCTTCGTCACCGGTGCGGTTGCGCACAGCTTCTCGCGCTGGGCGTGGTCGCGGGCACGCTTCCCGGTGTCCGGCGAGCAATACCGCGCCGAGATCGATGCGCTGGCGATCCGCAAAGGCAACGGCAAGTTCGAGCGGATCAACCGCACCAGCGTCAAGTTTCCGCCGACCGACAACAACCGGATTGGCACAGCCTACACCTCGATGTGCGGCACGGTCGTCCGCGTCGAGATCGAGCGCGCAACCGGGAGCTTGCGCATCGCCAAGGCCTACAGTGTGTTCGAATGCGGCACCGCGCTCGTGCCCGAGGTCGTGATGGGCCAGGCCCAGGGCGGCTTCGCCATGGGCGTCGGCTACGCGCTGCTCGAAACCCTCCCACCGTTCGAGGGCGGCCCCGGCAACGGCGAATGGAATCTCGGGCGCTATCTGGTCGCACGCGGCTCCGACCTGCCGCTCCGCGATCTCGAGATCGAGATGCTGAAGCCGCTAGTACCAGACGAAGCGCCGAAGGGCATGGCGGAGGTCGTGATGATCCCGATCGTGCCGGCGCTGATCAACGCCATCCACGACGCCACCGGCCATCGCTTCCGTGCGTTGCCGGTCACCGCAAGCCTATTGAAGGGAGTGCTCGCGTGACGACCCTCAGCCTCACCATCAACGGCCAGAAGCACGGCCCGATGGACGTCCGCGACGATCTCTCGATGAACGATTTTCTGCGCGAGATGCTGGGCATGACCGGCACCAAGTTCGGCTGCGGCGCCGCGCAATGCCTGAGCTGCGCCGTCATCATCGATGCGCCCGACGGCACCAGCACCACCAGCCCGACCTGCGTCGCGCCGGCCGTGAATTTCGACGGCAAGTCGATCCGCACCGTCGAGGGGCACGCGCGGGACGGCGAGCTCTCGACCCTGCAAAAGGCCTTCATCGAGCATTTCGCCTTTCAGTGCGGCTATTGCACCGCCGGCTTCCTCAATGAGGGCCAGGTCCTGCTGGAGCGCCTGTCGCGGACACCGGTCGCGCGCGAGGCGCTGGAGCAGACCATCGCGGATGCGCTCGACGGTCATCTCTGTCGCTGCACCGGCTACGTCAAATATCACGAGGCGGTGCGCGACGTGATCCTCGCCGACTCGAAACGCTACCTCATGGCCACCAAGTGAAGCGCATCATGATCTCCGACGTGCGGTTCAAGATGATTGCCGTGGTCGCCGCCCTCGCCGGCAGTTTCGGTGCAGGCTACGCGGCGTCGGAGACGGCAGGTCACGCCCTCGCCTCGCCCGAGAGCTTTGCCTCGATCGGCGACACAGAGAAGCGCTCGGCCGCGATGTTCACCGAGCTCAGCAAGGTGCTGACGCATCCGCGTTGCACCAATTGCCATCCGGCCGGCGACAGGCCGCACCAGGGCGACAATGCCCGCCTGCATCAGCCGCCGGTCGCGCGCGGCGCTGACGGCCATGGGCTCGAGGCGATGCGCTGCAACACCTGCCACCAGAAGGCCAATTTCGAGCCCGGCCGCATGCCCGGCCATCCCGACTGGCATCTCGCCCCGCGCGAGATGGCCTGGGAGGGCAGGACCGTCGGCGAGATCTGCGAGCAGATCAGGGATCCCGCGCGCAATGGCGGACGCAAGGTGGAAGACCTGATCGACCATATCGGCAAGGACACCCTCGTCGGCTGGGCCTGGAAGCCCGGCTTCGGCCGCTCGCCCGTGCCGGGCACGCAACAGCAGGCCGGCGCGCTGGTCGAGGCTTGGGTGAAGACCGGAGCGGCCTGCCCGGCGCCGTGACGTCGAAGCGGTCCGTCCCGCGAACGGAGTTCAGTCGAACTTGTAGTTCACGCCGAGCGTCATCAAGTCATGGCGCTGCTTGATCGTTTCCAACGGCACCGCTGCCACCCGAGGGGTTCACCACGCATATCGCACCACGCCCTTGCCGGCGTAGCTGCGCGTCACGTTGGAGAACTCGCCTTCGAATGTCGCGGCGGTCGACCAGCCGTTCATCCATCTGGTCTCCGCGGATGCGGTGACGAGCGCGGAGTCGGAAGCCTGCGCCGCGCCGTTGACGAAGAAGCTGGCGCCCGGCAGCGTCTGGAACGTCGCACCGATGCTGCGGTCGGGATTGAAATCATGCGCCCAGGCCACGCGGCCGCGCAGCGTTAGCATCGCGCTCTGCATGGCAAAGGATTTGTCGGTGCGCAGACCGAGTTCGCTGCGGGTGTCGGTCACGCTCTTCGCATTATAAGCGAGTGCAAAGGTGTTGGCGCCCGAGACGATACCTTCCGCATAGGCCGGCAGGTCGAAGGTGGTGAACTGGCCTGCGGCGTACGGCGTGAAGCCAATCCCGCCGATCACGGGCGCGACGAAGCGATAACCGCCCTCGGCGCGACCCGAATAGGCATTGGCATTGAACTGTGCGCGCAGGCGATCGATGCCGGCGATGGTGACGGTGCGATCGGTGGTGACGTCCTGCCAGCCATAGGCGAGCGCGCCGGACAGATAAGCCGCGCCGAGCGTGTGGCGCACGAAGGCGCCGGCCTGGAACAGGTCGGAGCGTCCGCCGCCACCGTTGACGACGCTGAAATTGGTGCCGCCGCCGGCAAGTGCAAAGCCGACCAGCGTGTCGCGCGAGATGCGATAGTCGGCGCCGACAGCGGTGCCATAG
>NZ_JADPJC010000093.1:0-1156 GCF_023073215.1 Bradyrhizobium sp. 35
GGGCGCCGGCGCTGAGAGTTCAAGCGACTCCCGCCTATCAGGCCGGAGTGGCGTGTCGTCATTTAGGTCGCACGAGGGTGATCGGATGCCGGCAAATCTTGCGTCAGCGCTCATTACGAAACTCGCTGTATCGAACCACCTGGATGGCGAAGACATCCGCGCCATTCAGAGCCCGCGGATTCGCGAGCGGCATCTCGGCGCGCGTGAAATCATTGTCGCTGATGGCCTTCGTCCCGGCGAGTGCTGCCTGATCGTTGAGGGGTTTGCCTTGCCTTCCGCTCGAAAACGACCGCGGACGGAGAGCGACAGGTCCTGTCCTTGCATATTCCCGGCGACATACCTGACCTTCAAAGCCTTCACCTCGGGATCATGGACCATGATCTGGTCAGCCTTTCGCCTTGCACGCTTGGGTTCATTTCGCACGCGGAGCTGACGGAGGTGACGGCACGACATCCGAAGCTGGCTGCGGCCTTGTGGCGAGAGACATTGATCGATGGTTCTATCTTCCGAGAATGGATCGTGAATGTCGGGCGGCGGGCGGCGCTTCCCGTGCGGCCTCTTTCTTCGCCCGCAAGCATCTTCCGCTCATGGCGCTTCCGTTGGCGGGGTGTCGCTGCATGTCAGCTCACAAGTGCAGACCGGAAGTTTGCAGCCCGGCGCCAGTTCGGCGGCTTGTGACCCAGCGGACTTTCGCTGCGAACGGTCTGGCACGATGATCGCGGCTTCGGGTCTTCAGGACCGGACATGCCAGTTCGCCTTACTAGTCGGCCAAGGCCCAATGGTGGACTTAACCGTCCACCCCCTTCAGGGGGGGCGACGTCTTTCGTTGATGAGCCGTCTGATGGCGGCTACTGCCCGAACAACAGGCGGCGGCAAGCGCCCCTTTCGCGCTGGAATGACGACCAGAACATAGAGCACGTTGAGCAGCAGCCAGATGGCATCCTGCCGCGATGGTGGTGCGACTGAGGGTGCGCCCTGGTGCAAAACGAACTGATAGTCCTCGTTGTAGAGGACGAAGATCTTATTCAGGACATGGTCAGAGAAGCCCTGTCCGAGGGTAAGCGCGAAGCCGATACCCTTGCTTCAGAATTCGAATGAACGTGCGAAAGAAGCCTCCGGCTTGGACGGAGGTTTCGGATGGGATTGGACAGCAAAA
>NZ_JADPJC010000131.1:0-70201 GCF_023073215.1 Bradyrhizobium sp. 35
ATTGCCGCCTACAACAACACCCCGCGCAAATGCCTTGACTTCAGAACCCCGGCAGAGGCCTTCTCCTCTCAACTGTTGCACTTCGAGTGTGAATCCACCGGACCCATTGCCCCAAAGAGAAGTTGCGGCACGAGGTCGGTAACCCCGAATCTTCGCCAAACCCAATCCGATGGTAATGGGTCCTGGATCGGCGCTGCGCTTGTCCAGGACGACGATCGCGTATGCCGCCTCTGCGGAGCGCCATCCTTCCCCAATCAGATTCCGTATCGTATGGTCGCAGCAAATATTCAGGGGTTCCGCCCCGCCATGCCCGATCCCATCGGGCCATCCGGAAACCTTTATGTCCGAACCCGCCTGGTCGCTGCACTCCCGCCTGAAAGAGGACACTATCGACATCGGCGATTTGCCGCTGTGCAAGGTCTTGGTCATCAAGGACGCGCATTATCCCTGGCTGCTGCTGGTGCCGCGACGCGCCGACGCGGTGGAGATCATCGACCTCGACGAGGTGCAGCAGGCGCAATTGATGACGGAGATCTCCCGCGTCTCGCGCGCGCTGAAGGAGATCACCCAATGCGACAAGCTCAACATCGCGGCACTCGGTAACCTCGTGCCGCAGCTTCACGTCCACATCATCGCGCGCCGCACCAGTGACGCCGCCTGGCCGCGGCCGGTCTGGGGCGTGATGCAGCCCTTGGCGCACGACGCCACCGAGGTGCAGAGTTTCATCAGCGCGCTTCGCCGCAAGATCTGGTTGGGTTGAAAGAACAAGAAATGTCAGCATTCGACTCGTTTCCACTGGGACAACCCGCCTTCGTCACCAACATTCTCGACCGCGCCGCGCATCTGCGCCGCGACGACGAAAAGCTGTTCGCGATGGAGCAGAAGCCGTCGTCGCGCGCCTATGTGGTCTATCGCGACTCACTGCTGGTGAAGCGCGAGGGCGACAAAGTGCGCGCGCTGCTCGGAATCGACGAGGCGTTGAAATGCGGCGCCAATCCCGGCACGATCTTCTTAGGCTTGCGCGGCGGCGCCGCGATGTTCGGGATGGGCCTGTCGCAGGCCGCGTCCGAGAAGCTGATCGGGCGCGAGGACTACGCCCTCAGCGAGCTGCGCGGCATGGCGATGCAGGGCGCGGTGCCGCCGCAGGAGCTGTCGGCGATCGCGATGGCGAAGTCGATGGTGAGCTGGCATCAGCGCCACGGCTATTGCGCCAATTGCGGCACGCGTACCGCGATGAAGGAAGGCGGCTGGAAGCGGGAGTGCCCGAGTTGCAAGGCCGAGCATTTCCCGCGCACCGACCCTGTCGTGATCATGCACGTCGCCGCCGGCGACAAATGCCTGCTCGGCCGCCAGAAGCAGTTTCCGCCGGGCATGTATTCCTGCCTCGCCGGCTTCGTCGAGGCCGCCGAAACCATCGAGGACGCGGTGCGCCGCGAGATTTTCGAAGAATCCGGCATTCGCTGCACCGAGGTGCAATATTACATGACCCAGCCCTGGCCCTATCCGTCGTCGCTGATGATCGGGTGCAGCGCGCGGGCGGTGAGCGAGGACATCGTCGTCGATCACTCCGAGTTGGAGGATGCGCGCTGGTTCACGCGCGAGGAGGCGGCCTTGATGCTGACGCGGACGCATCCTGACGGGCTCGCCGGCCCGCATCCGTTTGCGATTGCGCATCACCTGCTCGGCCGCTGGGTGCACGACAAGAGCTGAGACGGAGATGGCTGCACCAGGGATCGCGCCGCGCATCCTCTGCATCGGCATTCCCGTGCGCGACCTGACCTTTCGTGTCGAAACCGTGCCCGCGCGCGGCAGCAAGGCGAATGCCAGGCATCTCGCGGAGATTTGCGGCGGCAACGCACTCAATGCCGCGATCGCTATCGCTCGGCTTGGTGGCCGCGTCGCGTTCGCAGGTCCGATGGGCGATGCGCAGGAGACGTCGAGCGGCTTCATTCTCGACCGCATGACATCCGAAAATATCGACACAAGCCATATCGTGCGCATACCTGATGCGAGCACGCCCGTCTCTGCCATCATCATTGACGCGACGGGCGAGCGAACGCTCACGATCTATCGCGATCCGGCCCTGTGGACAGTCGAGCTGCCCGACGCCGACAAGCTGCTCGCCGATTGCCGGGCGGTTCTCGTCGAAAGCCGCTGCGCCGCGTTCGCAACTTCGCTCTGCACCGAGGCACGCCGGCGCGGCATTGCCGTCATCGTCGGCGTCGACCGCGCGATGTCGTTGCAGGACAGCCTGCTCACGGCCGCCTCACATCTGCTGTTCGCCAGTGACCAGTTGCAGGAGACAGCCGGCATCCCCGATGACGGCGCGGCATTGAAGCGCCTGGCCGCGCTCACGCCCGCCTTCCTCGCCGCCACCCGCGGTCCGTATGGCACGATCTGGCTGAACGAGACCGGCGCATTGGAGCAGACGCCGGCCTTCCCGGTTCAGGCCGTCGATACGCTCGGCGCCGGCGACGTCTTCCATGGCGCCTTCACGCTTCGCTTCGCCGAAGGTGGCGGCGTGCGGCAGGCGCTGCGATTCGCCGCGGCCGCCGCGGCGCTGAAATGCACCCGTCCTGGTGGCGGCCTGGCCGCCCCGCAACGCGTTGAAGTTGAAGAGCTTTTGAGCACGTCGCCGGCGGCGACGTTGGAGCGGGCGCCAAGATTATAGACTTGCTATAGAAAGATTTTCTCTATATCAGGGAAAACGTCCCTTGAAATGGAACAAAGTTCTTCAAATGACCGATCTCGCCGTCCCACTCCCCGAGACCAGCCGCCGCCTCGACGCCATCGACCGCAAGATTCTGATGGTGCTGCAGGACGATGCCTCCCTCTCCGTCGCCGAGATTGGCGACCGCGTCGGCCTGTCCTCGACCCCCTGCTGGAAGCGCATCCAGCGCTTGGAGGCCGACGGCGTGATTACCAAGCGGGTGGCGCTGGTCGACCAGAACAAGATCGGGCTCGGCATCTCCGTGTTCGTGTCGGTCGAGAGCTCCGACCATTCCGACGCCTGGCTCAAGAGGTTCGCCGACGCCGTCAGCGCCATGCCTGAGGTGATGGAGTTCTATCGCATGGCCGGCGACGTCGATTACATGCTGCGCGTCGTCGTCGCGGACATGCAGGCCTATGACGTGTTCTACAAGAAACTGATCAGCGCCGTGCCGCTGAAGAACGTCACCTCGCGCTTCGCGATGGAGAAGATCAAGTCGGTCACCGCGCTGCCGATCCCGGCTGTGGTTGCGGCTTAAGGCTCACCACACGCAAACTGTCATCGCCCGGCTTGACCGGGCGATCCAGTATTCCAGAGACGATGATGGGGTTCGGATAAGCCGCGTACTGGATGCCCCGGTCAAGCCGGGGCATGACAGCAGGTGAGACTAGCCTCGCGCCTCAAATCTTCTGATTGTACTCGCCGACTTCGGGATGGGTGCGCAGCACGCTGTTCACCATCTCGAACATGTCGTGCATGCGCTGCTCGGAGACCGGGCTCTCGACCACGACAACGAGCTCGGGCTTGTTGGAGGAGGCACGCACCAGGCCCCAGCTGCCGTCCTCGACCGTGACGCGGACGCCGTTGACGGTGACGAGATCGCGGATCGACTGGCCGCCGATCTTGGCGCCCTTGGCCTGCAAGGCCTCGAAGTGCTTCACCACCTTGTCGATGACGCCGTATTTGGTCTCGTCGGCGCAATGCGGCGACATCGTCGGCGACGACCAGGTCTTCGGCAGCGCGTTCTTGAGATCGGCCATCGACTTGCCGGGGGCGCGGTCAAGCATATCGCAGATCGCCAGCGCCGAGACGAGACCGTCGTCATAGCCGCGTCCATACGGCTTGTTGAAGAAGAAGTGGCCGGACTTCTCGAAGCCGGCGAGCGCACCCGTCTCATGGGTGCGGCGCTTCATGTAGGAATGGCCGGTCTTCCAGTAGGTGGTTTTTGCACCCTGCTTCTGCAGCACCGGATCGGTGATGAACAGGCCGGTCGACTTCACGTCGACGATGAACTGCGCGTCCTTGTGGATCGCGGACATGTCGCGCGCCAGCATCACGCCGACCTTGTCGGCAAAGATCTCCTCGCCGGTGTTGTCGACGACGCCGCAGCGATCGCCGTCGCCGTCGAAGCCGAGACCCACATCGGCCTTGTGCTGCAGCACCGCGTCGCGGATCGCGTGCAGCATCTCCATGTCTTCGGGGTTCGGATTGTATTTCGGGAAGGTGTGGTCGAGCTCGGTGTCGAGCGGGATCACCTCGCAGCCGATCGCCTCCAGCACCTGCGGCGCGAATGCGCCGGCGGTACCGTTGCCGCAGGCCGCGACAACCTTGAGCTTGCGCTTGAGCTTCGGGCGGCTGGTGAGATCGGCGATGTAGCGCGCCGGATAATTCTCGTGGAATTGATAGGAGCCGCCGGCCTTGTTCTTGAACTCGGCGCCCAGCACGATCTCCTTCAGCCGCGTCATCTCGTCGGGACCGAAGGTCAGCGGGCGGTTGGCGCCCATCTTCACGCCGGTCCAGCCATTGTCGTTGTGCGAGGCCGTGACCATGGCGCAGCAGGGCACGTCGAGGTCGAACTGCGCGAAATAGGCCATCGGCGTCACCGCGAGCCCGATGTCGTGCACCTTGCAGCCTGCTGCCATCAGGCCGGAGATCAGCGCATATTTGATCGAGGCCGAATAGCCGCGGAAATCATGACCGGTGACGATCTCCTGGCTGACGCCGAGTTCTGCGATCAGCGCGCCCAGCCCCATGCCGAGCGCCTGGATTCCCATCAGGTTGATTTCCTTCTGGAACAGCCAGCGCGCGTCGTATTCGCGAAAGCCCGTGGCCTTCACCATCGGCTCGGATTCGAAGGCATAGGTGTTGGGCAGCAACACGGATTTCGGCTTGGGGAACATTGAGACGGTCTCGTGAAAAAAGAGCCAGGATTTGATGCAGCCTTAGCGAATGCCGGGCTGCAGCGGAAGGCGGGAATGGCAGCTTATGGATGATAATTGCGGCAGTTTGGTAACGGGGAAATCTGTCCGCGAGAGCGATCGAAATAGAGATTTTCTTGAAATATGTGTCGCCGTCGCCTTTGGGAGGACCTTTACTGCTCCAGCACCATCTGACCGTTGGCGTATTCGAAGCGCCTGAGGCGGGAGAGGAAGGAGAGACCGAGCAGGTTCTCGGACAGTGCTTCGTCGGGCAGCACCATGGCATCGACGTCGCGCACGATTAGGCCGCCGACATCGAGCATGGCGATGCGAGTGCGCGCGGCCTTGATGGTGCCGTTGGCGGTGGAGACGGTGGCGTTGTAATCGCTGCGCGAGGGACGCAGGCCGAAGCGGGCGGCCGAGGTCTCGTTCAGCGCGACCACGGAGGCGCCGGTGTCGACCATGAAGCCGATGCGCTGGCCTTCGATCCGGCCCTCGGTTTGGAAGTGGCCGCGGCCGTCGCGGGGGATGTTGAGGCTGCGGCCGCCGGCCGCCGCGGTGGACGCGACTGCGACCGTACGCGGCACCGACGTCGCCGAGGCGGAGCTCATCCTGTCCGCCATCTGCGCCATGAAGGTGCCGAGGCCGATCATGATCGCCGCGAAGATCATTATGTTACGCATCACACCACTCGAAGCCGAAGCTCGATTTCACCACGCGGAAGGCCGCTCCGCGAGCGACGCTGCGGCCAGAGCGGTGCTATTTTGACGAAAAGGATGAGCGGACGGTTAATGCGCCGGTGTCGCGGATACGACATATCCTCATCCTGAGGTGCCCGCGAAGCGCGGGTCTCGAAGGGCCCGGCCACCAGCGGGGCCGTCATCCTTCGAGACGCTTGCTACGCAAGCTCGTCAGGATGAGGAATTGGCAACGGCGCCTGGGACTAGAACGGGCTCACCGAGAAATACCGCAGCCACAGATCGGTGTAGCGGCCCTTCTCCCAGACGCGGAACATCGCCCAGTTCAGGGCCTGGCGCAGCACGTCGTTGCCCTTGCGTACGGCGATGCCAATGCCCTCGCCGAAGAAACGGCTCTCGACGAAGGGGCCGCCGGAGAAGGCGCAGCAATCGCCGGAATCCGTGCCGTTGATCCAGAACGCGAGCGCGATGGCGTCGCCGAAGATGAAATCGACCTCGCCCTTGCGCAAGGCGCCGCGCATAGCGTCGTCGTTGGGATAAGGGTGCAGCTCGGCGTCGGTGAACAGGGCCTTGAGATAGGCCTCATGCGCGGAGCCGGCGATGACGCCGACCTTCTTGCCTTCGAGATATTCGGGCCGGATCTCCGGCATCACCGCGTCCTTGCGCGAAGCAAAGCGCGCAGGCACGCGGTAATAGGGATCGGTGAAGTCGACCCGGGCGCGGAGCTGCGGACTCACCGCCATCGAGGCGATGATGGCATCGCCCCGGTTGGAGGCGAGCGCATCGACCAGCGTCTCGAAGCGCCGCATCTGCACCGTGCAAGTGACCTTGATCTCCTCGCACAGCGCGCGCGCGAAGTCGACGTTGAAGCCGGCCGGATTACCGTCGGCGCCGGTGTAGTTGAACGGCGGATAGTCGGTCTCGGTCAGGAAACGGATCACGGTCAGGCGCGACAGGTCCGGCCGCTCCGGCCGCCGCCGCGGGTCCCAGAAACCCGGCACCGCCTGCGGGGCGGCTTGCGGCGCGACCTGAGGTGAGGCTTGCGGCGCCGTTGGGGGCTGCTTGGCCGGGGCCTGCGCCTGCGCGGACGGCGCAGCAGCGAGCGCGCAGACGCCGACGATCAGCCCGGTCAGCAAGCCACGGGCGGATTTGGACGATTTCGCCTGTTGCGATGGAGCCATCGGCTGAAATGAACGATTTTCGTTGGGATCGGAGGGCCTTATAGCCCATCCGGCCGGGAACGCGAGCGCGGATTGCGGTCAATAGGGAAGCCTACAGATACCGCTTCAACTCCCCTGCGGCTTCTTCCGGCGTGCGCTTCAGGTTGAACGGCGAGACGAAGCGGCCGTCGCGATCCATCAGATAGATCAGCGCCGTGTGGTCCATGGTGTAGTCGCCGTCCTTGGTCGGGACCTTCTTGGCATAGACCCGGTAGGAGGTGATCACCTTGGCGGTCTCGGCAGGATCGCCGCTCAGCCCTTCGAGGTGCGGGTCGAAGCTCGACAGATAATCCTTCATCGCGGCCGGCGTATCGCGCTCGGGATCGACCGAGATGAAGACGGCATTGACCTTGTCGGCGTCCTTGCCCATCGCGCGCAGCACTTCCGAGATCTCGAACAGCGAGGTTGGGCAGACGTCGGGACAATGGGTGTAGCCGAAGAAGATCAGGGTCGGCTTGCCCTTGAGGTTCTTGTCGGTGACGGTCTTGCCGTTCTGGTCGGTGAGCTGGAACGGGCCGCCGATCGCGGCCGGCTGCGCCACCTTGCCGACCCCGCCCATGGCCCAGAATACGATCAGCAGCCCGAGGACGAGGCTTGCGGCGAAGGCGGTCGCGATCACCAGCGGACGGGCGGTAGGGCTCATGAGCGGAAAACTTCCTGTCGCGTGTCAGAAGCAGGCGGCAAGACCGGTCCTGATCATTTCGAAGAACACCTGGCTGCCGTAGTGGAACCAGAGCGCGAGCGCGCCGAGCACGACCAGGCCGCCGACGCCAGCACCTGCCAACAGCAGCACGACCGGCGTCCGGCCGGCAGTGGGCGAATTGTCCGATACAGGATGGGTAGGGTGCAGTGGTTGAGCCATGACAACGATCGGGGTGAAGGGTTCCCTGCCTTTCAAATAGGCGCTGGGACCGGGCCGGGCAAGCGCGGCGGGCGGGCTGGAGAACTTGTGATACGGAGGTTCTCCGTCATGCCGGGCTTGCGCGGCCGAAGCCGCTTCGGCGAGGCGAAGGCCCGGGCATCCACGGACTTTCCAGCCGGGCCCAAGAACGTGGATGGCCGGGACAAGCCCGGCCATGACGACAGATTAGTGAAAGGCGAATGACTGCCGCGGCCTACCGCGACGATGGCTTGTTGGCCGAGGCCTGCGCGTCGAGGTAGCAAGGCTTGTACATAGCCTGGAGCTGCCGGCCCTTCAGGAAGAGCATATGCGGGGTGAGGCCGCCGCGCTGATTGATCCAGCGCTTCACCTGCGAGGGATACATCGCATAGAGCATCTGGGTCGCTTCGGTATTGGTGACGGCGCGGCCGTTGCTGCCGAAATCCCACGCGGCGTGGAAGCCCAGTGTGGCGTGCGACGTCACGCAGATGCGGTCAGGCGGGATGGCGCCGAGGACGATGGTGCAGGCAGAGGCGCAGAGACCGTCGATGATGACGGTATCGCCCGACTGTCGCAGGTCCTGGTATTTGTCGACGTAGGTTCCGATCCGGCCGCCGCGGTCATCCGCGATCCGAACCACCGCGTGAGAAGCGCCCATGCTCGCGATCAGGAGAACCGCCGCAAGCAACCCCGTCAGAAACTTCATTGGCCCCCGCCCCAGTCGAATTCGAATCTGTGTGTCAGGTGGTGATGCCCTGCTAGGGTCCGTCGTAACCGCGGTTTTGTCTAGGCATGCCGGCTCGCTCAAAACAAATTCAAATCCAGTGTTGCGCCGGCGCTGCACTCAGCCGGTCTTTTTCCCGAAGTGGAACAAGTTAACGATGTCTTACGCGCCGTCCTCTTGATCTCAGTTGCAACCGCCGGCTTCAATCCGGGCAACTACAGGGAGGAACCTGTGGAGGGCGAAACACATGGAGGGGGAAACATATGGCCGAACAGATGGCTGAAGAGACTGACGTCATCGTTGTCGGCGCAGGACTGTCGGGCCTGGTGGCCGCAACCGAGATCGCGGACGCCGGCAAGCGCGTAATCGTGGTCGACCAGGAGGGCGAGCAGTCGCTCGGCGGCCAGGCGTTCTGGTCGTTCGGCGGATTATTCCTGGTCGATTCGCCGGAGCAGCGCCGGCTCGGCATCAAGGACTCCTTCGACCTCGCGATGCAGGACTGGCTCGGCACCGCCGGCTTCGACCGCGACGAGGATTTCTGGCCGCGGCAATGGGCCGACGCCTATGTGGCGTTCGCGGCCGGCGAGAAGCGTGCATGGCTGCGAGCGATGGGCCATCGCATTTTCCCCGTGGTCGGATGGGCCGAGCGCGGTGGTTATGACGCGATGGGCCACGGCAATTCGGTGCCGCGCTTTCATGTCACCTGGGGCACCGGGCCCGGCATCGTCGAGCCGTTCGAGCGCCGGGCGCGCGAGGCGGTCAGAAGCGGCCGGCTGAGCTTTCGGTTCCGCCATCGCGTCGATGCGCTCTCGATCACCAACGGTACGGTGGATGGCGTCGGCGGCGCCATTCTCGCCCCCGACAATGTCGAGCGCGGCAAGAGTTCGTCGCGCAATGTTGTCGGCGAGTTTGCGTTGAAGGCCCAAGCCGTGATCGTGGCGTCCGGCGGCATCGGCGGCAATCACGAGCTGGTGCGGCAGAACTGGCCGAAGCGACTCGGCGCGCCGCCGAAATTCATGATCTCCGGCGTGCCCGAGCATGTCGACGGCCGCATGATCGGCATCACCGAGAAAGCAGGCGCGCGGCTGATCAACCGCGACCGCATGTGGCATTATGTCGAAGGCATCCAGAACTGGTCACCGATCTGGCCGCGCCACGGCATCCGCATCCTGCCCGGCCCCTCCTCGATGTGGTTCGACGCCACCGGCACGCGCCTGCCGGCGCCGTTGTTTCCCGGCTCCGACACGCTCGGCCAGCTCCAATACATCATGTCCACCGGCTACGATTATTCCTGGTTCATCCTGACCCAGAGCATCATCAAGAAGGAGTTTGCGCTGTCGGGCTCGGAGCAGAATCCCGACCTCACCGGCAAGAGCTGGCGTATGACCATCAAGCGCGCCACCAACAAGGGCGCGCCGGCGCCGGTGGAAGCGTTCAAAAGCCATGGTGTCGACTTCATCGTGCGCGACAAGATCGAGGATCTCGTTGCGGCCATGAACAAGCTGGCCGGCAGCGACCTCCTCAAGCTCGAGCACATCAGGATGCAGATCGAGGCGCGCGACCGAGAGATCGCCAACCCTTACGTCAAGGATGCGCAGGTGATGAACATTCACAATGCGCGGCGCTATATCGGCGACAGACTGATCCGCACCGCCTCCCCTCACCGCATCCTCGATCCCGCGCAAGGGCCGCTGATCGCGGTCAAGCTCAACATCCTCACCCGCAAGACGCTCGGCGGTTTCGAGACCGACCTCTCTTCGCGCGTGTTCGGCGAGGAGGGCAGCGTCATCCCCGGCCTCTATGCAGCCGGCGAAGCCGCCGGCTTCGGCGGCGGCGGCGTGCACGGCTATCGTTCGCTGGAAGGCACGTTCCTCGGCGGCTGCCTGTTCTCGGGCCGCAATGCGGGCCGGGCCGCGGCGAAGGCCGTGGGCTAGATGATGCGGCCGCGGCTGCGCATCGGGGCGTTTGTTGCGGCATTAGCCGCTGCCTCGGCTGCGTCCGCGGATACGATCGATATTGACGGTGTGAAGCGGTCCTACACTGTGCAACTGCCGTCGAAGCGGCTCGTGCCGCTCGTCGTCGTGCTGCACGGCAAGACGCAGCGCGGAGCCGACATGATGACGCGGACAGCGTGGCCGCAGGTCGCAAAGCGCGAAGGGTTTGCGGTGGTCTTTCCTGATGGCCTCAACCACGCATGGGCCGATGCGAGGACCAAGGCGGGACCGGCGCTCCGTGGCCCGCCCGCGGGTACCGACGACGTCGCCTTCATCGCAAAGCTCGTCGAGAAGCTGGTGGCGAACGGCACCGCCGATCCTCGCCGCGTCTATGTCACCGGCATCTCCAATGGCGGCGCCATGGCAATGACGCTGGTCTGCGCCCGAGCCGATCTGTTTGCTGCCGGCGCGAGCGTGAGCATGAACCTCACTGATGAGACCGCTGTCACGTGCCATCCGTCGCGGCCGTTGCCGATGCTGCTGATGAACGGCACGGCCGATCCGCTGGTCCCCTACGAAGGCGGCCGCGGATCGAGCTATTATGCCGCAGACAGTTTTTGGTCCACCGACGAGACGCTTGCGTTCTGGCGCAAGCTCAACGGCTGCGAGACCGATAATGCCGACATGACCGATTTGCCCGACAGGGCGCCAGCAGACCAGTCCACGGTGACGCGGATCTCCTCGCGCTGTCCTGAAGGGCACGACGTCGTGCTTTATCGCATCAATCAAGGCGGTCATCGCATGCCCGGATTTTCTCCGGATGCCCGCTTCCCGAAGGTCGCCGCCAGCTTGCTCGGGTCGCAGAACGGCGACATCGACGCAGCCGAAACGATCTGGACGTTCTTCGGCCAGTTTCCCTGAAGTGCAACTCAGGCATCGCCGATGACGCATGCGTGCCTGGCAACGCATGCGTGCCCGGCAACGCATGCGTGCCTGGGGTGGCACAGGGCAAGCCGCTGCGCTAGACAGGGCCGCCATTCAAAGGAGACCCCCAATGAGCATTCAGCGTCTTGAAACCGGCCCGCGCATGAGCCAGGTCGTCGTGCACGGTAACACAGTCTATCTCGCCGGTGTCGTCGCCAACAACGCCGCCGGCGAAAGCGTGACGAAGCAGACCCAGGACATTCTGGCGACTATCGACAGCCATCTCGCCAAGGCCGGCACCGACAAGTCCAAACTTCTTTCGGCCACGATCTACATCACCGACATGAAGACGTTTGGCGAGATGAACGCGGTGTGGGACGCCTGGGTCTCGCCCGGCAACACGCCGGCACGCGCCACCGTCGAAGCCAAGCTCGCGGCGGCACAATACACCGTCGAAATCATGGTCACGGCGGCCAAGTAAGTTCGCGACAAACATTTGCGCGCGCTTGTCGGCGCATGATCCGATCGGGAAACCGCTTCACACTTTCCCGCATCATGCGCATGACCTCCGAGGTAATCGATCAGCGCGCGCAAACCTTCGATAATCATGTCAGCCGAACGACACGGCGCCATCGAAGGAGACGACAATGACCGATCCCATCACCATCGCTCGCCGCTACATCGATCTCTGGAACGAACGTGCAGCTGACCGCCGGCGCGAACTGCTGAGCCAGAACTGGACGGCGGATGCGAGCTATGTCGATCCCCTGATGAAGGGCGACGGCCATGACGGCGTCGATGCGCTGATCGCAGGCGTGCAGCAGCGCTTCCCCGATTTCAAATTCAAGCTGATCGGCGAGCCCAACGGCTACGGCGACCATGTCCGCTTCAGTTGGGGCCTTGGTCCTGACGGCATCGACAGCCCGATCAAGGGTACGGATTTCGCCGTGCTGAAGGACGGCCGTATCAGGAGCATCACGGGATTTCTGGACCAGGTGCCCGCCGGCACGTGAGCGCGCGCTGCTCGTTGCTGCGCCCTCTCCCCCGGTAAGGGAGAGGGCACACTTTCGTTCGTCGCACAGGCGCTAGTTATTCGCGCTCGCGGAATCGTCCATCGCCTTGAAGGCTTCCTCCAGCTGCAGCGAGATCGGCACGTTCAGCCGTTCGCCGGTCGGAAGCCGTGCGGTGAACCATTTGTTGTAGAGCGGAACGAGGTCGTGGTTGGAGCCGAGCTTGCGGAAAGTGCGATCGACCACCGCCGCCAGTTGCGGTTCGCCCTTGCGGAACATGATGCCGTAGGGGTCGTAGGACAGGTAATCGCCGGTGACGCGGAACTTGTCCTGTGCCTTGTGACGCACGATCAGGCTGGACAGCAGGATGTCGTCGGTCGCGAACGCATCGGCCTTGCCGTCGACGAGCATCTGGTATGACTGTTCGTGATCGGCACCGACAACGATGGTCAGTCCCAACGATGACTTCTTGTCGGCCGCCTGGATCGCCTGCTCGTTGGTGGTGCCCTTCGTCACCACGACGGTCTTGCCCTTCAGATCAGTCAGTGACTGGACGCTGGACGCCTTCGGCACCATCAGCTTGGTGCCGGCGACGAACATCAGCGGCGAGAAGGCGACGCGCTTGCCGCGCTCGGCATTGGCCGTGGTCGAGCCGCATTCCAGGTCGATCTTGTTCTGGAGCACGGCGTCGATGCGGTCATCGGAGGTGACCTTGACGTAGGCGATCTTCAGATTGGGATCGTCGACCTCGACGCCGATCTCCTCGACAATAGCCTCGCAAAGCTCGAGGCTGTAGCCGATCGGCCGGTTGGCCTGGTCGAGGAAGGAGAACGGCGGCGAGCTCTCGCGATAGCCGAGGCGCACGGTGTGCGCGGTCTTGATCGCCGACAGCGTCGGGCTAAGCCCTTCGCTGCCACCGGTCTGGGCGGAGGCACCCGTGGCCAGCAGGCACGCTGCCAGCAACAGGCCGCCCGATATCGCCATTGAAAGGCGCATGATGCACTCCGATCAATGGCCGGCCATCGCAGGCACTTCGCCGGGGATCATGTCCCCCGGCACGGCATCGCCAGGTTCAAGCTCGTGCTCGGGCCCGAGCTCGCCTTCCCACTTGGCCACGACCGAGGTCGCGAGCGTGTTGCCGATCACGTTGGTGGCGCTGCGGCCCATGTCGAGGAAGGTGTCGATGCCCATGATCATCAACAGCCCCGCCTCGGGGATGCCGAACTGCGAGAGCGTCGAGGCGATCACCACGAGGGAGGCGCGCGGCACGCCGGCCACGCCCTTCGAGGTGATCATCAGCGTTGCCAGCATCGCGAGCTGGGTGCCGAGCGGCATGTCGATGTGATAGCTCTGCGCGATGAAGACGCTCGCGAAGGTGCAGTACATCATCGTGCCGTCGAGATTGAAGGAATAGCCGAGCGGCAGCACGAAGCTCGATATCCGCGACGAGGCGCCGAACTTGTTCAACCCCTCCAGAGTTTTCGGATACGCCGCTTCCGAGCTCGCGGTGGAGAACGCGATCATCAGCGGTTCGCGGATCAGCTTCAGCAGATGGGCGTAGCGCGGCCCGATCACGATGAAGCCCACGACCACCAGGATGCCCCACAGGAGCGCGAGCGAGAGATAGAAGCCACCCATGAAGACGATGAGCTTCCAGAGCACTAGCAGGCCGTTCTTGGCAACCGTCGCGGTGATGGCGGCCCAGACCGCGAACGGCGCGAACAGCATCACATAGCCCGTCACCTTGAGCATGATGTGGCCGATGTCGTCGATCAGCGCCAGGATCGGCTTGGAGCGCTCGGGCATCGAGCCCATCGCCACCGAGAAGAACACGGCGAAGATCACGATCTGCAGGATCTCGTTCTGCGCCATCGCATCCGCGATCGAGGTCGGGATCAGATGGGTCAGGAATTTTTCGATCGAGAAGGCGGAAACCGGCAGGCCGGTCGACTGCGCCTTGTCAGGCAGCGTACCCGGGAAATTCGCGCCGGGCTGGAGCAGATTGACCATCACGAGGCCGAGCATCAGCGAGACGAAAGAGGCGCTGACGAACCAGCCCATGGTCTTGGCGAAGATGCGGCCGAGCTTGGAGCCCGAGCCCATATGAGCAATGCCGCCGACCAGGGTCGCAAATACCAGCGGCGCGATTATCATCTTGATCAGGCGCAGGAAAATCACGGCGATCAGGTTGATGGACGAGGCCCAGTCGCCCCGCGTGTCGGGCAGGAAATTGTAGATCGCCGCGCCCATGATGATGCCGAGCACCATCGCCACCAGAATGAATTGCGTAAACCTGTTCGACATTGAACACCCCCGCTACACCGACCGCTTCATGATGTCGCAGATATGACGACTGCGCAACACGCTTGGCGTGCGATCGTCGGGCGGATGTTCCCGTTGCGAAACTGGCGCCCGCGATCTAGCCTTCATGCAGCGCACAACGAAAGCGGCTTGCACGTTTTTCTTGCGGCCGCTGCATCAATAATCGTCAAACGACCGAGGGGAAACATCATGAGCGGCAGCATCAATCGTCAGATTCTTTTGGTGGAAAAGCCCAGCGGCAAGCTCGGTCCCGAGCACTTCAAGCTGGTCGAAGGTGCGGTGCCCGAGCCGAAGGACGGCGAGGCCTTGCTGCGCGTGCGTTACATCTCGCTCGACGCCGCCAACCGCGCCTGGATGCACGGCGCGACCTATCGTTCAGCGGTGGAGGCCAACAGCGTGATGGCCGGCGGCGCCATCGCCGAGGTCATCAGCTCGAAGGCGCCGGAGCTTGCGCCGGGCGACATCGTGTTCGGCGACACCGGCTGGCAGGAGTTGGCGACAGTGCCCGCCAAGCATCTCACCAAGATGCCGAAGCTCGAGCCGATGACGCATCTGCTCAGCGTGTTCGGCATTGCCGGCCTCACCGCCTATTTCGGCCTGCTGGAGATCGGCAAGCCCAGAGAGGGCGAGACGGTCGTGGTCTCCGCGGCCGCGGGCTCGGTCGGCTCGATCGTCGGGCAAATCGCGAAGATCAAGGGATGCCGGGTCATCGGCATCGCCGGCGGCGCCGACAAGTGCAGCTGGCTGACCTCCGAACTCGGCTTCGATGCCGCCGTCGACTACAAGGACGGCGCGGTGTTCAAGGCGTTGCGCGCGGCGGCTCCGAAGGGCATCGATGTCTATTTCGACAATGTCGGCGGCGACATTCTCGAAGCCTGCCTGCCGCAGATGAACAATTACGGCCGCATCGCCTGCTGCGGTGCGATCTCGCAATATGACGGCGCGCCCTCGGCACACGGCCCGCGCGGCGTGCCCGGCCTGATCGTGGTGAAGCGGCTCGTCATGCAAGGCTTCATCGTGATGGACTACATGAAAGAGAGTCAGCGAGCGCTCGCCGACCTCCAGGCCTGGGTCACATCCGGCAAGCTGAAGGTGCAGGAGGACATCATCGACGGCCTCGAGAACACGCCGAAGGCGCTGGTCGGATTGCTGGCGGGCGAGAACCGCGGCAAGCGGATGATCAAGCTCTGACGACGTAGTTACGTCGCAATTGCAAAGCCAATATCTACTTGCGGTAGAGGTCGCGGCGGCCAATGATGTCGCGCGCGGCATCACCCGCGACGATTGTTTGCATCACATTTGAAAAAATTGTCGGCGTTGCCGACAGGGCAGGAATACTCGGATGTTCAACACGTTGAAACATGCGTCGGCACGCGGGGCGTTGCTGGCGGCGGCTCTCTTCGCAACTGCAGCAGGCGCATTCGCACAAGCGCCGACCGAGGCGCAAAAGAGCGCGATCCGCTCCGCATGCCGCTCGGATTTCATGGCGCACTGCGCGAGCGTCACGCCCGGCGGCGTGGAAGCCTATCAATGCCTGCAGAAGAACATGTCCAGCCTGTCCTCGGGATGCCAAACCGCGGTCCGCGCCGTCGAGCCTGCTGCGGCGCCGAAGACCGAGGCTGCACCCAAAGAGGCTCCACCCAAGGCGGAGGCCGCGCCTGCCGCGCCGAAGGCTGAAACCGCCCCCGCCGCAAAGCCGGCATCTGGAGCAGCGCCGAAGGACGCGGCAGCCAAACAGCCGAGCAGCGCGCAGGTCGCTGCCGTCAAGAGCGCGTGCCGCGCCGATTATCCCAAGGTGTGCGCCAGCGTGCCGCCAGGCGGCGCGCCTGCGCTCGAATGCCTCGAGAAGAACAAGGCAAAGGTTTCGCCGGCCTGCGAGAAGGCCGTGAGCGCCGCGGCCGGCGGCGGTGGCACGGCAGCAACGGCGGCACCTCCGGGCGCGGCTCCCGCGGCGGCGGCAGCACCGGCAGCCGCGCCCGCCGTGATCGCGTTGCGCCCGCTGCGGCCGCGCGAAGAGCTGTTCATCGTCCGCTCCGCCTGCGGTGCCGACATCCGCACGCTGTGCGCCGGCGTAGCGCCTGGCGGCGGCCGCATCGTGCAGTGCATCGCCAGCAACGCCGCGTCGCTGTCACCTGCCTGCAAGGACGTGCTGGCGCCGTTCGCGGCACGCTAGAGAAGCGTGCCATCCGGCGGTCCGCTGCACCACCGTGCTCGTGGGCGGCGTACGGGTGAAGCGCTGCGTCTGACGGGGCGGATGGCCAAGCCGCCACGGTTTGGCTATGCTTCGCAAGGTCACTGCTTCGGACACGCGCCAAACGCGCGTCCGGACGTGAGCTGTGGTGTGCCGCGCGGCTTGCCGATAATTCCGCTGGCGCGGGTGGCCGGAGCACATTAGTCTACCCCTAGATAGTAAGTATACTGTCAATTAGGGAGGCAGACGTTGCGGATCGCCGTGATTGGCGGGGGGCCCGGTGGGCTCTACTTCGCCTATCTCTGGAAGAAGCGTCACCCCGAGGATCAAGTCGACCTGTTCGAACAGAACCCGGCCGACGCGACCTGGGGCTTTGGCGTGGTGTTTTCTGATCAGGCCCTGGAATTCCTGCGCGCCGACGACCCCGAGACGGTCGACGCGATCTCGCCGCACATGGAGAGCTGGGAGAACATCACGCTGAACCTGAGCGGCGACAGCGTGGCCATCGACGGCGTCGGCTTCTCCTCGATCGGCCGGCTCGAGCTCTTGCGATTCCTGCAGCAGCGCGCGATCAATGCCGGCGTCACCCCGCGCTTCGACACGCCGATTCATGCGATCGATCAGCTCAACGGGCACGATCTGATCGTCGCTGCCGACGGGCTGAACTCGCTGGTACGCCGCGCCTTCGAGGGCGATTTCGGCACCTCGCTGTCCTACTCCTCGAACAAGTTCGTCTGGTACGGCACCTCGAAGCGCTTCGAGACGCTGTCGCAGACCTTCGTCAAGACCGACCGCGGTGCCTTCAACGCCCATCACTACCGCTACTCGCCGACCATGAGCACCTTCCTGGTCGAATGCGACCATGCGACGTGGCAGGCCTACGGTTTCGCCTACAAGGACGTGGAGCAGTCCAAAGGTGTCTGCGAGGAGGTGTTCGCCGACACGCTCGGCGGCCGCTCGCTGGTTTCCAACAAATCGGTCTGGCGCAACTTCCCCTGGGTCTGGAACGAGCACTGGTCGTTCAAGAACATGGTGCTGCTCGGTGACGCCCTGCACTCGGCGCATTTTTCGATCGGCTCCGGCACGCGGCTCGCGATCGAGGACGCCATTGCACTGGTCAAGGCGCTGGAATCGGACGCCCATCTCTCGACCGCCCTGCATCGCTACCAGGCCGCGCGAAAGCCGGTGGTGCAGAAGCTCGTCAATGCCGCGCGGACCAGCGCTTTCTGGTACGAGCACTTTGCTCAGCACATGCAGCAGGGCCTGATGGACTTTGCCTATAGCTACATCACCCGCTCCGGCCGCATCGACGACTCCCGCCTGCGCGCGATGTCGCCGGGCTTCATGGCGCGCTACGAAGCCGCCAAGAACGGTGGGGACGAGGCATGAGCCGGCAGATTCACGACCAGGTGCCCGCCGACTGCGCGGGCGCGCGCGAGATCGGCTTTTCCGTTCCGCAGGTCTACAATGCCAGCCGCGTGCTGTTCGACAATGTCAGCAAAGGCCACGGTGACAAGCTCGCGCTCATCGGCCCCGCGAGCACGCGCACCTACGCGGAGCTCTGCGCGGAAGCCGGGCGCTGGGGCAACGGCTTTGCCTCGCTTGGCCTCAAGCGCGGCGATCGCGTGCTGTTGTTCCTCGATGACACTCCGGCCTACCCGGCCGCGTTCTTCGGCGCGGTGCGCGCCGGCTTCGTGCCATTGCTGATCAACACGCTGACACCGCCGGATCTGCTGCAATTCTATCTCGCCGATTCCGGCGCGACTGTTGCGGTGGCGGACGCCGAGTTCTGTGCACGTTTCAACGCCGAGGCCTGCAAGGACACGGCCCTGCATACCCTGGTCGTCGTCAATGGCCCGGCGAGCGATCACGCCGCGCCGAACGCCGTTTCCGCCGCCGGCTGGCTCCCCCAGTTTCCGACTGAGCTCGCGGAAGCCGACACGCATCGCAACGAGATGGCGTTCTGGATGTATTCGTCCGGATCGACCGGCCGCCCCAAGGGCATCGTGCATCTCCAGCACGACATGGCCTATAGCGAAGTCGCCTTTGCGCAGAACGTCTTGAAGCTGACGCCGGATGACATCTGCTTCTCGGTGCCAAAAATCTTCTTCGCCTATGGCTTCGGCAACGCGATCACCTTCCCGTTCTCGGCGGGCGCGACGACACTGCTGTTGCCCGGCCAGCCGAAGCCCGTGGCAATCTTTTCGGCGATCGAGCAGTACAGGCCGACGGTCTTCTTCGGCCTGCCGACGCTTTATACATCGCTGACCAAGGCCGAGGGTGCGAACAAGACCGACTTCTCCTCACTGCGCATGGCGCTCTCGGCCGCCGAGGTGCTCTCGGCCGACGTCTTCAACGGCTGGAAGACGCTCACCGGTCTCGAGATCGTGGAAGGCCTCGGCTCGACCGAGGTGCTGCACATCTATCTCTCCAACCGCCCCGAGCGGAAGAAGCTCGGCGCCGCCGGCCTGCGCGTGCCCGGCTACGAGGTCGCGCTGCGCGACAAGGACGGCCGCGATGTCGCCGACGACGAGGAAGGCATCTTGTGGGTGCGCGGCGATTCCAACACGCCGCTGTACTGGAACCGGCCGGACAAATCCGCCGAGACCATCCGCGAAGGCGGCTGGATCTACACCGGCGACCGCTTCGTCCGCGATGGCGATGGCTTTCACTTCTTCCGCGGCCGCGCCGACGATCTCATCAAGATCTCCGGCCAATGGGTCTACCCGCTCGAGGTTGAGCTTTGCCTCGCCGACCACCCGGACATCCGCGAATGCGCGGTGTTCGCCGCCGAGCTGCCGGACCGGCGCATGACGCTTAAGGCAGTGGTGGTGATGAACACCCGCGCGGCGGATCAAAGCGAAACGACCCGGCGGCTGCAGGATTACGTGAAGGGCAAACTGCTTCCTTACAAATATCCGCGCGAGGTGATCTTCATCGACGAGCTGCCGAAGACCGGCACGGGGAAGATCGACCGGCAGGCGTTGCTGAGGATGTGAGCCACCGCTGCCATCGCCCGCGAAGGCGGGCGATGACAACCAGGATTAAGGTGCCTTCCCCAGATGCTCCATCGCGTCCTCCGCCCGGAGCGGCACCCGCGACGCCTCGTTGTTGAGATCGACGAGCTGCGCCAGGAGCCCCATAAGCGCCTTGCGGTCCGCTGGCTTGAGCGGCTCGAGCATCCGCGCCTGGGCGCGTTCGACGGCGGGAATGATGTCGCGCAGGATCGCCGCGCCTGATTTGGTCAAATAGAGCAGCTTGATCCGCTTGTCTTCCGGCGCCGGCCTGCGCTCGACGAAATCCTTGGCCTGAAGCCGCTCGATCACGCTGCCGAGCGTGGAGCGATCGAAGGCGATCACCGCGGACAGCCGCGTCGCGTCGATGCCGGGGTGGGTGTGGATCGCGATCAGCGCCGCGTATTGCACCGGCGTGAGGTCGAACGCCTTGCACTCCTCCATGAAGATCGAGACCGCGATCTGCTGCATGCGCCGGAACAGATAGCCCGGCGCCGCATAGACCGCGTCTATCGTGATTGGAGGGGCAGGCTTACTCGGCATCGGGCTGCTTCTCCGGCGCTGCGTTGACGAACGCCGGCAGGGCCTTGGCCGCAGCTTCCGCTTCAAGCAGGCGCGGATAGGCGGAGACGTCGACGCCGAAGCGGCGCGCATTGGCGAGCTGCGGCACAAGACAGAGATCGGCGAGCGTCGGCACATCCCCGAAGCAGAACGGGCCCGGCTCGTTTCTGATCAGCGTCTCGCACGCCGCGAGCCCCTCGCGGTTGACCCAGGCCGCCCAGTCCTGAACCTTCTCCTCGGCAAGGCCGAGCTCGCGCAGCCGCGCCAGCACCTTCAAGTTCTGCACGGGGTGAGTGTCGCAGGCGATCGCCAGCGCGAACGCCCTCACCTTGGCGCGCTGCAACGCATCCCTCGGCAACAGGGGCGGGTTGGGATGGGTCTCGTCGAGCCATTCGATGATGGCGACCGATTGGGTCAGCACTGCGCCCGCATCGTTCTCCAGCGCCGGCACCAGGCCTTGCGGATTGATGGCGAGATAGGCTGGCGCACATTGCTCGCCCTTGCGAAGATGATGCGGCAGGTGCTCGGCACCGCGGCCTTTGAGGTTCAGCGCGATGCGTACCCGGTAGGCGGCGCTGGAGCGGAAATAGCCGTGCAGCTTCATCGGAACCCTCCCGTTTCGTTCTTGTTCGCACGTTGACGCTACCCAGATCGTAAGTATACTGTCAATCAACAAAGCGACGGGAGCCGCACCATGGAAGCCGTGACCAAGACGCCGGAACGCGAGGCGTTCTACAAGAAGATCGACGGCGAGAATCTCACCGCGCTCTGGACGGTCATGAGCGATTTGATCACGCCGGAGCCGAAGAGCGCCTGCCGGCCGCATCTGTGGAAGTTCGACATCATCCGCGACTACATGACCGAAGCCGGCAAGCTGATCACGGCGAAAGAGGCCGAGCGGCGCGTGCTGGTTCTGGAAAACCCCGGCCTGCGCGGACAGTCGAAAATCACCACGTCGCTCTATGCCGGCGTGCAGATGGTGGTGCCCGGCGACGTCGCGCCCGCGCACCGGCACAGCCAATCGGCACTGCGCTTCGTGCTCGAAGGCAAGGGCGCCCACACCGCCGTGGACGGCGAGCGCACCGCGATGGAGCCCGGCGACTTCATCATCACGCCGTCGATGACCTGGCACGATCATTCCAACGAGACCGACCAGCCGATGTTCTGGCTCGACGGTCTCGACATTCCGCTGGTGCAGTTCTTCGACTGCTCTTTCGCGGAAGGCTCCAACGAGGATCAGCAGAAGATTACAAGGCCGGCCGGCGACAGCTTTGCACGCTACGGCCACAATCTGCTGCCGGTCGACGTGAAGCGGAGCTCGAAGACTTCCCCGATCTTCAGCTATCCCTATGCCTACACGCGCGAGGCACTGGAGAAGGCTCGCGCGAGCCAGGAGTGGGATGCCTGTCACGGGCTGAAGCTGAAATTCAGCAACCCCGAGACCGGCGACTTCGCGATGCCGACCATCGGCACGTTCATCCAGCTGCTGCCGAAGGGCTTCAAGACCGCGCGCTATCGCGCGACGGACGCGACGGTGTTCTGTCCGATCGAGGGCCACGGCCGTACCCGCATCGGGGATGCGACGTTCGAATGGGGCCCGCGCGATTTGTTCGTGGTGCCGAGCTGGCAATGGGTCACGCACGAGGCTGATATGGATGCGGTGCTGTTCAGCTTCTCGGATCGCCCCGTGCAGCAGAAGCTGGATTTGTTCCGGGAGGATCGCGGGAATGGGTGAGGTACGCTGCTGGTAGCATCGTCATTGCGAGCGCAGCGAAGCAATCCAGAATCTTTCCGCGGCGACAGTCTGGATTGCTTCGCTGCGCTCGCAATGACGGAGTAAACCTCACCGCCAGTGCAACAGCCGCGTCTCCAGCCAGTTGATCACCCTCCCCACCATCAACCCAAACACCGACAAAATCACCACGCCCGCGAGCAGCTGATCCGTCTGCATCAAATTGCCAGCCTGCAGCACGAACGCGCCGATGCCGTACTGCGCGCCGATCATCTCGGCGCTGACGACGAGCAGCAGCGCCACCGACGAGGTGATACGGAAGCCGGCGAGGATCGCGGGCAGCGCGCCCGGCCAGACCACCTTGCGCACGATGGTGGCGAACGGCACGTTGAAGCTCTGCGCCATGCGGATGAGGTTGCGCGGCACCGCGTCGACGCCGCTATAGACCGAGATCGCGGTCGAGAAGAACACCCCGAGCGCAATGGTCGCGATCTTCGGCTCTTCACCGATGCCGAGCCAGAGGATCAACAGCGGCAGCAGCGCGATCTTCGGGATCGGGAACAGCGCCGAGATGAAGGTGATGCCGACGCTGCGCGCCAGACGCGACAGGCCGATGGCAAAGCCAACGGCGACACCGGCTGCCGTGCCGAGCAGCCAGCCGACACCGATGCGCAGGAGCGACGCGGAAAGGTGCTGCCACAGCGCACCCGAGATCGCGAGCTGGTAGATCGCCCGCGCGATCGCCGATGGCGGTGGCAGGAATAGCGGATTGACCAGGCCGGTGCTGCCGGCGGCCTGCCAGATCGCAATGACCAGCGCGAGCGCGATCCAGCCGCCGAAACGGCTGCTCGCCGGCACGAAGCCGGCGCCGCGAAAGCGGACGCGCCGGACCGCTTCATCCTTCGTCGATGTTCCCGCCGGAGCGCGATCAAGCATGCTGGACCTTGCGCTCGGCATCGATCGCCTCGTTGCGGATCAGCGACCAGATCTGGTTCTGAAGCGCGAGCAGCTTTTCACGGGCTGCAATGTCACCGCGCTCAGTGCGCGTCATCGGCACGCTCACGACCTCGCGAATACGGCCAGGGCGCCGCGACAGCACCACGATGCGGTCGGCAAGCCTCGCCGCCTCTTCGAGATTATGCGTGACATACACGGCGCCCATGCCGCCATCGGCGAGCAGCCGGACGAAATCCTCCATCAGCAGTTCGCGGGTCTGCGAATCCAACGCCGACAATGGCTCGTCCATCAGGAGAATGGCCGGCCTGACCGCGAGCGCGCGCGAAATGCCGACGCGCTGGCGCATGCCGCCGGAAAGCTGCTTTGGATAGGTTTTGCGAAAATCGGTCAGGCCGGTGCGGCGCAAGGCGTCCTCGACCAGCGCGCGGCGCTGCACGGCCGAGAGCTGGGTGTGCAGCAGCGGGAATTCGACGTTCTCCTCCACATTCGCCCAGGGCAGCAGCGCAAAGTCCTGGAACACGAAGGTGAGCGGATTGAGGCTGTCCGCCGGCGGCGATCCACGCAGCTCGGGCGCGCCGGAGGTCGGCAGCAACAGCCCGCCGAGGATCGACAGCAACGTGCTCTTGCCGCAGCCCGACGGCCCCACGATCGCCACCACCTCGCCCGCGCTGACGGTGAACGAGACGTTGTCGAGCACGGCGAGATCGCCGAAGCGATGGGTGATGTGGTTGGCGATCAGGTCCATGGACTGCGTTCTACTCTCAATCCGCCTTCACGAATTCCTTGGCGATGATCGCATTCGCGTCGAAGCCCTTGTCGGCAAAACCCTGCTCCTGGAGCCATTTGATCTGGTTGTCGACGTTCTTCACATCCAGCTTGCCGTCGGGATCGATATAGGCGCAGTTGCCGACCACCTGCTCGACCGGGAGGTTCGTATATTTGGCGATGATCTCCAGCAGCGGCTTTGTCTTGTCATTGATCGGCGCGACACCGTCCTTCATCGCGGCGAGGATGACGTCGTGATATTCGCGGTCGGCCTTTGCCAAGGCGCCGAGCAGCTTCGTCACCAGCACCTTGTTGGTCAGCGTCTTCGGCGAGGCGAACACCGCGCCCAATTGCCAGGGTGTCTCGTCGCCGACCCAGCCGAGAAACTTCGCACCACCGTCGTCCATCAGCTTTCGCGCGGTGGAGATCGGCAGCAGCGCTGCATCCACGGTCTCGCCCTTCAGCGCGGCCGCCGCATTCGACAGCGATTGCAGCGGCACAATCTTCACGTCGGCGAGCTTGAAACCGTATTTGTCGGCAAGCAGGCCGAGCGAATAGTGAAAGGAGGAGCCAACCTGCGTCATCGCCACGCGCTTGCCCGCGAGGTCCTTCGGCGTCTTCAGACCGCTCGCATAGGCGTTGTTGCTGGCGAAATAGCCGATCAGGGGATAACCAGCCTTCTCGCGGCTCATGCCGCCGATCACCTTGAGCACGCCCTTGCCGGCGAGATTGTAAAGACCTGCGGTGAAGGCGGTGACGCCGAAATCGATGTCGCCCGAGGTCGTCGCCACCGCGATCGGCTGCGCCGCGTCGAAGAATTTCAGCTCGACCTCGAGGCCGGCCTCGCGGAAATAGCCCTTGTCCTGCGCGATGAACACCGGCGCGGAGGAGGATAGCCTGAGCACGCCGATCCTGGCCTTCAGCGCGTCCTCGGCTCGGGCCGTGCCCATTGCTGTGATCGCCATCAGGCCAGCTAGCGCGAGCCGCACAATCCCGATCATTTCGTTTCCTCCGCCGTCGATATCTTGCAGTCGGTTACAGGCCTTCAGGCACGGGCTGGTCCCGTCCGATAAAGGCGCCCTGTTGTTTCAACGTTTCCTGCAGCTTTTCAACGGGGATGTCACGCGGGATCCGGTTTCCGGAGAGCGCCAGCGCTGCCGCGGAACCGGCCGCCTCCCCCATCACGAAACAGGCACCGGAGACCCGGGCCGCCGATTGGCCCTCATGGGTCATCGAGGCGCAGCGGCCGGCGACCAGCAGATTATCGACGCCTTCGGGCACCAGCATGCGGTAAGGCAGCTCGTTATAGCCGCGCGATTCCGGGATCGGCGGGAAGGTGAAGACGACGTCGCCGGGGACATGGGCCTCGATCGGCCAGCCATTGACCCCGATGGAATCCTCGAACGAAGCGCAGCCGAGCACGTCCTCGCCGCTGAGCTGATAGCCGCCCGTGATGCGGCGGGTTTCGCGGATGCCGAGCTGCGGCGGCAGGTCGACGATGTAGGATTTTTCAAAGCCCGGCACGGTGCGCAGGAATTCGAACGCAGCCAGCGCCTGCTTGCGGCCCTCGATCTCGCCGCGGGTGAGATCATCAGGCTCGATGCCGTTGATGGCATGGCCGTCCTCGCGCGCCACTTGCGTAAAATTCACCCGCCATTCGATGCCGGACTTCTGCGGCCGCACGATCGCGCTCTTGCGCGGGAATGTGTGGGTGCCGGCGGCGGTGGCCTGCTCCATCAATTGCGGAATGGTCCGCCAGGCTTCGCCTGCCCTCTCCGGGTCGATGTTGTTGAGACGGAGCATCATCGAGGGATACATCGGATGACCGTGCTCGTCGCCGAATTCGAACGGCGCGCCGGCCCAAACCGCGAGATCGCCGTCGCCGGAGCAATCGATGAAGATCTCCGATCGCACCGCCTGCCGGCCGGCCTTGGTCTCGACCATCAGCGCATCGATGCGGCTGTTAGCGCCCATCACCACACCGGCACCAAGCGCGTGGAAAAGGATGTGCACCTTGTGACTGGCGAGCAGTTGGTCGGCCGCGATCTTGTAGGCGGCGGTGTCGTAGGCCTGGGCGAAGACCTTGCCGAGAATCAGATGCGGCGCGTTGAGGCCGTTCAAGCGATCGATCCGCGCCAGCAACTCCGACGCCATGCCCTGCACCAGCCGGTGGGCCTCGCCGTGGACATTGCCGTGCAGGCCGCAGAAATTGGTGACGCCTGCGGCGGTGCCCATGCCGCCAAGGAAGCCGTACCGCTCGATCAGCAGCGTCTTCCGTCCCGCGCGTGCGCTTGAGGCCGCCGCCACGATGCCGGCCGGACCGCCGCCGAGGACGACGACTTCATATTCGCCGTAAAGCGGCACCTGGCGCGCCGGTTCTTCGATCGTCATGGCCTGCATGGCGCGTCCTGTCCCTGAAATCCTTTGCTTGGGCCGGACTATGAATTAACCCGGATCGAGCTACAATCCGCCAAAATAGGCGATCACCTTTCTCGAATCGCGAAAGGCCGAAGATGGACATCCTGGTAAACCTTCAGGCGTTCCTCGCGACCGCCGACGCCACCGGCTTCTCCGCGGCCGCGCGAAAACTCGGCGTCTCGACGTCGGTGGTCGCCAAGCGCGTCACGCAGCTGGAGGCGCGGATCGGCACGCCACTGTTTCATCGCTCGACCCGGCAATTGCGGCTGACCGAGGCCGGCCAGCGCTACGTGCATCGCGCCCGCGGCGTCGTCACCGACGCCGCCGATCTGCTGTCGCGCATGGGCGAGAAGGGCCACGATCTCGTCGATCATCTGCGCATCAAGGCCCCGACCTCGCTGACGGTCGCGCGGCTTGCGGACGTCTTCACCGCCTTCCAGACCCAGAACCCGCGGCTCAAGCTCGAGATCGTGCTGTTCGACCGTCCGGTCGATCCCGTCACCGAAGGCTTTGACATCGCCATCGGCGCCTTCCCGCATTCCTTTGGCGGTGTCGTCGACGAACCCTTGTGCCCGCTGAAGCGGCTGCTCTGCGCCTCGCCTGCCTATTTGAAGAAACACGGCACGCCAAAACATCCGCGTGATCTGGTCGATCATCGCTGCCTCAGCTTTCTACCGACCGGCCCCGAATGGATCTTTGACGGGCCGCGCGGCCGCATCAGCGTCCAGGTCAGTCCGCTGCTGTCCTGCAACGAGGGCCAAGTGCTGGCGCGCAGCGCCATCGCCGGCAACGGCATTGTGTTGATATCGGACTATCTCGTCGCGGGCGCCTTGCGCGACGGCGCGCTCAAGCCGGTGCTGCGCGAGTTTCCGATTCCGGAATTGTGGGTGAAGGCTGCGATCCCTGAACGGCGGCGCAATGCCGCCGCGGTACAGGCGCTGCTCACTTTGCTGAAAAGGTCACTCGCGACGTCGCTGTAAAAGCCCGTAGCCCGGATGGAGCGAAGCGTAATCCGGGCTACTCGCGTTCAGCTTTTAGCACCTGCCCAATTCGCGGCGCGCTTTTCCGCGAACGACGCCAGCCCCTCGGCGGCTTCCGCGCTCTGTCGCTTCAGCGAATGCAGATGCACGAGCCGCTTGTAAGCCGCATCGTCCACCGCCATGCCGCCGAACGAACTTTCCAGCGCGAGCCGCTTGGTCTCGGCCATCGCCTCCGATCCGTTGGCAAGCAACTGCTCGACCACCTTGGCGCCGGCGGCGTCGAGATCGGCGAGCGGCACCACCTCGTGGACGAGGCCGATACGACGGGCGTCCTCGGCGCCGAAACGTTCACCTGTCAGCGCGTAGCGGCGGACTTGCCGTACACCAATGGCATCGCAGAGCTGCGGGATGATGATGGCCGCGGTCAGGCCCCAGCGCACTTCGGTGATCGAGAACAGCGCGTTGTCGGCCGCGATCACGACGTCGCAGGCCGCGATCACGCCGGTGCCGCCGCCAAAGCAGCCGCCCTGCACCAGCGCGACCGTCGGGATAGCCAGCGTATTGAGCCGCTGCACGGCCTCGAACGTCGCCCGCGACGCGGCCTCGTTCGCCTCGCTCGATTGCGGCCGCACGCCGTTGATCCATTTGAGGTCGGCGCCAGCCTGGAAATGCTTGCCATTGCCCTTGAGCACGACGACGCGAAGGTTGGGCTTGCTGCCGAGATCGTCCATGGCCGCGAGCACGCCTGCGATCAACGCGCCGTCATAGGCATTGTTAACCTCCGGCCGGTTCAACGTGACGGTCGCAACCCCACGCGCATCCAGGGTCCACAGGACGGGGCTGTCGGTCATCGGTGTTCCTCCGCTCGTTTGTTTGGCGCGCACTATGACCGAGGCTCCGCGCCCTGATCCATATCTTTCGAGCGTAGGGCAGCCGCGTCCATCGCATGGCGGCTTGTGTCATGCTGCCGCGGGGCGGCATCAAGGGATCAGGGACGGACATCACATGCGCATCTGCATTTTCGGCGCGGGCGCCGTCGGCAGCCATCTTGCAGTTCGGTTGGCCCGCGCCGGCCACGAGGTCTCGTGCGTGATGCGGGGCGCGCACCTGGAGGCGGTCCGGGCCAACGGCCTCAAGCTGCGCGTCGGCGATTCCGAGGTCTCCGCCAAGGTGAACGCCTCCGGCGATCCGGCCCAGCTCGGCCCGCAGGACGTCGTGATCAGCACCTTGAAGGCGACCGCGTTGACCGGGCTGGTCTCCAGTCTCAAGCCGCTGCTGCAGGACAACACCGCGATCGTGTTCGCGCAGAACGGCATTCCCTGGTGGTACCGGATCGGCCTGCCGCCGCGGCACCCGACCCCGCCGGACATTTCCTTCCTCGACCCGGGCGGACGCCTGCGCGCCTGCATTCCGAAAGAGCGGATCGTCGGCGGCGTAGTCTTCTCCTCCAACGAGGTGATCGCGCCCGGCGTGGTGCAGAACCTGACGCCGGACCGCAACCGCCTGCTGATCGGCGAATGTGACGACCGCAATTGCGAGCGCATCACGACGCTCCGCGGTGTCTTCAGCGACGCACGGCTGGAATCGCCGCCGGTCGCCGAGATCCGCGAGGCGATCTGGTCAAAGCTGCTGACCAACATGTCACTGTCGGTGCTGTGCCTGCTCACCGGCCAGACCGCGCGCGGCGTGCGCGATGACCCCGCCTTTGCGGATGTCATTCCGCGGATGCTGAACGAGGCCAACGAGATCGCTCAGCATTTTATCCCCGAGGTCAAGCGCGTATCACGCAGCGGCCCCGCCCCCAACCACAAGCCGTCGCTGCTGCAGGATTACGAGCTCGGCCGCGCCATGGAGATCGACGTCCTGGTAAAGGCGCCCCAAGCCTTCGCGCGCACCGCCGGCCTGTCGACGCCGACGCTCGACTTGATCGCCGCGCTCGCGATCCAGAAGGCGCGCGACAAGGGGCTATATTCGGCGTGAGATTTCAGGCGAGGCTGTCGATCCAGGCCGCGAGCGTATCAAGCACCTCTGTCAGCGCCTCTTCATTGGTGCGGCCGGACTTTTTCAGCACCGCGAAGGAGTGATCGCCGCCTTCGATCTCATGCAGCGTCGCCTTCGGGGCAAGAGCGGCGATGACCGGCTTGAGGAGGCCGAGATCGGCGAGCCCGTCGCGGGTGCCTTGCAGGAACAGCATCGGGATCTCGACATGGGCGAGATGCTCGGCGCGCTCCGTCGACGGCTTCTTGTCGGCGTGCAGGGGAAAACCGAGGAAGGCGAGCCCTTTGACATCAGGCAGCGGAGCCTTGGACTGCGCCTGCGAGGTCATGCGCCCGCCGAAGGATTTTCCACCCGCAACGAGCATCACACCCGGGCAGAGCCGCGCGGCTTCCTCGACTGCCACGCGGATCGTGGCGTGGGCGACCGCAGGCTGGTCGGGACGGCCCTGCTTGTTTTCCATGTAAGGAAAATTGAAGCGGAAGGTCGCGATGTCGCGAGCAGCGAGCCCCTCCGCAATCTTGTCCATCGATGCATGCCGCATCCCTGCACCGGCACCATGCGCCAGGACGTAGCAGGCGCGCGCCTTGTCCGGCTGCGTCAGGATCGCGGAGACCGTGCCGATGCGCGCGATGTCGAGCTTGAGCTCTTTGGTTTTGACGGTTTGGATTTTGACAGCCACAATCAACCATCCCGATAGACGCTGCTCCGGCCGCCTTGGTAGCGTCACCGGCACAGCCTGAAAACACAATAATTGCCGCCAAAGGCTGGCCTAACCAGGCCGGCAAGCCGCATTGACCGAGGTGACCATGTCCTACCGCTCCTCCTGGATGACCGAAGAGCTCGAAATCTTCCGCGACCAGTTCCGGAAGTATCTTGCCAAGGATCTGGCCCCGCATGCCGAAAAATGGCGCGAGCAGAAGATGGTCGACCGCTTTGCCTGGCGCGGGCTCGGCGAGATGGGCGCGCTGCTGGCAAGCGTGCCGGAGGAATATGGCGGCCTGGGCGCCACCTTCGCCTATGATGCCGCCGTGCTCGACGACCTCGAAAGCACGGTGCCGGAGCTGACGACCGGCGTCTCCGTGCACAGCGCCATCGTCGCGCACTACATCCTCAATTACGGCTCGGAGGAGCAGAAGAAGCGCTGGCTGCCGAAGATGGCTTCAGGCGAGATGGTCGGCGCCATCGCCATGACCGAGCCCGGCACCGGCTCGGATTTGCAGGCCGTCAAGACCACCGCCAGGAAGCAGGGCAATTCCTACGTCATCAACGGACAGAAGACCTTCATCACCAACGGCCAGGCTGCCGACCTCGTCATCGTGGTTGCGCGCACCGGCGATGTCGGCGCCAAGGGCATTTCGCTGATCGTGGTCGAAACCTCAGGCGCGGATGGATACAAGCGCGGGCGCAACCTCGACAAGATCGGCCTGCATGCCTCCGACACGTCTGAGCTGTTCTTCGACAACGTCGCGGTGCCGCCGGACAATTTGCTCGGCGGCGAGGAAGGCCAGGGCTTCGTGCAGCTGATGCAGCAATTGCCGCAGGAGCGCCTCGCGCTCGCGGTCGGCGCGGTCGCGGCTATGGAGCGCGCGATAAAACTCACCGTCGACTACACCAAGGAGCGCAAGGCCTTCGGCAAGCCGCTGATGGATTTCCAGAACACCGCCTTCAAGCTCGCCGAGCGCAAGACCGAAGCGATGATCGCGCGCGTCTTCGTCGACTGGTGCATCGAGCGGCTGGTCGCAAAGGACCTCGACACCGTCACGGCGTCGATGGCGAAATATTGGTGCTCGGAGAAGCAGGTCGAGACCGCCGACGAATGCCTGCAGCTGTTCGGCGGCTACGGCTATATGCAGGAATATCCGATCTCGCGCATCTTCATCGATTCCCGCATCCAGAAGATCTATGGCGGGACGAACGAGATCATGAAGCTGTTGATCGCGAGGTCGTTGTAATCAAGCCGGCGTGAACGGCCTGCCGCTCAATTCGGATGCCACCACCGGCCGCCGATCACGACGCCTTCGGAGACGATCTTGCGGTCGCCGATCAGGTGCTCGCCGACGACGTCCTCATAGTCGAACTGGCCTTCCCTCACCGAGATCAGCGTGGCGTCGCCGACGCTGCCCGGCTTGAGGCTGCCGAGCTCGGGGCGCCGCAGCGCCATCGCGGCGTTGACGGTCGAGGTTGCGATGACGTCGGACAGCGGCATGCCCATGCACAGGAATTTCGACAGGGTCGTCACCTGATCGAAGGCCGGGCCGTCGATGCAGAGCTGATGAATGTCGGACGAGATGGTGTCGGGATAGAAGCCGTTGGCGAGCATCGCACGCGCGGTCTTGAATGCGAACGAGCCCTTGCCGTGGCCGATGTCGAACAGCACGCCGCGCTCGCGGGCGTCGAGCACCGCCCGCTTCACCGTGCCCTGCGCGGTCGCAGGCGTGTTGGGGAAGGGACGGAACGCATGGGTGAGCACGTCGCCGGGGCGCAGGCGCGCCAGCACCTCCTCGTAGCTCGGCGGCGGATGATCGATATGCGCCATCAGGGGCATGCCGACCTCGTTCGCGACCTCGAGCGCGATGTCGAGCGGCACGACGCCCGACGTGCCCGAGGAATGCAGCCCCACGCGCACCTTGATGCCGACGATGAGATCGCGGTTGGCGTCGGCCACCTTGGCCGCCTCGATCGGATTCATCAGCCGCAGCTCCTCGCTCTCGCCGACCATGATCCGGTGCGAGAAGCCGAAAATGCCGGCATGCGAGACATGCAGATAAGCGAGGATACGAACCTGGCTCGGCTCGATCACATGCTTGCGGAAGCCCGCGAAATTGCCCGGCCCCGCACTGCCGGTATCGACCGCGGTGGTGACGCCGGAAAGACGGCAGAACTCCTCGGCGTCGATGCCGAGCGACGTGCCGCCCCAATAGACATGGGTGTGGAGATCGATCAGTCCCGGCGTCACGATGTAGCGAGAGACGTCGCGCACCTCGGTGCCCGGATCCGCCTTGAGCCCACTGCCGATCGCCGCGACCTTGCCGCCGGAAAAGGCGACATCGGTCACGGCGTCGAGCTTCTGGGACGGGTCGACCACACGGCCGCCGCGCAGGATCAAATCGAAAGGCATTGTCGTCTCCGGATATGGCAGCGAGGCGGGGCGGCAGTCAGCCCGGGCCAGGAGGAAGCTTCGCGCTTCTAGCAATTTTTGCGCCGACGAGCGTATCAAACGCGACGATTGCTCACTGAAAAACTGGCGATCCCGGGAAGACTCGAACTTCCGACCTACGGTTTAGGAAACCGTCGCTCTATCCGGCTGAGCTACGGGACCGCGGAACCCGCAGAGCGGGTTACCGGGGCTTCATATCAAAGCGGAAGGGGGATCGGAAGCCCTCCGCGTTGCTCAATGCGGAGGGCTGCCGGTCATCTCATGCCCGGATATTGTTGTCCTTGACCACCTTGCCCCAAATGGCGACCTGCTTGTCGAAGAAGGTCTTGAAGGCGGGAGCGTCCTCGAGCAGCAGCGTCATCTGCTGCGTTTCCTTGAGCTGGGCGGCGGTCGCGGGCTCGCTCAGGATCTCCTTGGACGCCGTCGCGAGGCCTGCGACGATGTCCGGCGGCGTGCCGGTGGGCGCGAAGATGCCCCACCAGGCCAGCGTCTCGAAATCCGGAAAGCCCGCCTCGATCGCGGTCGGCGTATCCGGCAGGCCCGGCAGCCGCTCGCGGCCGAGCTGCAGGATCGGACGCAGCATGTTGGTGCCGAGCTGGGCTGCGACCAGCGCCGCAGATCCCGCGATCAGGTCGACATGGCCGCCGAGCACGTCGTTCATTGCGGGGCCTCCGCCGCGATAGGGCACGTGCATGATCTCGACGCCGGCCTTGTTGCCGAGCACGGTCATGGCGAGATGGCCGAGCGTGCCGATGCCGACGGAGGCATATTTCACCGCGCCGGGCGTCGCCTTGCAGGCCGCCACCACGTCGGCAAAGCTCTTGTAGGGGCGGCCTGCACCGGCAGCGATCACGTAAGGCGCGGTGCCGACCAGCAACACCGGCATTAGCTCGCGCTCGACATCGACGGGCGGCTTGTCGAGGATGGAGGGGATCACCGCATGGGAATCGAAGGTGACCAGGAACGTCGAGCCGTCAGGCGGGCTCTTGGCGACCTGCGCCGCGCCGAGCGCGCCTGCCGCGCCCGACTTGTTCTCGACAATGACGATGCGGTTGAGCTTGGTTTGCAGATGGCTCTGGAGCAGCCGCGCCATCGCATCGGTGGATCCGCCCGGCGGAAACGGCACCACCAGTGTGATTTTTGAAGCCTGCGCCAACGCCGGCGTCATCGCGAGAATAGCCGGCGCTGCCAGCAGCGTCCGTCGTGTGATCGTCATGGTATCCCTCCCCTGTTTTCTCGCGCCCGGCTTTTGCTCTTTGGCGCTTTAAGTGGTCCCGAAACCGGATCCCGCTTTTCTGTATTCTGGCCGCGGCGGACTGAAGATGTCCAGCACGCGGGCGCCGTCGGGGCCGGCGCGCATGGTGTGCGGCACATTACCCGGCGTGCGCCAGAAGTCGCCTTTCTTCACGGCAATCTCCTCATCACCCTGGACGCGGATGGCGGAGCCGTCGAGCAGCACGCCCCACTGCTCCTCGGGATGATGGTGCAGCGTGCCTTGCGCATGCGGCGCCAGCGTCACCACCGACAGCATCGCCTGCTCGCCGGAGAAGATGCGCGTGGTCACCCCTGCCGCGAGCTCGCGAAACAACCCGTCGCCGTTATCGTCGAGATTGTGGAATTCGTCCTGCTGGCTCACGCCGCCCTCCTCTTCATTCTCGCTGATCAGGATTTGCCATACGAGCCTTGATAACGGCCCTCGCGGATCGCCTTCAGCGTCTCCTCCTCGCGCGCGACCTGGGCTCGCACGGCGTCGAGCAGCGCCGCGGCACCGGCGGCGGCAAACGACACCACGCCGTCCTCGTCTCCGACGACGATGTCGCCGGGCGAGATCACGCTGCCGCCGATCGAAACAGGCACGTTGATCTCGCCGGGGCCGTTCTTGTAAGGGCCGCGGTGGATCACCGCGCGGGCATAGCAGGGAAAGTCATCGGCAGCGAACGCCGCGACGTCGCGGATCGCGCCGTCGATGACGTAGCCTTCGGCTTTGCGCCATTGCGCGATGTTCTTCATGATCTCACCGACCAGCGCGCGGGTCTCGTCGCCGCCGCCATCGACCACGATGACGTCGCCGGGGCCCACCAGCTCGAGCGCGCGGTGGATGGCGAGATTGTCACCGGGACGGGTGCGGACCGTGAAGGCCGTGCCCACCAGCTTGGCACCGCGATGATAGGGTTTGAGCCCCACGGCGCCCGGCAGCCGGCCGAGATTGTCCGAAATGACCGGGGTCGGCGCACCGCGAAAGCCCTCGATGATCGCGGCCGGCGGCTTCGGCACAGCGTTCGCGGCGATGGTGATGGTCATAATCTCGGTCCTTCCCATGAATTCTCTTAATCGGCGTCCGCCCGCGCCTTCGCCGGCCAAATCCGGAACGCGCGCCCCTCCTTCATCCACGCCGCGCGCTCGTCGCGCAACAGCGTGCGGCGAACTTTACCGGAATCGTCGCGTGGTGGGACGGTGACGATCTCGAAGCTCTCCGGGTGCTTGTAGCGGCTGAGCCTGTCTTTGAGGAAATCCGCCATTCCGTCGGCGATGGCTTGGCCGTCCGCATCGCTCTCCGGCTCGATGATGGCGTGCACGCGCTGGCCCAATTCCGGATCGGGCAATCCCACCACCACGCAGGAGCGCACGCCCGGACAGGCGGAGACGGCAGCTTCGACCTCGGCGGGATAGATGTTGGCGCCGCCGCGCAGCACCATGTCGGCGAGGCGGTCACCGAGATAAAGGTAGCCTTCCGCATCCAGCCTGCCGATATCGCCCAGCGATTCCCAGCCGTCGGCGCGGCGCTTCGGCTCGGCGCCGAGATAGTGATAGGTGGCGTCATTGCCGTCATTGTTGAGGAAGTAAATCTCGCCGGTCTCACCCGGCGCAACGTCGTTGCCGTCCTCGCCGATGATGCGCAAGCGCGCCGTCTCGCCGATCTTGCCGACCGAGCCCTGGTGCGTCAGCCATTCCTTGCCGGAGATGATGCAGGAGCCCTGTCGCTCGGTGCCGCCATAGAGCTCCCAGATCCGCTCAGGCCCGAGCCAGGCGATCCAGTTCTCCTTCAGCCAGGGTGGCATCGGAGCGGCCATGTGGAAGACGGTTTGCAGGCTCGACACATCGTAGGCGTTGCGCACGTGCTCCGGGAGCGCCCAGATCCGGTGCATCATGGTCGGCACGAAATTGACCCATTGCACGCGCTCGCGCGCAATTTGCCGCAGCGCCTCCTCGGCGTCGAACTTGACGAGGCCGGTGAGCTGGCCGCCGGTGAACAGCGCGTAGTGCGACACGATGAACGGCGCATTGTGATAGAGCGGACCGGGATTGAGCAACGAGACCCCGAAGGGGATGTTGAGCGGCGGCGCGGCGACCGTGTCGATCACCGCCGGCTGGTGATCGAGGATCACCTTCGGGCGGCCGGTCGATCCGCCGCTGGTCATGGCTTTCCAATAGCGCGCCACCGGTGCGGTGAGCGGCTCGTCCGAAAACCCTTCCGGCACGAAATCCGCGGGCAGACGGTTCGGCGCGTTCCAGTCGGCTTCGCCGCCGACCACCAGCGCCGGCTTCAGGATGTCGAGCACCGCGGCGGCTTCGCCGCGCGGCAGCCGCCATGACAACGAGGTCGGCGTCGCTCCGCATTTCCACACTGCAAACGAGGTCTCGAAAAACGCATTGCAGTTGGGCAAACCGATCGCGACAAAGTCGCCGGGCTTGACACCCTTGGCCATGAACGCCCGCGCGCGCCGGTTGGCGCCGCGTTCGAGCGCGTCCCATGTCAGCGTATCCTGCCCGTGACGGACGGCGATCGTGCCTTGCGGTTTGCGTTCGGCGTACCAGCGCGGCACATCGGACAGGGGCAGCAGCATGAGGCGTTTCCACTTCGTATTCTTGGCGTCGCCGATGAGGCGAGCGCAGGATGAAGTGACGCTGTGACTCCTGCGCCACGTCAAGCAAAAAATGTCAGCATCACAGCCATGAAATTCCCGGGTTCCATGGGTGACAAGCAGGCCATAAAGGGGCAAAAATCAGCCCGACTCAGTTCGGGTTGAGTTTTGCAAGGAATGCTCTCGTAGAATGTCGGACGTAGTTGCATCGCGTCGTGCGGCGCTTGTCGTTGCTGCAGCAGGATTTTTCCTGCTGGCGCCGTCGCATGCCCAGGCACAATGGTGGAAGCGCGCGCCTGTTGACTTCGAGGCCTGCGCCGACGCCGCCGAGAAAGCTACGACCAAATCCGAGAAGACGGCTGCGCTTGCCGACTGCAACGCCAAATTCGCCGGCCGGCGCAAGGCGGGCGGCGGCTATTCCTATTACGATTTCCTCCAGGACCGCAGCTTCGACATCGCCGGGCCCAATCCGACGCCGGAGGAGCAGAAGAAGATCGACGAATCCTACACCGCCTATCTCGCCAATCAGCGCCGCAGCAATGAAGCCGCGCAGGCCACCGCGCGCCAGCAGCGCGAGCAGCAGGAACAACAGGTGCAGCAGCTCCAGCGGGTCGCGTTGCGAACCGAGGTCGAGCGCGTGCCCGTGCCGGTCGAGCGGCCGAAAGTCCAGCAGGCCGCCATCGGCGACGCGCGGCCGCGGCCGAAGGGCACACCCTGCACCAAGGGCTCGTTCTCCTGCGAATGGCCGCGGCTGTCGGATGGATTGAACGACATCAAGAAGCTGTTCAGCCCGACGCCGAGCAAGCCCGCGAAGAAGGGCTGAGCTGCGTCGCCGTCATTGCGAGCGCAGCGAAGCAATCCAGCATCTCTCCGCGGAGGCAGTCTGGATTGCTTCGCTACGCTCGCAATGACGAACTGGGCGGGGATCCGTCTCCTAGCCTCAGTTCGTGTGCTTCTTCTTGCTGCGCTTCGGTTGAGCAACCGGCGCATTCACCGGCGCCGTTGTTGTCGGTGAACTACCCAACTGCGAACGACTCTCCTTCAGGCGCGCGTCATAGCCGGGCGAATTCGTGACGGTCGGCGGCCTTGCCTGAGCAAACGTGGAAGCTGCACATAAGGCGGCGAGCACGACCCCGATCGTCAAACAACGTTTCATCGCACGTCTCCCGTCAGCCGGCGTGAACTCATGCAGCGCCGCGAACCTGCTGCGGCGTCAGCCGCGGCGGACCCTTGCCCGCGGCCTCAGCCTCGTTGATCAGCGCAACAATGCGGCGCGACAGCGGCACGTCGACACTGTTCTGTTCGGCGAGGGCGATGATCGCGCCCTGGAGATAGTCGATCTCGGTCTTGCGGCCCTGCTTCAAATCCTGCCACATCGAGGAACGCGCCTCGGGATCGATCTTCATGGTCCTTCCCAGGATCAGGTCGAAAATCGGATCAGGCAGTCTCAGCAAGGCGGGCGTCCAGGACGACGGGATCGGCGTCGCCGAGACCGGTGTGATGCCGGCGGCCCTCATTGCAGCCAGCCCCTCCGCCATCTGATCGGCGAACAACCTTCGCCATTCGCGGTTCCCCAATTGCGCAGCGAGGGGCATGTCGGACAAGGCGCTGAGCGCGTTGTTCAAATTGATGATCAGCTTGCCCCATTGCACGCCGGTGATGTCGCGGCTCGCGCGCATCGTGAGCCCCGGCACCGACAGAGCTGCGGCCGCGTTCGTGTCATCTTGGCCAACATGAATGTCGCCAGAGGTCGAGCGGTGGAAGCGGCCCTCGCCCATCCCGACCACGTTGAAAGGCACCATGCCGGCGAGCACGCGGCGATCGCCGAGGCGATCGCGCAGCACCGCGACGTTGCCGACGCCGTTTTGCAGCGAGACGATGACAGCGTCCTGCGGCGCATGCTGCGCGATCTGCTTGGCGACAGCTGCCGTGTCGGCGCTCTTCACCGTGACCAGCACGATGCCGGCGCTGTGCAAGATCGCGGGATCTTCCGATAGCGCGAGTTGGCCCGGATCGAGCTTCTTCTCGGAGCCGTCGAAATCGGTCAGAAGCAGACCGAACCGCTCGATCTCGGCCTTCACCCGCGGTCGCACCAGGAACGCGACGCGGCGACCGGCAGCCGCCAGGGTGCCGCCGACAAAACATCCGATGGCGCCCGCGCCGGCCACCACGATCGGTCGATCCGTCATCATCTTGGCTTGCCCCCTCAACGATCCGCCCTCGATAGCAGAGGCTGTGTCTGCTGCCCATTCCCGGAGTTGCGGCGCAATCGCCTTGTAACCGTCATGACGGCCTCATATGTTTTCGAACGGGGCTTGTTACCGGCAACAAAGCGCCAAGGGAGAACGCCATGGGTTTGCTCGACGTCCTCAACGGCATGCAGAACGGCCCGCGCGGGCCAAGCACGCCGAGTTCACAATCCTCATCCAGTGGCGGCATGTCGCCCATGACCATGGCGCTGCTTGGCCTGCTCGCCTGGAAGGCATTCAAGCATATGAGCGGCAACCAGAGCGGCAGCGCGCCGCAGCCGTCCCCGGCACCGACGCCGACGCATCTCCCCCCGCCGGTGAATGCAGGCGCTGGTGGTGGCCTCGGCGACCTGTTGAAGGGCGGCCTTGGCGGCCTGCTCGCGGGCGGCGCGGCCGGCAGCGTGCTCAGCGGCGGGCTCGGCGATCTCCTCAACCAGCTTCAGCACAGCGGTCATGGCGATACTGCCAATACCTGGGTCGGCAAGGGCGAGAACAAGGCGATCGCTCCAGGCGATCTCGCCAATGCGCTCGGCGCCGACCAGATCGAGAGCCTGTCCGCCCAAAGCGGCCTGTCGCGTGACGAGCTGCTCTCGGGCCTCAGCCAGTATCTGCCGCAGGTGGTCGACCATCTGACGCCGGACGGACGGCTGCCGACCGAGCAAGAGATCGCGGGCAGAGTCTGATTGGTTTAGTCAAACGAGGGGAGCACGGACATGAGCATGGGTGGCTTGTTGTGGATCATCGTCGTCGGCTTCATCGCCGGCCTCATCGCGCGTTGGCTGGCGCCGGGACCGAACAATCCGAGCGGCTTCATCCTCACCACCATCCTCGGCATCGCCGGCGCGTTTCTCGCGACCTTCATCGGTCAGGCCATCGGTCATTACGGTCCCGACCAGGGTGCAGGATTCATCATGGCCACCATCGGCGCCGTGGTGGTGCTGTTCATCTGGCACCGGCTGGTGGCGAGCGGCGTGATCAAGGGGTGACGCTTCAAAACGCCGAAAGCGGCACACCGCCACCTCATCGTCATGCCCGGGCTTGACCCGGGCATCCACGTCTTTTGATCCGCGCGGCGACACGTGGATGGCCGGGTCAAGCCCGGCCATGACGTGGAGAGAGCGGAGGCCGGGTCAAGCCCGGCGACGACGTGGAGAGAGCGGAGGCCGGGTCAAGCCCGGCGACGACGTGGAGAGAATGTGCCGCGCGATCACGTCACCAAATGCATCCCCGCATCCATGCGCACGACTTCGCCGGTCATGTTGCTGGAGGCCGGCATCGCCAGGAAACAGACGAGCTGCGCGATGTCTTCCGCCGATGACGCGACCTTCAGCGGCACCTTCGCCGCGACGCTGTCGCGCACCTGCTTGGCGCCCGCCTCGCCGCGGCCCTTGGTGAACCAGGGTGTATCGATATAGCCCGGGCATACCGTGTTGACGCGGATCAGCGGCGCCAGCGCGCGCGACAGCGACAGCGTCATGGTGTTGAGCGCGCCCTTGCTCGCGGCGTATGCGATCGACGATCCGACGCCGCTGATGCCGGCGACCGAGGAGATGTTGACCACGGCGGACGGCCGCCCAGAAGCTTTGGCGCCGGCCTCGAGCAGGCTGCGCGCCGCGCGCACCATCTGGAACGGGCCGATGGTGTTGACGCCGTACAGGCGCTGGAAATCTTCCGCCGACAATCCGTCGAGATCGGCATGGACGACATGCTTGGTGGTGCCGGCATTGTTGACGAGCACGTCGAGCCGGCCCCAGCCGCCAGCTGCCGCGACGATCTTGCGGCAATCGTCATCCTTCGAGACGTCGCCCTGCGCGACCAGAACTTCCGGTGAGCCCGCCTTGCGGCAATGCTCCGCGGTCGCCTCCGCTTCCTTCTGGCTCGAGGAATAGTTGATGACGAGCCGCGCCCCGCTCCGTGCGAGAATTTCCGCGGTCGCAGCGCCCAGGCCGGAGGCGGACCCCGTCACGATTGCGCACAAACTGTCCTTTGCCATCCGGATTTCCTTCCCCTTGATTGAGTATCGACGTTCTGTTTAGCGAGTTTGCCGCGCCCTGCAAATCGAGCAAACTCCGCTAAGCGGAATTAGCTCATCGCCCATGCCCGCGCCGCAGGTTGACCTGCGATCAGCGCTTGTCAGGGCCATGGCTTTTTTGGATCATCGGGCGCAAGAAGAACCTGCGCGCCCGCCCCACTGGGGCCGGATGCGCCAATGGCAAAACACGGGGAACGCTGTGGCGGAGAGTGACAATATCGTCGTCGAGACCGCGGAGAAAATCTTCGCCGATCTCGCCGATCCGCAGACCGTCAACAACGAGAAGGATTCGTGGCAGGCGCCGCTGTGGCAGGCGCTGAGCGAGGCCGGCCTGCCGCTGGCCTGGGTGCCCGACGATCTCGGCGGCTCCGGCGCGAGTCTGGCCGACGGCTTTGCGCTGCTGAACGCGGCCGGCCGTTTCGCAGTCGCGGTTCCCCTGGCCGAGACCATGCTGGCCGGCTGGCTGCTGGCGCAGGCGAAGATCGCTTCCCCGGAGGGGGAGATGACGGTGCTGCCGGCGTCGCCCAAGGATCGCATCACCCGCGATGCCGATGGTGCGCTCTCCGGCCGCGCCCGCGGCGTGCCCTTCGCAAAGGCGGCAAAGCACTTCGCGGTGCTGGCCCACGGCAAGGACGGAGTCGCGGTCGCGCTGGTGGATGCGAGCAAGGGCCGGATCGAGACCGGACTCAATGTCGGCTATGACCACAGCGACACCGTCACGCTCGACAAGGTCCAGCCCCTCACCATCAAGCCCGCGCCGAGCGGCTTTGACCAGACCACAATGATGCTGATGGGCGGCGTCGCGCGCAGCCTTCAGATCGCGGGCGCGCTGGAATCGATGCTCGACATCTCCGTGCGCTATTCCAACGAGCGCGTCGCCTTCGAGAAGAAGATCTCCAAATTCCAGGCGGTGCAGCACAATCTCGCCCGCCTCGCCGGCGAGTCGGCTGCTGCGCTTGCGGCTGCGACTTCCGCGGCCGACGCCATCGCCAACGCAAAGTCGTTCGATGACGCGGTCTATCTCGAAGCCGCCTCCGCAAAGATCCGCTGCGCGGAAGCTGCGGAAAAGGGCGGCGCCATTGCGCACCAGGTCCATGGCGCGATCGGCTTCACCCTGGAGCACATCCTGCACCGCTATTCGCTGCGGGCGCTTGCCTGGCGCGACGATTTCGGTTCGGAAAGCCACTGGGCCGTCGAGCTCGGCAAGCTCATTGCCAACCGCGGCGCCGACGAATTGTGGCCGCTCGTGGCTTCGCGCTGATCAGGGACGAGACAACAATGACCGCTGCCCTCCGTTTCGATCCGATCCGCCTGCCCGAGAAATGCGAGCAATTGCGCAAGGAAGTACGCGCCTTCCTCGCGGAGGAAATCGCCGCCGGTACCTTCGATCCGCACAAGCCCAACCGCGAAGACACCGACGCGCCGGAATTCTCCCGCCGGGTCGGCGCCAAGGGTTGGCTCGGCATGACATGGCCGAAAAAATATGGCGGCCAGGAGCGCTCGTTCCTCGAACGTTACGTGGTGACGGAGGAGATGCGCGTCGCCAACGCGCCGACGCGGCGCTTCTTCGTCGCCGACCGCCAGAGCGGACCGGTGCTGATCAAATACGCGCCTGAGCACATCAAAATGGACATCCTGCCGCGCATCTGCCGCGGCGAGATCTGCTTCGCGATCGGCATGAGCGAACCGAACTCCGGCTCGGACCTGTTTGCCGCGAAGACCCGCGCGACCAAGACCGACGGCGGCTATCTCATCAATGGCACCAAGATCTGGACCTCGTCGGCGCATATCGCCGACTACATGATCGCGATCTTCCGGACGTCGCAGCCGACCAAGGAAAACCGACGTCACGGCCTGACCCAGTTCCTGGTCAAGATGAAGCAGCCGGGCATCCAGGTGAACCCGATCGGCCAGATCACCGGCCAGTACGAGTTCAACGAGGTCGTGTTCACCGATTTCTTCGTGCCTGACGATCATGTGCTCGGCGAAGTGGACGGCGCCTGGAAGCAGGCGACCAGCGAGCTCGCTTATGAGCGTTCGGGCCCCGAGCGCTTCCTGGAGACCTATTACGTGCTGACCGAGCTGGTTCGCGCCGTTGGTCCCAATCCGGATACCCGCAGCGCCGAAGGCATCGGCCGGCTGGTGGCGCAGCTCCACACCATGCGGCGCATGTCGGTCTCGGTCGCGGGCATGCTGCAAGCCGGCAAGGAGCCGGTCGTCGAAGCCTCCATCGTCAAGGACATCGGCACGGTGTGGGAACAGCAGCTGCCGCACCGCGTGCGCGATCTCGCCGCCTTCGTCGAGGAGACCGCGACCAACCGCGAGACGCTGGAGCGGCAGCTCGACTTCGCCATCAAAACCGCGCCGAAACTCACCATCCAGGGCGGCACCACCGAGGTGCTGCGCGGCATCATCGCCCGCGGGCTTGGTTTGCGCTAATCATTCGAGGACATCATGAGCACCTATAAAGATATCGGCGTCGAAAAAGTTGGTCACGTCGGCACCATCGAGATCCGCCGCCCGCCGCTCAACTTCTTCGACATTTCGCTGATCAACCAGATCGCGGACGCACTCGACGAGTTCGATCGCGACATCGAGATTCGCGCCTCGGTGCTATCGGCCCAGGGCAAGGCGTTTTGCGCCGGCGCCAATTTCCAGGACCCGGCACGACAGGCGCAAGAGGCGCGCGAAGCCGATAAGACGGCCAAGGGCGATCCGGCCGATAGCCTCGGGGCGATCAATCATCTCTACATCCAGGCCGTGCGCATCTTCCGCGCCAAGAAGCCGATCGTCGCGGCCGTGCAGGGCGCCGCCATCGGCGGCGGACTGGGCCTCGCGGTCTCGGCGGACTTCCGGGTCACCTGCCCCGAAGCGCGCTTCTCCGCGAACTTTACAAAGCTCGGCTTTCATCCCGGCTTCGGCCTGACTGTGACGCTGCCCGAGCTGATCGGAAAGAACAACGCCGAGCTGATGTTCTACACCAGCCGCCGCGTCACCGGTGAGGAGGCCTTCAAATGGGGCCTCGCCAACGAGCTGGTGCCGCAGGACCAGGTCAAGGCGGCCGCACTGAAGCTCGCCGGTGAAATCGCCGAATGCTCCCCGCTCGGCCTCGTCTCCACCCGCGCCACGATGCGCGCTGGCCTCGCCGATCGCGTGATGGCCGCGACCAATCACGAGCTCGAGGAGCAGACCCGACTGCGCGCCACGGAAGACTTCAAGGAAGGCGTGAAGGCCACGGAAGAGCGGCGGGTCGCGAATTTCAGGGGGCGGTAGGTCCTTTCTTCCTTCTCCCCTTGTGGGAGAAGGTGGCGCGAAGCGCCGGATGAGGGGTTGTCTCCGCAAGCCATTCTCTTGCGCTTGTGGAGAGAGACCCCTCACCCGTCTCGCCGCTTCGCGGCGAGCCACCCTCTCCCACAAGGGGAGAGGGATGATCTCCGCCCCACCACCAGCGCGTCCACGATCGTCACGCCCTGCCCTTCCGCGTGCACCAGCACCGGGTTGAGCTCGATCTCCGCGATCTCCTCTGCATGTTGCGCGGCAAGCACGGAAATGTCCGCGATCAACTGCGACACCGCCGCAACATCCGCCATCGCCGCCCCGCGAAATCCCGTCAGCAGCGGCGCGGCTTTCAAGCGCGCCAGCATCGTGCCGGCTTCTTCTGCGCTGACCGGCGCCGGGCGGTAGACGACGTCGCGGAACAATTCGGTCGTGATGCCGCCAAGGCCCACCATCACCATCGGCCCGAACGTCGCGTCTGTCATGGTGCCGACGATGATCTCGACACCCTGCTTCGCCATCGGGCAGACCAGCACGCCCTGAATGGCCGCCTCAGGCCTGTGCTGGCGCACATTGTTGAGCAGCGCCTCGAACGCCAGAAACGCTTCGCCCTTTGTGGTGATATTGACGCGCACGCCGCCGACCTCGCTCTTGTGCGCGATGTCCGGCGACTGGATCTTCAGCACCACCGGAAAGCCGACGCGGGCGACGGCATCATCGAGCTCGCCCTTGTCCTTCATCAGCACTTCATCCGGCAGCGCGATGCCGGCGGCGCGGAGCAATGTCTTGCTGTCGGCTTCCGAGAGCGCAGGCGATTTCAGCTGTGCTGAGATGTCCCGCGCGGGGACTTGCGCCCCATCCGCGGGCCTCTGCAGCTCGAAGGTGGCATAATCGACGAGCTGCCGCATCGCGACGCCGACATAAGTGAGGCCGGAGAGCACCACGACGCCGGATTTGGCAAGCTCGCGCCGCGCGAAATCGGACGGTACCGTGTAGGAATAGAACACCACCGGCTTGTGCTGCGCGGCCAGCACCGGCGTCAGCTCGGCTTCCTTGAAGGGCTTCCGGACGTCGCTCGACAGCGACAGCACGATCAGGATTGCGTCGATCTCGTCCGACGCGGTGAGCACATCGACGCTCTTTTGCAAGCCGCCCGAGGTCACGCCCTGCGCCGTGACGTCGATCGGGTTGCGCGCGGTGCCGTAGGACGGCATCAGCGCGCTGATCTCCGCCTGGACTTTTTCGGAGAGCTCCGGCACCTGCAAGCCTTGCAGCGCCACGGCATCGGCGCCCCAGATGCCGGCGCCGCCGGAGACGGTGACCACGGCGACGCGATCGCCTTTCGGCAACGGATTGCTCGCAAGCACAGCTGCGATCGTCAGCGCCTCGTCGAGATCGTTGGAGACGATGAAGCCATATTTGGCGAACACCGCGTCGTAGGCCGCCGACCATCCGGCCATGCTCGCGGTGTGCGAGGCGGCCGCGCGCATCCCGGCGCCGGAGCGGCCGACCTTCGTGACGATGACAGGCTTTTTCAGTTCGGCGGCGCGCCGCGCTGCCGCGAGAAACTTGTCGACGTCGCGAATGCCTTCGATGAACAGCAGGATCACGTCCGTTGAAGCGTCCTGCACCATGTAATCCAGAAACTCGCCGGCCCCGAGATCGGATTCGTTGCCGGCACTGACGACATAGCTCACGGCAATGCCGAGCGCACTGGCGCGGTGATAATACGCAAAGCCGATGCCGCCGCTCTGCGCCACGATGCCGATCCGCTTCGTCGTGGCGACCAGCGGCACCACGCTCGGCTTGACGTCCACGGCGGGACTGAACGTCGCCGCCACGCGCTGCTTCTGGCTGAAAAAGCCTTCGGCATTCGGACCGGAAATCCGCATGCCGGTGCGCCTCGCCAGCCCCGCGATCGCGTCCTGCATCGCCGCGCTCTCCCCGCCCTCCTCGGCGAAGCCGGAGGAGATGATAACAGCGTTCTTCACGCCGGCGGCGGCGCATTGTTCGAGCGCGGCGAGCACCGCGCGGGCGGGGATGAGGATGATTGCGAGATCGACCGGCGCGCCGATGTCGGTGATCGATTTGTAGCAAATGAGGCCGTCGATCTCGGCGTAGTTCGGGTTCACCGGATAGATTTTTCCGGGATACTCGTTCTTGCGCAACATCGACAGCAGGCGCCCCGGAATCTTCTCGTGATCGCGCGAAGCACCGATCAGCGCGATGCTGGCGGGTGCAAAGAAGCTGTCGAGCGGATGCGGCATGTGCAGATTCCAATTGTCGGTCTGGCGCTACCCCCGTCATGGCCGGGCCTGTCTCGCCTGCGCGGCCGAAGCCGCTTCGGCCGCGCAGGCGGGACAGGCCTGGCCATGACGACACAACGAGAACTAGCGCAAGTGGTCAAGCAGCGAGCCGAAATGTCACGCCGCTCAGCAGAAACTCATTGCCCGCCACCGCGAGCCCCTTGGCCTTGGCGGCATGCAGCACCTGGGCCACATCTGTCACCTGAAACTCCAGCGCGCTCATGATTTCGCTGGCGCCCTTCACGAACCGGAAGGTCGCGTTGGTCAGCTTCAGTTCGACATCGCCACTCGGCGCCACGCCGATGAGCTTGCCCCAATGCTCGGCCAGCCCTTGCGGGTCCGGGCTCTGTATTTCCACGCTCGTCAACGCCTGCGTCACGTCCTTGCGGATGAATTTATGCCAGTCTGGCCCCGCTGGCGGATAAGGCCCCAAAATGTCGTCGCTGCCTTCGGTGTGGTTGAACTCGATGAAGGCGGCGCGACAGTCGCGGGGATGGAGCTGCACGCCGTGATAGGGCGCGTGGTCGATCACGTTGGCGGTGCGCACGCCCAGAGCGTTGGCGTTACGGCCGCGCTCGTCGGGATCGTTGCAGCAGAAGATCGCCATGTAGCCGCCGCGGCCGCCGCTCTTCTCGATGAAGCGGCCGGCCGTGGTGCCCTCCTTGAACGGCGCGACCACCTCCAGCAGGATCGTGTCGACCGGCAGCAGCGCGTTCTCCAGGCCGTATTTCGCGACGTTGCCGTCGCGGTAGCAGACAGCGAGGCCCATGATGTCAGCGATATCCGCGATCACGGGCGCGAGCTGCGGCGCGACCAGGCAGATCTGCCGCAACCGCATATAGGGCGCCATCGTCATGCGCCCTTGAAGGTCGGCTTGCGCTTCTCGACGAACGCCTTTGCGGCCTCCTTGTGATCCTCGGTATCGCTGCAGCGGGTGTGATGGATCGCCTCGCCGTCGAAGCAATCCTCCAGCGCGAGATGCTCGGCATTGTTGATGTTGCGCTTGATGAAGCCAAGCGCGATCGACGGGCCCTGCGCCAGCGACAGTGCGAGCTCGTGCGCGGCCGTATCGATCTCGGCGTCGGGAACAACCTTGGTCACCATGCCGATCGCATGTGCTTCCTTCGCGGTCAGCACCGGCGAGGTCAGATAGAGCTCGCGCGCCCGCGCACTGCCGAGCAGCTGGGTGAGGAAATAGGTGCCGCCGTAATCGCCGGAGAAGCCGACTTTTGCGAAGGCGGTGGTGATCTTGCAGGATTCGGAAGCGACGCGGAGGTCACACGACAGCGCCATCGACAGACCCGCGCCGGCGGCAGCTCCATCGAGCTGTGCCACCACGGGCTTTGGCATCTGGTGCAGGATACGCGACACTTCCATGCCGCGGCGCAGGTTCGCCATTTTCACTTCGAACGGCAGCGGCGCCCGGCCCTCCGCCATCGACTTGACGTCGCCGCCGACGCAGAAGGAGCCGCCCGCGCCCTTGAACAAGACCGCGCGCACCTCCGGATCATCCGCCGCGCGCCGTGCCGCCACGACCAGCCCGGCCACCATGTCCGGGTTGAGCGCGTTCTTGCGCTCGGGCCGGTTCATGGTGATGGTGAGCAGCCCGCCTTCGAGCTTCTGGAGGACCATGTCGTTGCTCATGGGACGTCTCCCTTGTTGTTGTTTGCTTCGGTCTATCGACGCTCGTCATTGCGAGCGAAGCGAAGCAATCCAGAGATGTTTCCGCGGAGACAGTCTGGATTGCTTCGTCGCTTCGTTCCTCGCAATGACGGTGTTTATTTCTTCACCAACGGGCAGCGCGACTGCTCCAGCGACTGGAACGCCTCGCTGCCGGGCACGGTGGCGAGCAGCTTGTAGTCGTCCCAGCGGCCCTTGGATTCCGACGGCTTCTTGACCTCGAACAGGTACATGTCGTGCAGCATGCGGCCGTCCTCGCGGATCTTGCCGTTCTTGGCGAAGAAGTCGTTGATCGGCGTCTCCTTCATCACTTTCATCACCGTCGCAGCGTCGGTCGTGCCGGCTGCCTTCACCGCTTTCAGATAGTGAGTCACGGACGAATAGACACCAGCTTGCGCCGAGGTCGGCGGCCGCTTCATACGCTCCTGGAAGCGCTTCGAGAACGCGCGGGTGTCATCGTTGAGATCCCAGTAGAAGGCTTCCGCCAGCAACAGGCCCTGCGCGGTCTCGAGTCCGATGGAGTCGATATCGGTCACGAAGGCGAGCAGCGGCGAGACCTTCTGGCCGCCCTTGGTGATGCCGAACTCGGCCGCCTGCTTGATGGCGTTGACGGTGTCGCCGCCGGCATTCGCAAGCCCGATCACCTTGGCTTTCGAGGCTTGGGCCTGGAGCAGGAACGACGAGAAATCCGACGTGTTGAGCGGATGGCGCACGCTGCCGAGCACCTTGCCGCCGGTCTTGGTCACGACGGCGCTGGTGTCCTTTTCCAGATCCTGGCCGAAGGCGTAGTCGGCGGTGAGGAAGTACCAAGTGTCGAGGCCCGACTTCACGGCCGCAAGGCCGGTCACATTGGCCTGACCGTAGGTGTCGAACACGTAGTGAATGGTATAGGGACCGCAGGCCTCGTTGGTGAGGCGGATCGAGCCCGGGCCGTTGAACATGATGATCTTGTTGCGCGCTTTCGCGATCTCGCCGGCGGCGAGCGCGGTCGCGGAGGCCGCGACGTCATAGATCATTTCGACGCCCTGATTGTCGAGCATGTCGCGGGCGATATTGGCGGAGAGATCGGCCTTGTTCTGATGGTCGGCAGCCAGCACCTGGATCTTGCGGCCGAGCACCTCACCGCCAAAGTCCTCCACGGCCATCTTGGCCGCGGTCTCGCTGCCGGGGCCGGTGATGTCGGCATAAAGGCTCGACATGTCGAGGATGCCGCCGATCTTCAGTGGCGGCTTGTCCTGGGCCTGCACGGCGCTCGCGCTCAGCGCCAACGCAGCGGCAAAAATGCCCGACAAAACATGCTTCATCGAAAAGACCTCCCTTATCGCGCCGTACTCTGATGGCGGCTTGGTTATTGCTGTTACCGCAATCATGCCGCATGCGCGACAGCGCAGCAAGCGCACGGGACGATGCAGATGAACGATCAACACGCGCTTTCCGCAAAGCGGAATGACGAGATGCGGAAGAGTGCCTCCGCCGTCATTGCGAGCGCAGCGAAGCAATCCAGGATCTTTCCTCGGAGGGACTCTGGATTGCTTCCCTGCGCTCGCAATGACGGAGTATGAACAAACAGTCTTCGCGCCCCACCGCGCTTGAGTTATGGTTGGAGCGCAACGCAACCTTTCCGGGCAACGTGACGCGACTGCTTCATCTCATCGTCGCATGTCTTCTGGTCGCGGCTCGCGGTGCGTCCGCCACGCCGTGCCAGTTCGAGTCCCAGGGCGAAGGCCGCGTCACCGCGATCGATGCGCGCAGTCTGCGTCTCGATGACGGCCGGGAAATCCGCTTGACCGGCATCGAGCCGACCGCAACCACGAAGCAGGCGCTGACGACGCTGCTCGTCGGTCGCGACGTTATTTTGCGCAGCGCCGACGACACGCCCGACCGCTATGGCCGCCAGGGCGCGCTGGTCTTTGTCGGCGAGAGCGACATCTCCGTGCAGGCGACGCTCCTCGCCGAGGGCGACGCCATCGTCTCCGCCGAGATCGCCGATAAGGACTGCGCGGCCGCCCTGATGGCGGCGGAGGCCGAGGCAAGGCGCCAAAAAAAGGGCAGCTGGGCTGACCTGTCGGCCATAAAAAACGCGGAAAGTCCGGACGATATTTTGGCGGGGATCGGGCGTTTTGTGGTGGTCGAGGGCAAAGTCCTGTCGGTCCGGCAAGCTGGGGCAATGACCTACCTCAACTTCGGACGAAACTGGACACGCGGCTTCGCCGTGACTATTTCAAAGCGCATGATACCCGCGTTCGAAAGCGCCGGGATCGCCCTTAAGTCTATGGAAAATAAGCGTATTCGTGTCAGGGGCTGGGCTGAGGGGAATACGGGGCCGCGTATCGATGTACGCCTCGTGGGACAAATCGAGTTGCTGGGCGCAAACGAGCCGACAGGGGTAAGGCCCTAAAAAGGGCCAGGCACGGGTTAAGCGACGTGAATGGGGTGCTAGGACGGCACGGACGAGGTGAACGCCGCCGCCTGCGGGCAGCGCCGGCTGCGCTATGCCTCGTGCTGGGTTCAGCCCTCGCCGGTTGCGGCGATATGGGCCGGTTCCAGACCGCGGCGGCGCCCCCGACCGTCGCAATGCCCAAGCCGAAGCCGGCCGTCGCGCAGACCCCCGCCACCGAAAAGGAGCACGAGCGCATCCTGGCGAGCTACGGCGGCACATATGACGACCCCAGGCTCGAATCGCTCGTCACCAAGACCGTCGACCGCCTGGTCGCAGCGTCCGACCGCCCCGATCAGGGTTACAGGGTCACGATCCTCAATTCCGGCGCGGTGAACGCCTTCGCGCTGCCGAACGGCCAGCTCTATGTCACGCGCGGTCTTCTTGCGCTGGCGAGCGATACGTCGGAATTGTCCTCCGTGCTCAGCCACGAGATGGCGCATGTGCTGTCCAAGCACGCCGCGATGCGCGAGGACCAGGCCCGCCAGGCCGCGATCGTCACCCGCGTCGTCACCGACATGAGCAACGATCCCGATCTCACCGCGCTGGCGCTCGCCAAGACCAAGCTGACCATGGCGAGCTTTTCGCGCAATCAGGAGTTCGAGGCCGACGGCGTCGGCGTCGGCATCTCCGCCAAGGCCCATTTCGATCCTTATGGTGCTGCACGCTTTCTCTCGGCGATGGAGCGCAATGCCGAGCTGAAGGTCGGCAAGACCTCGCTCGATCCGCGGGCGCAGGATTTCACCTCGTCGCATCCGGCAACGCCCGAGCGCGTGCAGAACGCGCAGACCATCGCGCGGCAATACGCAGCGCCAGAGGGCGGCGAACGCGACCGCGAGACCTATCTCGCCGCGATCGACAATCTCGTCTACGGCGAAGACCCCAGCGAAGGTTTTGTCCGTGGCCGGCGCTTCCTGCATCCGAAGCTCGGTTTCACCTTCCAGGCGCCGGACAATTTTACGCTCGACAACACCGCGCAGGCCGTGATCGGCGTGCGCGACGGCGGCTCGCAGGCGATGCGCTTCGACGTCGTGCGGGTGCCGGCCGAACAGTCGCTGGGCGATTACCTGAATTCCGGCTGGATGGAGGGCGTCGAGAAGGCCTCCACCGAGGACATCACCATCAACGGTTTTCCGGCTGCGTCCGCCACCGCCAAGGGCGACCAGTGGCAGTTCAAGGTCTATGCGCTGCGCTTCGGCAGCGACGTCTACCGCTTCATCTTCGCGGCACGGCAGAAGTCGACCGAGAGCGAGCGCAATGCGCGCGAGACCGTCGGTTCATTCCGCCGCCTGACGCTCGACGAGATCCAGGCCGCGCGCCCGCTGCGCATCAAGGTCATCACCGTACAGCCTGGCGACACCGTGGAATCGCTCTCCCACCGCATGGCCGGCGTCGACCACCCGGCCGAGCGTTTTCGCGTGCTCAACGGGCTCGATCGCAACGCGCAGGTGAAGGTGCGCGATCGTGTGAAGGTCGTGGCGGATTGACGCGCGGTGGTTCCGCAAACTCCGCTGTCGTCCCGGCGTCGGCCGGGACCCATAACCCCAGGGAGCAATTTGGCGGGCGCTGGTCGTTCGGGATTAAGAACACCCGCGTTCGATAGATCACGCGGTATGGGTCCCGGCCCCCGTGCGCAATTGCGCACTAGGCCGGGACGACATTCGCTTGTAGCTGCAGCTCACGCCCTAACCGCCCGCGTCCATATCGCCGGCCTCGCGCTGGCCGCTGAGCCAGAGCGCGAGCAAGGTCCAGAACGCGCCTGACAGCAGGTACGCACCCGAGGCGATGACGCCGAGATTGGTCGCCAGCAACAGAGCGACCAGCGGTGCAAAGCCTGCGCCGAACAGCCAGGCCATGTCGGAGGTCAGCGCCGAGGCCGTGTAGCGATACGCCTGCTTGAAGTTCGAGGCGATCGCACCCGAGGACTGGCCGAACGAGAGGCCGAGCAGGATGAAGCCGATCACCATGTAGATGGTCTCGCCGAACGCGCCGGCATCGAGCAGCTGCGGGGCAAAGCCGCTGTAGATCGCGATCGCGATCGCCGATCCCATCAGCAGCGACTTGCGGCCGACGCGATCGGCGATGACGCCGGAGAGCACGATCGCGCCGACGCCGAACACGGCGGCGACGATCTCGATGATCAGGAAGCGCACCGGGCTTTCGCGGGTGAACAGGAACACCCAGGACAGCGGAAACACCGTGACCATGTGGAACAGCGCGAAGCTCGCCAGCGGCGCAAACGCACCGAGCATGATGTTCTGGCCTTCGCGCGCCACGGTCTCGGAGATGCGCGAGGGTTGCAATTCGCGGGTCTCGAACAGCGAGGCATATTCTTCCGTCGTCACCATGCGCAGGCGCGCGAACAGCGCCACGACGTTGATGGCGAAGGCGACGAAGAACGGATAGCGCCAGCCCCAATCGAAGAAATCGTCGGCCGACAGATTCCCGGCGAAATAGGCGAACAGCCCGCTCGCCACGATCAGACCAAGCGGCGCACCAAGCTGCGGCACCATCGCGTACCAGCCGCGCTTGGAAGGCGGCGCGTTCAGCGCCAGCAGCGAGGCCATGCCGTCCCAGGCGCCGCCCCAGGCCAGACCCTGTGCGATGCGCGCCAGCGCCAGCAGCCAGATCGCGGCAGCGCCGATCTCGTGATAGCCGGGCAGGAACGCGATCGCGACGGTGGCGGTGCCGAGCAGGAACAGCGCCGAGATCAGCTTGGCCGTCTTGCCGTACTCGCGGTCGACCGTCATGAAAATGACGGTGCCGATCGGCCGCGCCATGAAGGCCAGCGCGAAGATCATGAAGGAATAGAGGGTGCCGGTCAGTTCGCTCGTGAACGGGAAGACCAGGCGCGGGAACACGATCACCGAGGCGATCGCGAAAACGAAGAAGTCGAAGAATTCCGAGGTGCGGCCGATGATGACGCCGATGGCGATCTCGCCGGGACTGGCCTGGTCGTGGCCGTGCTCGCCCGAGTGGTCTGCCATTGCGGGGGTCTGTGCCATCGCCATTCGCGCGCCCTTAACGTTCTGAAACCAAAGCCGACTGCCCGGCGAGGCGCCAGGCAATCGAATCCTGTCTGGCGCAACATCCCGCACTGCAACATTGGACAAATTGTCCAATGTTGGGATTGCTGCGCCGCAGCTACCCCTTGGCCCCGCAAAAGAAACTCATTCTCATAAGGCTCGGCCCGTGTCCCGTTTCAAGATCCTGGCGATGCTACCCTTGGCGGTTATGCTAAGTGGCTGCAACTACGTCGTGCTGGCGCCGGCCGGCGATATCGCGGCGCAGCAGCGCGACCTTGTCATCATCTCCACCGTCCTGATGCTCCTGATTGTCGTCCCCGTGATGGCCCTGACGGTGCTGTTCGCCTGGCGCTACCGGCAGTCCAACACCGACGCCCGCTACGAGCCGGAATGGGACCACTCGACCAGCCTCGAGCTGGTGATCTGGTCGGCGCCGCTTCTGATCATTGTTTGCCTTGGCGCGCTGACCTGGATGGGCACGCACCTGCTCGACCCCTATCGCACGCTCGGCCGCATCCATGCCGACCGCGCAGTCGACCAGTCCAAGGCCCCGCTCGAGGTCGACGTCGTCGCGCTCGACTGGAAGTGGCTCTTTATCTATCCGGATTACGGCATCGCCACCGTCAACGATCTGGCAGCTCCCGTCGATCGTCCGATCAACTTCCGCATCACCGCGTCCTCGGTGATGAACTCGTTCTACATCCCCGCGCTGGCCGGCCAGATCTACGCAATGCCGGGCATGGAGACCAAGCTCCACGCCGTCGTGAACCACGCCGGCAGCTATCGGGGCTTTTCGGCGAACTACAGCGGGGCCGGCTTCTCCGGCATGCACTTCAACTTCCAGGGTCTCGACGACAAGGGCTTTGACGCCTGGATCGCCAGCGCCAAGTCCGGCGGCGGCTCGCTCGGCCGCGCCGAATATCTCCAGCTCGAAAAGCCCAGCCAGAACGAGCCGGTGCGGCGCTACGGTACCGTGGATTCCGATCTCTACCGCCTGATCCTCAACATGTGCGTCGAGACCGGCAAGATGTGCCAGAGCGAGATGATGGCGATCGACGCCAAGGGCGGCCTCGGCCATGAGGGCCTGAACAACACCCTGCCGCTGGCCTACGACAAGTACGCCCGCCGCGGCACCGCGCTTGGGCCGGAGCCGACTTTCGTCGCCGGCACCTGCACGCCCGATGCGCCGCAGGGCAGGACCACCGCTTCCATCACGGCACCTGTCGACACCGCGCCGCTGCTCGGCGCCGGCCTGAAGCGGCCGAGTTTCACGCCGCTGAAGTCCTCGTCCTTCTTCCTCGGACAACGTCCGAAGTCAGATTCGTAAAGAGATCCCGCATGTCTCCTGATCTTCTCAAGCTCATCTTCGGCCGGCTCACCTTCGAATCGCTGCCGCTGCACGAGCCGATCGTCGTCGGCACGTTTGCCGTGGTGGCGACCGGCGGCCTCATCATGCTCGCCGGCCTGACCTATTTCCGCGTCTGGGGTTATCTCTGGAGCGAGTGGTTCACCAGCGTCGACCACAAGCGCATCGGCATCATGTACATGATCCTCGGCATCGTGATGCTGCTGCGCGGCTTCGCCGACGCGCTGATGATGCGGTTGCAGCAGGCGCTCGCCTTCGGCGGCTCGGAGGGCTATCTCAACGCCCATCACTACGACCAGGTCTTCACCGCCCACGGCGTGATCATGATCTTCTTCGTGGCGATGCCGCTGGTCACCGGCCTGATGAACTTCGTCGTGCCGCTCCAGATCGGCGCGCGCGACGTGTCGTTCCCGTTCCTGAACAATTTCAGCTTCTGGATGACGGTCGGCGGCGCGGTGCTGGTGATGGCCTCGCTGTTCATCGGCGAATTCGCCCGCACCGGCTGGCTCGCTTATCCGCCGCTGTCGAACATCGGCTACAGTCCGGATGTCGGCGTCGACTATTACATATGGGGGCTACAGGTCGCGGGCGTCGGAACGACACTGTCCGGCATCAACCTGATCTGCACCATCGTCAAGCTGCGGTGCCCCGGCATGACCATGATGCGGATGCCGGTGTTCACCTGGACCGCGCTCTGCACCAACGTGCTGATCGTCGCTTCCTTCCCGGTTCTGACCGTCGTGCTCGCGCTGCTCTCGCTCGATCGCTACGTCGGCACCAACTTCTTCACGAACGATTTCGGCGGCAGCCCGATGATGTACGTGAACCTGATCTGGATCTGGGGTCATCCCGAGGTCTACATCCTGGTTCTCCCCGCCTTCGGCATCTTCTCGGAAGTGACCTCGACCTTCTCGGGCAAGCGGCTGTTCGGCTACACCTCGATGGTCTACGCCACGGTGGTCATCACCATCCTGTCGTACCTGGTCTGGCTGCACCACTTCTTCACGATGGGGTCGGGCGCCAGCGTCAACTCCTTCTTCGGCATCACCACGATGATCATCTCGATCCCGACGGGCGCGAAGATGTTCAACTGGCTATTCACGATGTATCGCGGCCGCATCCGCTTCGAGCTGCCGATGATGTGGACGATCGCGTTCATGCTGACCTTCGTGCTCGGCGGCATGACCGGCGTGCTGCTCGCGGTGCCGCCGGCCGACTTCGTCCTGCACAACAGCCTGTTCCTGATCGCGCACTTCCACAACGTAATCATCGGCGGCGTCGTGTTCGGCGCGTTCGCCGGTATCGGCTACTGGTTCCCGAAGGCGTTCGGCTTCAAGCTCGACCCGTTCTGGGGCAAGCTGTCGTTCTGGTTCTGGGTCACGGGCTTCTACCTCGCTTTCATGCCGCTCTATGTGCTCGGACTGATGGGCGTGACCCGCCGGCTCCGTGTGTTCGACGACCCGAGCCTGCAGATCTGGTTCATCGTCGCCGGCATTGGCGCCTTCCTGGTCTTCCTTGGCATCCTCTCGATGCTGATGCAGTTCGCCGTCAGCTTCCTCAGGCGCGAGCAGCTCAAGGACGTCACCGGCGATCCCTGGGACGCGCGCACGCTGGAATGGGCGACCTCCTCGCCGCCGCCGGCCTACAACTTCGCCTTCACCCCCGTCGCTCACGACAACGACGCGTGGTGGGACATGAAGAAGCGCGGTTATCAGCGCCCGCTCACCGGGTTCAAGCCGATCCACATGCCGAGCAGCACCGGCACCGGCATCATCCTCGCCGGCTTCGCCACCGCGATGGGATTCGGCCTGATCTGGTACATCTGGTGGCTGGCGGCCGCGAGCTTCATCGCGATGCTCGCCGTCGGCATCGGTCACACCTTCAACTATCACCGCGATTTCGATATTCCGGCCGAGGACGTCATCCGGGCCGAAGACGCGCGCACCAAGCTGCTCGCCGGAGCCAAGTAAATGACTGTCGCTGTCAATCCCACGCAAACCGGCGAGCCGGTCTTCTACCTCGCCGACGAACACCCGCATCCGGAAGGCTACAGCACCTCGCTCGGCTTCTGGATCTATCTGATGAGCGACTGTCTCATCTTCGCGATCCTGTTCGCCACTTTCGGCGTGCTCGGCGGCAAATACGCCGCCGGCCCGGCGCCGAAGGATCTGTTCGAGCTGCCGCTGGTCGCGGTCAACACCTCGATGCTACTGCTGTCGTCGATCACGTATGGTTTTGCCATGCTGACGATGCAGCAGAACAAGATCGCGCAGACCCAGATCTGGCTGGCGATCACCGGCCTGTTCGGAGCCGCATTCATCGGCATCGAGCTGTCCGAGTTCGCCCACATGATCCATGAGGGCGCGACGCCGCAGCGTAGTGCTTTCCTGTCCGCCTTCTTCACCCTGGTCGGCACCCATGGCCTGCACGTCAGCTGTGGCCTGATCTGGCTGGTGACCCTGATGGTGCAGGTCTGGAAGTTCGGCCTGATCGACGCCAATCGCCGCCGCCTGATGTGCCTGTCGATGTTCTGGCACTTCCTGGACGTGGTCTGGATCGGCGTCTTCACCTTCGTCTATCTCCTGGGAGTTCTGCGATGAACACCGATACTCACGCCGCCCACGCGGACGATCATCATCACGGCGACAGCCACGCCAATGCCCACGGCTCGTTCTCGACCTATATGCTCGGCTTCGTGCTCTCGGTCGTGCTCACCGCGATCCCGTTCTGGCTGGTGATGAGCGGCGCGCTTCCGAGCAAGCAGATCACCGCGCTGGTGATCATGGCCTTCGCGGTCGTGCAGATCGTCGTGCACATGATCTACTTCCTGCACATGAACACGACGTCAGAGAACGGCTGGAGCATGATGGCGCTGATCTTCACCATCGTCATGGTGGTGATCGCCCTGTCGGGTTCGCTGTGGGTGATGAACCACCTCAACAGCAACATGATGCCGATCCACCAGATGACCGGGATGAAATGAACGAGACCCGGACCGTGACGAGCGAGGCAAACGGGACGCGCAGCAACGCAGCGCGCCCGCCCTTGTGGCTCACGATCCTCTCGCTCACGGCCATTGCACTTCTGATCGCGCTCGGCGTCTGGCAGATCGAGCGCCGCGCCTGGAAGCTGGCGCTGATCGATCGCGTCGAGCAGCGCGTTCATGCCCCGGCCCAGCCGATCCCCTCCCCGGCGGCATGGCCGACCGTCTCCGCCGCAAACGACGAATACAGACACGTCAGCGTCTCCGGCCGGTTCCTGCATGACCGCGAGACCCTGGCTCAGGCCGTCACCGAAGAAGGCCCGGGCTATTGGGTGCTGACACCGCTCAGGCGCGACGACGGCACGCTGGTCCTGGTCAACCGCGGCTTCGTGCCGTCCGACCGGCGCGATGCGTCGACGCGCTGGGACGGCAACCCGCAAGGCCAGGTCGAGATCACCGGCCTGTTGCGCGTGACGGAGCCAAAAGGCGGATTCCTCAGAAACAACGTGCCGGAGCACAATCGCTGGTACTCGCGGGATGTCGCAGCGATTGCGACGGCACGCGGCCTCGACCACGTCGCGCCCTTTTTCATCGATGCCGACGCTCGATCACAATCCGGCAGCGGCCCAATCGGCGGATTGACCGTGATCAGCTTTCCCAATAACCACCTGATCTACGCGCTGACGTGGTTTGCTCTGGCGTTCATGCTGGCCGGCAGACTTTTCGTCACATTCGGCGGCGGGCTGTTCCGCCGCAAGGAGCCCTGGAGCGGCTTCGCCCACGAAGCGGCCGGCGGCCTCGATGCTGTCGCCCGCAGGACGGGATCAGATGCTGGAACGATCGGCGAGCCCACCTGACAACGGAAGAACGCACAGCGCCGTCACGCTGCAATCGCAGGCGGACGCGCGCAGCGAGCTGATCGGCACAGCGCCAACCGACGACGAGACCAACCGCAAGAACATGGCGCTGCTGATCCAGCTGCGCTGGACCGCAGTGGTCGGCCAGATCGTGACCATCGGCGGCGTGCATGTGTGGCTCGGCATTCCCCTGCCCCTCACCCGCATGGGCGCGGTAATCGGCGCCCTGATATTTCTCAACATCTCCAGCCTGGTCTGGGTGCGCCATCGCGCCGCGATCACCAACAATGAGTTGCTGGTCGCCCTGATGCTGGACGTCGCCGCGCTGACCGCGCAGCTTTACCTCAGCGGCGGCGCCACCAATCCCTTCACCTCGCTGTTCCTGCTCCAGGTGACGCTGGGCGCGGTGCTGCTCGATGGCCGCTCGACCTGGTCGCTGGTCGCCTTGACCTGCGCGAGCTTCGTCTGGCTGACCGTCGCCTACCGACCGCTCGATCTGCCGCCGAACCCGCTGAGCGAGACCTACACCCTCACGGTTGCCGGCATGCTGCTGGGCTTCGTGCTCAACGCCGTGCTGCTGGTGGTGTTCGTCACCCGCATCAACAGGAATTTGCGCGAGCGCGACGCGCATCTGGCGGCGCTGCGCCAGCATGCCGCCGAGCAGGATCATATCGTGCGCATGGGCCTGCTCGCCTCCGGCGCGGCTCACGAGCTCGGCACGCCGCTCGCCTCGCTCTCGGTCATCCTCGGCGACTGGCGCCGCATGCCCGACCTCGCCGCCGATCAGGAGCTGGCCGAGGACCTCGAGGAGATGGAGACCTCGCTGCAACGCTGCAAGTCGATCGTGACAGGCATTCTGGTGTCGGCGGGCGAAGCCCGCGGCGAGGGATCGTCGCCGACGACGGTGGCGGCTTTCGTCACCGCGCTCGTGGAAGAGTGGCGCGACGCGCGCTCGGCGCGCACGTTGTATTTCGTCAACACTTTCGGCGAAGACGTCGCAATCGTCTCGGACGTCGCGCTGAAGCAGGTGATCTTCAACGTGCTCGACAACGCCTACGAGGTCTCGCGCGACTGGGTCGAGCTCGTTGCCGGGCGCGAGGGCGATCATCTCGTGCTGTCGATCAGCGATCGCGGCCCCGGCTTTGCGCCGGAGATGCTGGCACAGCTCGGAAAGCCCTATCAATCGAGCAAGGGCCGCGCCGGCGGCGGGCTCGGCCTGTTCCTGGTGGTGAACGTGGTGCGCAAGTTAGGGGGCAGCGTGACCGCCGAGAACCACAGGAAGCGCGGCGCTACGGTCCGCCTCACGCTGCCGCTCGCAACGCTCGCGATCGGAGGCAGCTTTGACGCCTGATCGTTCGCTCGTCGTCGTCGAGGACGATGCCGGCTTCGCCCGCACCCTGAAGCGTTCGTTCGAGCGCCGCGACTACGAGGTCGTGCTCGCCGCCTCGATCGAGGATGTGCGGAAAGTCCTGGAGGAGCGATCGTTTGGCTATGCCGTCGTCGACCTCAAGCTCGGCGGCGCCTCGGGACTGGCCTGCGTGGAGCTCTTGCACACGCACGATCCGGAGATGCTGATCGTGGTGCTGACGGGCTTTGCCAGCATCTCCACCGCCGTCGAGGCCATCAAGCTCGGCGCATGCCACTATCTGGCAAAGCCGTCGAACACCGACGACATCGAGGCCGCCTTCAACAAGGCCGCAGGCAATGCCGAGGTCGCGCTCGACGCCCGGCCGACATCGATTAAGACGCTGGAGTGGGAACGCATCCACCAGACCCTGATCGAAACCGATTTCAACATCTCGGAAGCCGCAAGGCGGCTCGGGATGCATCGGCGGACGCTGGCGCGGAAGCTCGAGAAGCGGCCGGTGAAGTGAGGAGGAGCGGATCGAAGCCGCTCCTCCTCTCCACTGGTTAGGCTTGCTTGCCATATCGCGCGATGACGTCGGCCAGGGCGGTGTGGCCTGCGCAGGATCCTGTTCCCGGATCATTGCTGCCGCTCTCCACGGCGGTGGCGTAGATGACCCCGGGATCGGCCTCGAGTTGTTGGCGCAGCGCGGCCAGCTTTGGCCAGCGGCTCCTGTCCGCGACAGCGTGGAAGTCGAGCCAGCGCGCCACACCTGCCAGCAAGGCGTCCGCGAGGGTCGGCCGGTCGGCGAGCAGGAACCTTGCCGGCTCGATCATGCCTTCGAGCTTGTCGTGACGTTCGATCACCTTTCTCCTTCCGAACTCCCGCAAGGCCGAACGCATGGCGTCGTCCATCGCCACGCCTTCCATTGCGACCCAAAGCGGCGCGAAGGCGCCGGTAAAGCCGGTATTCACGAACGCCATCAGCTGGTGCATGCGATCGGCTTGCGGCGACAACGGATCAAAGCTGATGCGCCGTTCGGTATCCCTGGCTTCGAGCCAAGCCGCGATCGCCATGGTTTCCGTCAGCACATCGCCCTGGTCCGTTATAAGTGCAGGCGTCTCGTGTCGCGGATTGATCCTGGCGTATGACGGGCTCAGCATCTCGCCCAGCATGTCGACGCGACACAGGCGATATGGCCTGCCAAACCATTCAAGAGCTGCAACGAGTCCCATGGAGCTTCCCATCGGGAAGCCGTAAAGTAGGATTGGATCCATCGATCTATTCTCCGTGATTTCTGATGATCACGCTGCGCAGCGGTCCCGAACCCTAGTCGCTCGCTCCATCAAGTAAATTGCGAACATTTTTGTAACCTGGAGCCCGCCGATGAAAGATCTCGTTTCGAGATGTCCCATCGAGGAAGTGATGCAGATCCTGAGCGGCCGGTGGCCTACGCTTCTGATCTACTATTTGAAACAGGGCACCAAACGGTTCAGCGACTTGCGTCGGGACAATCCGACCATCTCGCACAGGATGCTCGCCCTCGAGCTTCGCAAGCTGGAGGACGCCGGTATCGTGACTCGCACGGAATTCGACGGATACCCGTTGAGGGTCGAGTACGATCTGACCGCCGCCGGTCACACCTTGGTGCCGTTGATCGATGCGTTGGGCGCCTGGTGGTCGACGGTTGCGACTGACGCGCGCGGAGACGACCGCGAGACCGGGCGCGGCGCTTCGGGAAGCGCATCGCGGGTTTGATCCTGCTCAGGACCGCATAGGCTCAAAGCAATTCCGCCCGCTGACGTCCCCGAACCGGGGCGGTCAGCGTCTCCAAAACAAAAAGCCCGGCCGTAAGACCGGGCTTTGATCTGTTGCGTTCGACGCGCGAGACGCTTACGCGGCCTCGTCGGCGACCGTGGCGCCGCCCTCGGTCTCGTCGCTATCGCCCTCGGCGTCCGCATCGGCCTCGCCTTCGGCGGCTTCGGACTTGGCGCCAGTGCGGCGCGGGCTCTTGGCGAGCTGGGCCTCGATCTCCTTGACCGCTTCGGTCTCGGTCGAGTGCTGCACCACCGCGATCTCGCGGGAGAGACGGTCGAGCGCTGCTTCATAGAGCTGGCGTTCGCTGTAGGACTGCTCGGGCTGCGACTCGGAGCGATAGAGGTCGCGCACGACTTCCGCGATAGCGACGATGTCGCCCGAATTGATCTTCGCTTCGTATTCCTGGGCGCGGCGCGACCACATGGTGCGCTTGACGCGGGCACGGCCCTTGAGGGTCTCGAGCGCACGCTTCACCAGCGCGGGGTCGGAGAGCTTGCGCATGCCGACATTGGCGACCTTGGCGGTCGGCACGCGCAGCGTCATCTTGTCCTTGATGAAGTTGATGACGAACAGCTCGAGCTTCGCGCCGGCGATCTCCTGCTCCTCGATGGCCAGAATCTGGCCGACGCCGTGAGCGGGATAGACGACGAATTCGTTGGCCTTGAAGCCCTGACGCTGGGTCACAACCTTCTTTTCCTCGACCTTCGGCGCAACAGCCGCGGGCTTCACGGCCGGCTTGGCGGCAGCAACAGGGGCCTTGGCAGGAGCAGCAGCAACAGGAGCCTTTGCGGCGGGCTTGGCAGCGGGAGCCTTGGCAACAGCGGGCTTGGCGGCGGGCTTGGCGGCAACAGGCTTGGCAACGGTCGCTTTCGCGGCCGGCTTGGCAGTCTTGTTAGGCATTGCGCTTCTTTTGTTCTTCGAGGACTTTGCAGCCGGCGCCTTCGTCGCGGTCCGACCCTTGGATGCGCTACGGCTGGCCGCGGCGACTTTCTTGGCGTCCTTATGGGAAGCCTTCGCTGAAGTACTCTTTTTACGCGTTTTCTGTGACACAGCCTGCGCGCGGAAACTGCCACGCCCCTGTTCGACATTTGGTTTCACGGGAACCCAACGGGGCCGACGGGGCTAACCAGGGTTCGGCTCAATGTGCCCAATATAGCACATTTCCCGCAAAAATCAATGATTTAGGGGTGTTAAGGCCTAGTTTTCGGCGGTAAGGCCGCTAATAGGGTTAAGTTTGACCCGAATTAGTCGCCGGAGCCGGGGTTCGGCGAGAAATACTTGTCGAACTTGCCCTCCATGCCGTCGAAATCCTTGGCGTCGTCGGGTGATTCTTTCTTCTGGGTGATGTTCGGCCAGCTCTTGGCGTAGTCGGCGTTGACCGTGAGCCACTTTTCCAGGCCCGGTTCCGTGTCCGGCTTGATGGCATCGGCGGGGCATTCCGGCTCGCACACGCCGCAGTCGATGCACTCGTCAGGATGGATGACGAGCATGTTCTCGCCCTCATAGAAACAGTCGACCGGGCAGACCTCGACGCAGTCGGTGTACTTGCACTTGATGCACGCTTCAGTGACGACGTAAGTCATCCAACGCTCCGAAAAGCTCTTTTAAAAGTCGCGGCTTGCGTAGCGCGGATGGCCCGGCGCCGCAAGCTCAGGAACGGCCGATCATGACGGCTTTATGCGCTTGATCGACCAAGAAATGAATTCAAAGCGCAATTAATTGCGCTGAGAACTTGGCGGGCCTTCACCGAGCTCTTCGTAGAGCACACGGGCCGAGGCGGCGTCGCCGCGGCGCTCGTTGAAGGCGATGACTTTCAAGACGCGCACGGTGCGATCGAGCGCGATGGTGAGCACGTCGCCGATCTTGATCGCATGCCCCGGCGATTTCTCGCGTGCACCGTTGACGCGAACATGGCCGGACTCGACAAGCGCGGCCGCGGAGGTGCGCGCCTTCACCACCCGCGCGTGCCACAGCCATTTGTCGATGCGCTGCCGCTCGGTCGTGGGCTCACTCCTTACGCCCGGACAGCTGCTCCTTCAGCGCAGCGAGCTTCGCGAACGGCGAGTTCGGATCGACCGGACGATCGCGCTCGCGCGGGGTGGCGCTCGATGCGTAGGGACGCAGCGACGGTCCGCCCTGGCGGTCGCGGCCCTTGTCGCGGTCGCGGCCACGGTTATCGCGGCCCTTGTCGCGATCGCCGCCGAACTTGCCCTTGTTGCGGTCCTTGTTGTCGCGGTCCTTGTTGCCGCCATTTTTGCCCTCGAAGCGGCGGTTCTTGTCGTCGCGGCCCTCGGGACGCGGCGCAGCTTCGGCGCTACCTTCTCGCGGCTTGCGGAAGTCCCTGCCACCATCTCGACGATGACCGCCGCCATGGCGATGGCGCTCACCGCGCTTCTCGCCGTCGGCGGCAGGCTGGGCTTCGCCTTCGGCAGGCGCAGCGCCGGCTTCAGCGCCCGCCTGTGGACGCGGCTGGTGATGACGCTGGTTGCGATGGCGCTCGTGGCGCGGCTTGCGATCATCGTGACGGCCCGCGGGACGCCAGACCTCGATGAGCTCGGGCTCGGCGGGCGCGGCCGCGGCTTCCACCGGCGCTGCCGCATCGGCCGACGCAGCGGCTTCAGTTGCAGCGGTCTCTGCAGGCGCGGTTTCGGCAGGTGCGGTTTCGACAGCTTCAGCGGGGGCAACAGGCTCTTCCGCAGGTGGCGCGATGCCGGGAGCGTCTTCCGGCGTGACGGAAGCTTCGAGCGCCGGCTCGTCATGCGCGGGCTCGTCGTGCTGCTCCATCCCGGGCGCGTCTTCGACGGTCACAGGCTCGGCAGCGGCTTCGATCGCGGCATCCGCAGGGGTTGCGGCGTCCTCGACCGGCGTTTCGGTTGCGGGCGTCTCTTCGCTGGAGGCTTCAGCAACAGGCGCCTCAGCAATAGGCGTCTCGACAACAGCCGCGGCGGGCTTCGCCGGCAGCGGCGGGCGCTTGTCCATGCGATAGCCGAGCGCACGCAGCACGGAGGCAAAGTCTTCGCCGGCGGAGCCGGTGAGCGAGGTCATCGCCTGCGTCACCACAAAGCTGCGGCCGTCGAATGCCCCGGCGGGCTTTTCGCCAGACGCGTTCTCGCGCCAGGCCAGCGCCGGACGGATCAGATCGGCCAGGCGCTCGAGGATATCGACGCGCACGGCGCGCTCGCCGGCCTGCTTGTAGCCGAGCACGCGATAGGCATCGCGCGGCAGCTGCTTGTCGACCGGGAACGAGGTGCGGCCCGAGCTCGCCAGATGCTGCGCGCCCGACAGCGCGGAGGGATCGACATTGTCCTGCTTCAGCGCCCAGAGCAGCGCGGCCAGCGCACGCCCGGCCGGCTTGAGCAGGCCGGGGAAATAGAGGTGATAGGCGCCGAAGCGGACGCCGTATTTGCGCAAGGTCGCGCGCGAGGGCTGGTCGAGATCCTTCAGCTCGTTGGCGATCTTCGGGCGCTCCAGCACGCCGAGCGCCTCGACGAGCTGATAGGCGATGCCGCGGGCGATGCCGGTGACGTCCTCGGCCTTGCTGAGCTCGAACAGCGGCCCGAGCAGCTTTTCGATATGCGTCTTGAGCCAGAGCTCAAGCCGCGCCTGCACCTTGTCGCGGGGGGCGCCCGTGAGGCGTTCGTCGGAGATGATGCGGATGCGCGGATGCAGCGCTTCCTCTGCGGCAGACAGCCGCGCCACGGCGTCGCCGGTCCAGCGGATGATGCCTTCCGAGGTCAGCACGAACTGCTCGTCCGGTGCGTTGCCCAGTTTTTCGGCGCGCGCGTTGATCTCGCCGGCGAGCACGGCCTGCGCTGCAGCCTGCAACGCTTTCGCATCGGAGCCGGCTTCCGCCGCATCCGGTGCAAAGGTGAAGCCATCGAGGCGGCCGATGACATGGCCTTCGACGATGACTTCGCCGGTCTTGCCGATTTCCGTATTCAAGCTCGTGTTCTCCCGCAGGCGGCGCATCAATACACTGGTCCGGCGATCAACGAAACGCTCAGTCAAGCGTTCATGGAGCGCATCCGATAATTTATTTTCGACCTCGCGGGCGATCCCCTGCCAGCGTTCGGGGTCTTTCAGCCAGTAGGGGCGATTGGCGACGAAGGTCCAGGTGCGAATCTGCGCGATCCGGGCCGACAGCGTGTCGATATCGCCGTCAACGCGGTCGGCCTGGTCGATCTGGGTCCTGAACCAGGCGTCGGGGATGCATCCCTTCCGCATCAGGAAGCCGTACAGCGTCGTCACCAGCTCGGCATGGGCGGCCGGCGACAGCTTTCGATAATCCGGGACCTGGCAGGCCTCCCACAGCCGTTCCACGGCGTCCTTGCCATGCGCGACATCGCGCACCTCGGCGTCGCGGGCGGCGTGGTCGAGCACGCGCATGTCCTCGGCAATCGGCGCGCGCGTCAGCGCCTCGTGGCCGGGGGCCAGGTTCAGCGAGACCTGGAGCGCGCCGAGGGAAGCAAAATCCAGCTTCGAATTGCGCCATTGCAAAACCTTCACGGGATCGAAGGTGTGGTTCTGCAGCGCATTGACGAGCTCGGGCTCGAACGGGCCGCAGCGGCCGGTGGTGCCGAAGGTGCCGTTGCGGGTGGCGCGGCCGGCGCGGCCGGCGATCTGAGCGAATTCGGACGGCGTCAGGCGGCGGAACTGGTAGCCGTCGTACTTGCGGTCGGAGGCAAAGGCGACGTGGTCGACGTCGAGATTGAGGCCCATGCCGACGGCGTCGGTGGCGACGAGGTAATCGACCTCGCCGTTCTGGAACATCGCGACCTGCGCGTTGCGGGTGCGCGGCGACAGCGAACCCAGCACCACGGCGGCGCCGCCATGCTGGCGGCGGATCAGCTCGGCGATGGCGTAGACCTCGTCGGCCGAGAAGGCGACGATGGCGGTGCGGCGCGGCTGCCGCGTGATCTTGCGATCACCCGCGAATTCCAGCTGCGACAGGCGCGGCCGCGTGATCATGGAGACGCCCGGCAGCAGCCGCTCGATGATCGGGCGCATGGTCGCAGCGCCGAGCAGCAGCGTCTCGTCGCGGCCGCGGCGATTGAGGATGCGATCGGTGAAGACGTGGCCGCGTTCCAGATCGGATGCGATCTGCACCTCGTCGACGGCAAGGAACGAGACGTCGAGATCCCGCGGCATCGCCTCGACGGTCGAGACCCAATAGCGCGGCGCTTTCGGCTTGATCTTCTCCTCGCCGGTCACGAGCGCGACGGCGTCGGGGCCGACCCTTGCTGCGATCTTGTTGTAGACCTCGCGCGCGAGCAGGCGCAGCGGCAGCCCGATCATGCCGGAGGGATGCGCGAGCATCCGCTCGATGGCGAGATGGGTCTTGCCGGTGTTGGTGGGACCAAGCACCGCAGTGACGCCGGCGCCGGGAAGCCGCTCGGAAGCGAAGGGGGAGGAGGAAAAAGGCATCTGGGGGATTAGGTAATGGCGATTGGGGCGAATGTCAGTGCTGTTTTGGGGCGGTGGCGCGAAGGGCTCGCCTCACACACTGCTGTCCTCGCCCGGCTCGACCGGGCGATCCAGTATTCCAGAGGCGGCGCAGATCAAACCGAGAGGGCGCGGCGTACTGGATGCCCCGGTCAAGCCGGGGCATGACGGCGGAGAATGCGGCGCCTCTCCCTGAACCCAGCGCAACTGTCTCACTTTGCGACGCTTTTCCCGTTGGCTTTAAGCTTCGGAACGAGTTGAGAACGAATCGCGGCCGAATCGCTGACTCCCCCTTGAGTCCTGTTCCGTTCACGCAAGATGTCGCGGGAGGCTTGTGGGTTCGCACTAGATGGAGTTTTGCTCCGCCGCACAAGCGACGTTTCGATGGCGGATTCGTTAAAGCTGGGGACGGCGCGGAGTCGAATCAGAATCGGGGAGGAGTCAAATGGATTCCCGGTTCTCGACCCCCTCCAAACAAAATGCGCGAAAACAACCCCATGCACAGTAGGCATGTTGTTGAAATCATTGATGTTTATTTTCACCAAAAGGGAGGTCCGTAGCCCGCATGGAGCGGAGCGCAATGCGGGGGCCGAAGCAAAGAACCCCGGATTACGCTGCGCTCCATCCGGGCTACGGCAGCGGGGCTACGGCACCCAGCCCTACTGCGTCTTCGCGACCTTGGGCGGCTGGGCGCTGGTGATGAAGCTGGTTGCTTCCAGCATGGCCGGCCCGAGCGGGGTCGGCACTTTCAGCCAGAACGGGACCAGGATGCGCGTGCCGGCGATCGGTGCGAACGCGACCTCGATGTTGCGCTGGGCGGCGAGATATTTGATCACCGGACGGTCGGGGATGTAGCCGGCGATGGGCACGAAATAGAGCGAGCAGACCACGACCTGGCCGTGATAGCCCTTCTCCGCCTTCACGTTCTCCATGCGCTTGAAATCGAGCTTGAGCTCGTAGCGCATGCGGCCGTCGAACACGGCGGCGCTGCCGTGGCAGGCGTCCGCCGACAGCACGTCGCCGGTGCCGGATACGCGCACCAGCGAGGCCGTCATCGGGTCCCAGACGCCGCGGCGATGCGCGTCGGTGACGACGATGCGGTCGGGATCGACCGGCGGCTCCGGCAGGATGGCAAAATCCTTCACATTGCCCTTGTCGAGCGTGATGCGGATCTCTTCGGTCTTCTTCGAGGTGGTGGTGGAGGCCTGATAGCCGGTCGCGACCAGCGCGCCGTTGACCACGCGGCCCTGCGAGGCGCCGGTGCCGGACCCGCCCGCGAAGGATTTCAGCAGCCCCGAGGTGCCGCCGGAGGCCGCGGCCGCGAACACATCGTCCTGGATGTCGATGTTCCAGGCGCCCTTGCCGACGGGAATGCCCGCCAGCGTCGCCTCATATTGCGCCTCGAGCTTGCCCTGCGCCGCCGCGGGCTCCGCCGCCCACGCCAACACCAGCCCGCCAAGGGCCGCCATGACCCAGCGGCCGGCAGAGCGAGGATGGCTTACGCGCGGATTCCTCGCGCGCCGCTCCGCTGAGCGCAGCTCTTTTGGGCGCAGGCTCGGCGCAAGATGAGGCGTTGTGAGCACGAAACAATCCAATCGGGGCGCGAACGGTTGTTACTTAAGCCAAATACCGCGCCAAGCAATGCGTCCGGGCCTGTCGGCGTCCGGAACTCCACCGGACTTTTCGGGCGCGAATACGCCCTTTATGTGATGGTAAGGCGCGATAATCATTGCCGTTTTGGTGATCGGGGGTGGGACTGAAAGCGCACCTCACCCCGCCACCTCCACCGCCGTCATGCCCCGGCTTGACCGGGGCATCCAGTACGCCGCGGCCCCTCTGGTCAGCCGCACCGGCGCGGAGTACTGGATCGCCCGGTCCCGGCTCCGCCAAGGCTACGCCGAGGCCCACACGGGTGCTCGGCCCGCCGAAGCTTCAGCGAAGGCGGCGAGCCGGGCGATGACAGCTACCTTGGAGCACGAAACCCGCCCCAAAACCTTGACGTCCCGCCGCTTCCCCCCTATACGTCCGCCCGCTCCCTGCAAGGACAGAGAATTTGCCCGTGGCGCCCCGAATGGCGGCCGCACATCGTTGGGAAAGATTGAGGATTTTGCCATGTCTCGCCGCTGCGAATTGACGGCCAAGGGCCCCCAGGTCGGCCACACGGTCAGCCACTCCAACATCAAGACCAAGCGCCGCTTCCTGCCGAACCTGGTCAACGTGACCTTCATCAGCGAAGCGCTGGGCCGCAACGTGCGCCTGCGCGTCTCCACCAACGCGATCAAGAGCGTCGACCACAATGGCGGCCTCGATCCCTTCCTGCTCAAGGCCAAGGCCGCCGTGCTGTCGCCCCGCGCCCTCGAGCTGAAGCGCGCCATCCAGAAGAAGGTCGGCCCGACCCCGGCGCCGGAGAAGAAGGCGAGCTAAGAATTTTCGAATCGGGCGAGGGCTTGCGTCGCGAGGCGTAGGCTTAGCTGGAAGAGTTTTGCGTGACGGCCGGATCGGAAGATCCGGCCGTTTTTGTTGATAACACCGCGCTTCCTCCTACAATCAAACGGTGCATCCCGTTTGGAAGGCATCGAGGCAACGCCATGACGGCATGGGAGCGGGAAAATGAACCAAAAGAAACTTTTTCTTGTCGACGGAGCTTCGGACAATCTCCTGTCGAACCTCGACAGCCGCGACATTGCACTTTGGCTGATCGACCTGCCGAAGGAATGCCCCCAACTCGAAACTTTGATATCATTCCTAGGCTTGCCTTGGCGGCTAGTCTTATCCGAGGTTTCTGACAAGCGGTTGATCTCAGCGCTCGATCAAGGATCGCGCTCCGGCGACGATATGGCTATTCGACAATGACAAGGCAGGCCAACAGGCAGTAAGAGCTGCGACTGCTTTGGACACAAGTATTGTGGAGTTTCGTGACGTCTTCCGGCTTCATCCACACATGCCAACGAGCGGCAATCTCGATCCCAAGACTCTCCAAAAGGCCTTTGAACGGGAAAACCTGGCCTACAAAGGGTTGAATTGGGAACTAGTCGTCCGTGAACAAGGCACTAAGCGATTGAGCAGGAGTCAGTTTTCCGGTTGCGGCGGCATTTGAGATTGCAGGGATTGGGGGCTTGAGGCCCCCA
>NZ_JADPJC010000100.1:0-1133 GCF_023073215.1 Bradyrhizobium sp. 35
TTCATGACGTTGGCGGGAGAGAAGAAGTGCATGCCGAGCACGTCCTGCGGACGCTTGGTCGACTTCGCGATCTCGTCGATGTTCAGGTAGGAGGTGTTGGAGGCGAGCACGGCGCCCGGCTTGACGTACTGGTCGAGCTTGCCGAACACTTCCTTTTTCACTGCCATGGTCTCGAACACGGCTTCGATGACGAGGTCGGCGTCGCCGACGTTCTCGATGCCCACGACGCCGTTGATCAGCGCCATGCGCTTCGCGGGCGCATCCGCCGGGATGCCGCCCCGTGCCGCGGTCGCTTCCCAGTTCTTCTGCATGATGCCCATGCCGCGCTTGAGCTGCTCCTCGCCTGTCTCGATCAGGGTGACGGGAATGCCGGCATTGGCAAAGGACATCGCGATGCCACCGCCCATCGTGCCGGCGCCGAGGATGGCGACGCGGTTCACGGGCCGCGGCTTGGTCCCTTCAGGAACGCCGGCGATCTTGCTGGCCTCGCGCTCCGCGAAGAAGGCATAACGCTGCGCCTTGGACTGATCGCTGGCGACGAGCTTCAGGAAGCCCTCGCGCTCCTTCTTCAGACCTTCGTCGAACGGCAGGTCGATGGCGTAGCCGACGGCGTCGGCCGCCGCGAACGGCGCTTCCAGGCCGCGCGACTTCTTGGTCATGGCGGCGACCGCATTGGTGAAGATCGAGCGGTCGGCCTTGGCCGCCGCGATCTTGGAGTCGTCGTCACGCAGGCGGCGCAGCGGACGCTTTTCAGCCAGCAGCTTTCGTACGAAGGCTTCGCCACCGGCGGCCGGACCCTCGACGATCTCCTCGATCAGACCGTTCTTCAGCGCTTCCGCCGCTCCGATCGGATCACCGCCGACGATCATCTTGACCGCGAGCTCCGGTCCAACCGCGCGCGGCAGGCGCTGGGTGCCGCCGGCGCCCGGCAGCAGGCCGAGCTTCACCTCGGGGAGGCCGAGCTTGGCTTCCTTCACCGCGACGCGGAAATGACAGGCGAGCGCGACCTCGAGGCCACCGCCGAGCGCGGTGCCGTGGATCGCGGCCACGACCGGCTTCGGTGAATTCTCGATCTCGGAAAGCACGTCGTTAAGGGCGGGCGGCTTCGGCGGCTTGCCGAATTCGGTGATGTC
>NZ_JADPJC010000068.1:0-64006 GCF_023073215.1 Bradyrhizobium sp. 35
GGGCATAGGGGTGGGTGGAAGAAGAGGTAAGGGGGCGCGGAGCGCCGGCGCCGCCCATGGTTGTTCATGGCGGCGTCGGAGAATCATGAGAACGCGAACTCACCCCAGGCTCGCCGTCACCACCGCCATCACCGACAGCAGCAGCACGGTGGTCATCAGTTGCAGCGAGGCGACCGCTGGGTGCGCCATGCCGTGATCTTGTCGGCGAGCGACAGATGGGCCTCGAAGAACTTCGGTTCGTAGACGGTCTTGAACAAATGCGGGAAGCTCACCGCAAGCAGCGCATGGGCGAGCGAGGCGATGGCGACGAAGATGGCGACGCCGGGATCGCCGACCAGGTCGTGATTGCCGACCAGCTTGAGCAGGAATGCGGCGGCGGCGAAGGTCGGGAAGCTCTGCAGCGTCGCGGTCAGCGCGAGGCCTTCGAGCGCGTTATGCAGGCTGGACTTTCTGACTCTGGCGATGGCGGCCATGGCACGTCTCCCTGAGGACATGCGGATGAATCCAGCCGCCATCAGGGGGACCTGATGTGAGATGCGTCACGCCCATTTCCTCTGCGGGAACAAGGCGCGCGCCCCCCGAATGACCAGGGGTTACAGCTTGCCCTGCCCGTTCACCTGGCTCTGCTGTTGCCGCTGTCTCTCCTGCTCTTGCTGTTCCTTGGCATGGTGGCGGCCGTAGAGGCAGCCGGCGGCGGCGCCGAGGACGCCGTGATGGCCAGCATAGTGGCCGGCGACGCCGCCGACGACGGCGCCCTTGATGCAGCCCTTGGCGTTGGCGGCGGACGTCGCGCCACAGATGAGAAGTACGGCGATGGCGGCGAGGGATTTCATGGATCAATGTCTCCGGATGCGGTGTCGCACTCTCAACAGGCACGGGCCCGTCCCGGTTCCCGCGCGCGCACGCGATGCTTCGCTAGACCATGCAGCCGAACGCCTGCACGAATTCGTGAAGGCTCGCGCTTGCTCAACCATAAATTGCAGTCATGAACCTGGCATTACGCTGGCGCGTCATACGTCAGCAATATCCCCTGTGGTTTGCGGATTGCCGGTGTCCGAGGCAGCGCGTTAGCCTTGCGCGAACTCCACACGGCCGATGAGGGCGGGCGGAATGACGGTCGAGAAGCTCAATCGCCAGCGCGTGCTGCATCTGCTCGACGCCATCTCGCGCAGCGATCTCGCTGCCGCGCTGTCGTGCTGCACCGACGACGTCGACTTCCTCACCCACGCGCCGATCGATGTGCTGCCGCACATGGGCCCCTGCCACGGCAAGCAGGAGCTCGGCGAATTCTGGCGCACCGTGCAGGAGCGATACGCCGAGATCCGCTACGAGGTGCCGCAGATCGTCGCCGAGGGGGACACGGTCGCGGCCTATCTGCGCGTGTTCTTCAGGAAGCGCAGCAACGACCGCATCATTCAGGTCGACATGGCCGTCTTCTACACTTTTCGCCGCGGCAAGGTGGCGCAGATCCGCGAGATCATCGATTCCTACGACCTGGTGCAGCAGGTGCTGGAACGTGAGATCGGCCCCCTGATCGTGGGCGAGCGGGTGGACGGGGGCTAGCTCTCTCCCAAACCGGCCCGGACCGGGAAAATACGGGGTTCTATTGTAAATCTCACACGCCGGAATCAATTGTGCATTGCGAAAACGTGAATTGCGTTTTGGCCGAATTGACGTATTTTGTTCGTATACAAATGAGTTGAGCGACCCCGCGGCATCTTTCCTGTGCGCTTGGGGTTGTTTTTCGCTTTTTCGCAAGCCAGCTTCAGGACTGCCCAAGATGACAGAGCACAGCCTCTGGCGTTTCTCGCGTGCGTTGCACCGCGCGATCAACGACCGGCATTTCGAGGACATCGAGGCCCTGATCGACGAGGACGTCGAGTGGGCGCTCAATGGGCCGATCGACATGTTTCCGTTCCTCGGCGCGCGCCAGGGCAAGGACGCCGTGCTCGACGTCATCCGCCAATTCGCCGACAATTTCCAGGTCCGCCGCTTCGACCGCGAGAGCATCATGCTCGGTGTCGATTCCGCCGCCTCGATGCTGCGCTATTCGCTGACCGCACTGGATTCCAGCAAGCCGATCAGCTTGCGGGTGGCGCAGTTTGCCCAGTTCAGGGCGGGCAAGCTCACCAGCATGCGCGTGCTGATCGACACGTTTGATCTGGTCGAGCAGGCTGGCCGCGCCATTCATCTGCCGAAGATGACCAGCGTCGGCTGAACGGAACACCAACGGGCCCCGCACTTCGGGACCGATGGCTGAGCACCCCACGACGCGTCCTGGCCTCCAGCCCCGCCGATGCAATCGTGGAGAAGCTCGTCATCGGGCGCGCGCCTTTCGCGCGGCCCGTTGGTTCGCGTCTGATGGAACCGCCACAATTTCGCAATGATGGTTCCGCATCCTCGGCGGGAACTGGGCTGACGGGCAGGACGATGGAATTCGCGACAGGGTTTGGCTGGACCAGGCTGCCGATGCTGGCGGCCGCTTTGATCTTGGGATCGGTGCTGACGGTTTCGGCGCAGATCATTCCGCCCTTCTCCCCCGGCCCGGCCGCAGCGCCCGACGACGACGCCGAAGCGGCGGAGGCCCCCGACGTCAACGACCCCGACGTGCTGAGCGGCATCGACGTTGACAAGCTCGACTGGGGCCAGCTCGCGATCGACGCCGGCACGCTCAACGACATCATCGCCGCCAAGAAGCGCGCGCAGGCCGCCGCCAAGGACGGGCTGAACTGGGCGACGAACGCCAACGCCAACGGCTCCTCGGCGGTGACGGTGAAGCAGTCGGTATCCTCATTCTGGGACGCCCGCATCGGCGCCGACATGACGGTGACGAGCGAGCCGCGGACGATGTCCGAGCTGCTGGCACAGAAGGCCAGCAATGGCGGCAGCGTGCCTCAATCGTCCGGCAGCGCCTGGGCGGCCGCGACCGCGCCGGGCGCCGGCGCGATCTGGGACAAGACCGCGGTGGAGGCTCGCGTCGATCCCGGCGCGGAGCAGAGCAAGCTCGGGGCCTCGCTGATCAAGTCGGTGCCGCTGTCGGGCGACACGTCGCTGACGCTGCAGAACGGCTACAGCGTCAACCAGCAGGGCACCACGGCGCTCCCCGGCGTCGGCGGTCACGTCACGCGCAATTACGAGACCGAGCAGTCGGCCAAGGTCACTCTCACCGATACCGGCACCAGCATCACCGCGGGCCAGTCGCTGTCGACCACGGACGACAAATGGCTGCGCAAGGTCGGCGCGGAACAGAAGCTGTTCGACAACGTCACCGTCTCCGGTTCCGTCGGCGAAACCTCGCAAGGGGCGATCAACAAGAGCCTGACGGCGGGTTTCAAGAAGAGCTGGTAGCTGTTTTCGCCTCTCCCCCCTGCGGGGCGAGGGAGTCGAGCACCGACCGGCCGCGCATTCACTTCGGCGCGGCGGCCGCGTTCAGACTCCGGTAACCATACGCCACGGCAAAGCCCCCGAATGGACCGCCCTTGCCGCACCTCGGCCAAGTTGCGGCCAAAATCCGGCGCCCTAGTCCCAGACCGACGTCGTCGTGCGGGGGACACTCGCGCTGCGCTCAACGCGAACAGGGGAATAACGATGAACGCCATGCGTCCGGAAAAGACCGAAGCCACCGAGACCGAGACCATCGACACCAACCTTGCCGCAGTGACGGAAGTCGAAGCCGGCATCCGTGACTTCGTCCGCAACGACATCGCCTATCTGCGCCGTCCGGCAGCGACCGCCGCGGACGCGCCGCCGCTCGATCCGAGCGCGGAGGCCACCGTCACCAACGTCAACTCGCTGATCCAGCGCGTCGCCGGCACCTCCCTCGCCGAGATCGAGAATTTGATCTCCGAGCTCGAGAGCCTGCGCGACCTGCTCCACGCCGAAGGCCAGCGCGTCCAGCGCGAGATCTCCGGCTACGCCCAGCTCAGCCAGGCCGCGATGAAGTCGACCCGCATGATCGCCGACAACGTCTCGCAGTGGAAGCGCGCCGCCGACGGCCTGCGCAACAGTTGATCGCTGCATCCCGCATCACCAGCCGCCGCGTTCCGAAAGGGGCGCGGCGGTTTTGATTCGTGGGGTGTGTGACGGTGCGCACGCGCCCCACGAAAAGTGTCATCACGCGAAAGCGGGTGATCCAGTATTCCAGAGGCAGCGAGGCTAGAACTGTGACGCGCGGCGTACCGGATGCCCCGCTTTGGCGGGGCATAACAGCGGAGGGGTTTGAACTTCCCGCATCCATCCGGCGACTAACGCCAAGCGCTCTTGCCATCGCGGCCGGGCCTGGGGACTTTTCATGGAAAGCATTCGGCCCGACACCACCGACCCGATACCGCTGCGGCCCGCGCCGAACCAGTTCGGCACGATCATGCTGCGTTTTGTCGGTTTGCTGGCGGTTGCGATCGCGACATTGGCGTTCGTCTATAGCCGCTGAGGGCGGAGGCCGCGGAGTTAACGAAATCTTACCGGGCGGCTTCCACGGTCGAAGCTTCCAGGGTGTAGGCGCCGTCGGCATAGCCCTTCACCACCATGCCGGCCACCAGCATCACGGCCAGCGTCGCGGTAGCAAAGATGAATCCGACCAGCTTGAGTGCGCCGCGGTCTGCCATGGTCCTCGTCCCCTGTACTCTGCCCAGTTCGTTCAAATAGACAGCGACAGGTTCATAATTGGTTAGCAACTCGATGGTTCCGCGCATTGCTTCGCGGGAAAACCATGTTGCGCAGGCTTATGGCAGCCACCCGGAATCGCGTCCATAGCGCGGGGGCAACACTCGCGCGCTGTTTTCGCCGTTCATCCTGGAACGAATCTAACCGCCGTTCACACGCATCGGCACGAAGGCGGTTGCGGTGATGGCGTAGACGTCCTCGCCGCGCTGGTTGGTGCCGGTGGTGCGCGCGGTCAGGATGCCCCAACCGGGTCGCGAGGCGGAGCTGCGCTTGTCGATGACGACGTTGACGTAGGTGACGATGTCGCCGGCGAGCACCGGCCTGATCCAGCGCAGGTCGCGAAAGCCCGGCGACGGGCCCCACACCGCGACCTCCTCGCCGCGCGAAGCGGCTTCCCGCGCCAGGCGCTGGCCGTCGGCGACAAGCAGGCTCATGCAGGCCGACCCGACGTGCCAGCCCGAGGCCGCGAGCCCGCCAAACAAGGAGTTCTTGCCCTCCTCCTCGTCGAGGTGAAAACGCTGCGGATCGAACTTTGCGGCGAATGTCTTGATCGACTCGGCCGTGAACGTATAGGCGCCGATCTCACGGCGATGCCCAATCTCGATCTCCTCGAAAAACGGCATCAGACCGCCCCTTCGCGCCGCTTGATCAGGATCGGCGACGTCATCTCGCACAGCGCATCACCCCCGGCGTTGCGCACGGTGCATTTGAATTTGACGATGCCGAGCTCCGGGCGGCTCTTCGAGGTGCGGGCCTCCACGACGTCGACTTCGAGCATGAGATCGTCGCCGGGTCTGAGCGGCGACAGCCACCGCACTTCGTCGACGCCGGGAGATCCCAGCGAAGCGGCGCGGGTGATGAAACCGTCGGCCATCATCCGCATCATCAGCGAACAGAGATGCCAGCCCGAGCCGGACAGGCCGCGCAGCATGCTTTTGCTGGCGGCGTCCTCGTCGAGGTGCATCGGCTGCGGATCGAACTCGGCGGCAAAGGCCACGATCTCGTCGCGCGTGACATGGCGCGGGCCGAATGTTCCGAACCGGCCGGGCGGGAAATCTTCGAAGGTCAGGGTCATCTTGGGAAAGGTTTGAGGGAACGACAGATTGTGGCCGCACTTTGCGGCAATCTCAACCCGCCGGCCCGCATGGCTCGTGCTACATTCGGCGCGCCGGCGTCGGTCTTGAGTCGGATCGAGCAGGGGCCACGATCCATTTGCAAGGCCCGACAACACCTGAATTGCCCTGGGGAGAGCAATGTTTTCATTCAGCGACCTGTTTCAATGGGACCGCTTTATCACGCCGACGATCATCAAGACCTTCTACTGGCTGGTGATCGCGCTGATCTGCCTGTTCGGCCTCTCCGGCATCTTCTCCGGCCTCGCAATGATGGCGATCAGCCCGTTCGGCGGCTTCCTGATGCTGCTGTCGTCGATCGCGAGCGTCGTCGTCGGAATCGTGTTCTCGCGCATTCTCGCCGAGCTGATCCTGATCATCTTCCGCATCAACGAGCATCTTGGCGCGATCAGGGATCAAGGCGGCGGGGTGCGGTAGGGCGCTTCCGGGGCACGAACTCCAGCGTCTTACGTGTTGAACCTGAAATGCATCACGTCGCCGTCGGCGACGACGTATTCCTTGCCTTCGAGGCGGAGCTTGCCGGCATCGCGGGCGCCGGCTTCGCCGTTCAGCGCGACGTAGTCCTCATACGCGATGGTCTCGGCGCGGATAAAACCCTTCTCGAAGTCGGTGTGGATCACGCCGGCCGCGCCCGGCGCCTTGGTGCCGCGATAGATGGTCCAGGCGCGCGCTTCCTTCGGGCCCACCGTGAAATAGGTGATGAGGTCGAGCAGCGTGTAGCCGGCGCGGATCAGGCGATCGAGGCCGGCCTCTTCGAGACCCAGCGTCTCCAGGAAGTCGGCGCGTTCGTCGCGCGAAATGGTGGCGATCTCGGATTCGATTTTTGCCGAGATGACGACCGCAATGGCGCCTTCCTTGGCAGCCTGGTCCTGCACCGCCTTCGAGAACGAATTGCCTGATGCGGCCGAGCCTTCCTCGACGTTGCAGACGTAGAGCACGGGCTTGGACGACAGCAGGCCGAGCATCCCGAAGGCGCGCTCCTCCTCCGCCTTGCGCTCGACGAGGCGCGCGGGCTTGCCTTCGCGCAGCAGCACCAGCGTGCGATTGACGAGGTCGAGCTGCTCCTTGGCGTCCTTGTCGTTGCCCTTGGCCTTCTTGGACAAATTGTCGACGCGCTTCTCGAGGCTGTCGAGATCGGCGAGCATCAGCTCGGTCTCGATGGTCTCGATATCGGCGAGCGGGGCGATCTTGCCTTCGACATGGGTAATGTCGGAGTCCTCGAAGCAGCGCACGACATGCGCGATGGCGTCGACCTCACGGATGTTGGCGAGGAACTGGTTGCCGAGGCCTTCACCCTTGGACGCGCCGCGCACGAGGCCGGCGATGTCAACGAAGGTCAGCCGGGTCGAGATGATCTGGCCCGACTTGGCGATCGCTGCGAGCTTATCGAGCCGCGGATCCGGCACCGCGACCTCGCCGACATTCGGCTCGATCGTGCAGAACGGATAGTTCGCCGCCTGCGCCGCGGCCGTCTCGGTCAGCGCGTTGAACAAGGTCGACTTGCCGACATTGGGCAACCCGACGATCCCGCATTTAAATCCCACGAGCGTTATTCCTTGCCGTTGTCGTCCTTGGTCAAAAATCCCTTCGCCTGCATGGCGAGGTGCACCCTGTTGGCGAAGGTCGCGTCCGTGCCTTTGGCAACCAATGCCGCGTGCTCGGCCACCGCGTCGCAGAGCGTCGCCACCCAGTCGTTGTCCGCTTTGGCGAAGTCCGACAGCACATGGCCGTGCACCAATTCCTTGACGCCGGGATGACCGATGCCGAGCCGCACCCGGCGGTACTCGTTGCCGATATGGGCGGAGATCGAGCGCAGGCCGTTGTGGCCGGCGATGCCGCCGCCGATCTTCACCCGCACCTTGCCCGGCGGCAGTTCGAGTTCGTCATGGAATACGGTGACGTCGCCCGGCGCGATCTTGAAGAAGCTTGCCGCTTCCTGAACGCTGCGGCCGGAATCATTCATGTAGGTCATCGGCTTGAGCAGGATCACGCGCTCGGTGCCGAGCGTGCCTTCCGAGGTCTCGCCCTGAAACCTGCGGCGCCAGGGTGCGAAACCATGACGCCGCGCGATCTCGTCGACGGCCATGAAGCCGACATTGTGCCGGTTACGTGCGAATTTCGGGCCGGGATTGCCGAGCCCAACAAACAGTCGCATGACGCGGCGCGCCCCTCGCTCGGCGCGCGATCAGGGACCGCGCGCCAGCTTTGAGAGATTACTTCTTCTTGTCGCCGCCGGCGGGAGCCTTGGCAGCCGGGGCCTTGGCAGCCGCTGCCGGAGCAGCAGCACCCGCAGCCGGAGCAGCACCAGCCGCCGGAGCAGCAGCACCCGCGGCAGGAGCAGCAGCAGCAGCCTTCAGCTCTTCGGCGTAGCCGGACGGCGGCACGATGGTGACGAGGGTCGCGTCCTCGGAGGTCAGCGCCTTCACGCCGGCCGGCAGCTTGATGTCGGAGAGATGCAGCGAGTGGCCGATTTCGAGCGAACCCACGTCGGCCTCGATGAACTGCGGGATGTTCTCCACGCCGCACTCGAGCTCGATCGCATGCGCAACGATGTTCACGGCGCCGCCGCGCTTCACGCCGGGCGAACCTTCGGCCTTCACCACGTGCAAGGGAACGCTGATGCGGATGGTGGCGCCTTCGCCGAGCCGCATGAAGTCGACGTGGATCGGGAAGTCCTTGACCGGATCGAGGTGGTAGTCGCGCGGAATCACGCGGTGCTTGTTGCCTTCGAGGTCGATGTCGACCAGCGTGGTCAGGAACCGGCCGGCGAGGATGCGCGAGCGCAGTTCGCGATCGTCCACCGAGATGGTCAGCGGGGGCTGGTTGTTGCCGTAGATCACTCCGGGCACTCTCCCGGCGCGACGCTCAGCCCGGGCGGCCCCCTTGCCGCTCTTCGGACGTGCGGTCGCCTTCAATTCCTTGACGGTCGCCATAACGTTAAGTCCTTGTTTTTGCAAAAGTTAATGGGCCGCAACGCGGCCCATGGCATACGCCGCAGCAAGCCTCCAGGGGTGCGGGGGCTGCGGACGTGGCGGGCTTTTACCCGGAAGACGCGGAAATAACAAGGAGAATGGGCGGCCGGAAGGAACCGGATCGCCCGGAAGGAGCCGGCGGAGTTACCCGCCGAGCTTGGCCTCCAGCGCCGCGATGCGCGCCTTCAGGGCCTCGTTCTCCTCGCGCGCCAGGCGCGCCATATCCTTGACCGCCTCAAACTCCTCGCGCTTGACCAGGTCCATGTCGCGCAGGAATTTTTCGGCTTGGGTGCGCATCACCGTGTCGAACTCGCGCTTGACGCCCTGCGCGGCGCCGGCGGCATCGTTCATCAGGCGGCCGATCTCGTCGAAAAACCGGTTGTTGGTCTGGGTCATGTCGGTCTCCTGGCGGCTTTCGATGAACTCTGCGCGAACGCGCGGGGAGACAATGGCAATCCGATTGGGCGGGTTCAAGGGCCGATCGGCGGTATCCTTGTCATGCCCCGGTTTCCTTGCAATCGTATTCAACGTCCCTGCATAAGAAGAATCACAAAAGGCGCTCGAGATGATCGATCAGCAGATCGCGATCCCCACCAAGGACGGTCACACCGCAACCTTCATCAGCCATCCCGAACGCGGCGGGCCGTTTCCGGTCATCCTGTTCTACATGGACGCGCCGGCGATCCGCGAAGAGCTGCGCGACATGGCGCGCCGGCTCGCAACATCGGGCTATTACGTGATGCTGCCGAACCTCTATTACCGCTCCGGCGTGATGGAGCTCGGCGCGCTGCCGGCCGATCCGAACGCCCCGGAACGCAAGCGCATGTTCGCGCTGATGGGATCGCTCACGATCCCCATGATCATGGACGACACGCGGGCGTTGCTCACCTATGCCGAGGGCCAGGCGGCCGCGAACACCAAACTGATCGGTACAGTCGGCTACTGCATGAGCGGCCGCTACGCCGTCAACGCCGCCACGCATTTTCCCGATCGCGTCAAGGCCGCCGCTTCGGTCTACGGCACCCAGCTCGCAACCGACCAGGACGACAGCCCGCATCTGGCGGCAGCCAAGACCAAGGCCGAACTCTACTTCGCCTGCGCCGAGACCGACATCTACGCGCCCGCCGAGATCATCGAGAAGGTGAAGCAGGGCATGAGCGGCGCCAAAGCCGAAGTCGAGATCTATCCCGGCACCCATCACGGCTTCGCCTTCCCCAAGCGTCCGGCCTATCACCGCGACGCCGCCGAGCGGCATTGGGAGCGTCTGCTGGCGCTCTATCGCCGCAATCTCGTCCAGACATAGAAGGCGCGATGCAACTTCTGCTCATCGACTTTCCCGCCTTCAAGCCGATCGCGATCGAGATCGGCCCGTTCGCGATCCGCTGGTATGCCCTGGCCTATATCTGCGGCATCGTGTTCGGCTGGCTCTATGCGCGCTCGCTCCTGAAAAGGGAGCGGCTGTGGGGCGGCCCGGCGCCGATGTCGCTGGTGCAGATCGACGACTTCATTCTGTGGGTCACGCTCGGCATCATCCTCGGCGGCCGCACCGGTTATGTGCTGTTCTACAACCTGCCCTTCTTCATCGACCATCCCGCCGCGATTTTCAGGCTGTGGGAAGGCGGCATGTCCTTCCACGGCGGCTTCCTCGGCTGCGTCGTCGCGGTGATGTGGTTCGCCTATCGCAACCGCATCTCGATCCTGTCGCTCGGCGACATCACCACCGCCGTCGCTCCGGTCGGGCTGCTGCTCGGCCGCATCGCCAATTTCATCAACGGCGAATTGTGGGGCCGCGCCGCCGACCCGGAGCTGCCCTGGGCGATGATCTTCCCCAATGATCCCACCCAGCTGCCACGCCATCCGAGCCAGCTCTACGAGGCCGGCATGGAGGGCATTTTGCTGTTTGCCGCCCTCGCGATCATGATCCGCTTCGGCGCCCTGAAACGGCCGGGCATGATCCTCGGCGCCTTCATCCTGATCTATGGTTTGAGCCGGATCGCCGGCGAGCATTTCCGCGAACCGGACGTCCAGCTCGGCTTCCTCTGGGGCGGATTAACCATGGGCATGCTGTTGTCGATCCCGATGCTTATTGTAGGCCTCATACTTATTGTATTGGCAGTGAGGCGCGGTGCGCCCGAGCCCGTAGGGGCTATTCGTTAATTCCTTTTGAGAAGATAGGCCGTGACCGACCAGCCGTTACTCGACGAGATCAAGGCGCTGATCAAATCCTCGGGCCCCATGCCGGTCTGGCGGTACATGGAACTGTGCCTGATGCATCCGCGCTATGGCTACTACGTCTCGCGCGATCCGTTGGGACGAGAAGGCGACTTCACCACTGCGCCGGAGGTCAGCCAGATGTTCGGCGAGCTCTTGGGCCTGTGGACCGCCTCGGTGTGGAAGCAGATGGGCTCGCCGCAATTCCTGCGGCTGATCGAGCTCGGCCCCGGCCGCGGCACCATGATGGCCGACGCCCTGCGCGCGCTCCGCGTGCTGCCGCCGCTCTACCAGGCGCTCCACATCCACATGGTCGAGGTCAATCCCGTCCTCCGCGAGCGGCAGAGTGCGACGCTGTCGGGCGTGCGCAACATCGCCTGGCACGACAGCATCGACGACGTGCCCGAGGGACCGAGCATCATCCTCGCCAACGAATATTTCGACGTGCTGCCGATCCACCAGATGGTCCGACACGAGAACGGCTGGCACGAGCGCGTGATCGAGGTCGACGCCAACGGAAAACTTCAATTCGGCGCGGCGGCCGAGCCGACGCCGCGCTTCGAGGTGTTGCTGCCGCCTCTGGTGCGCGCCGCGCCCGTCGGGGCCGTGTTCGAATGGCGGCCCGATGCCGAGATCATGAAGCTCGCCAGCCGCGTGCGCGACCAGGACGGCGCGGCGCTGATCATCGATTACGGTCATCTGCGCAGCGATGCCGGCGACACCTTCCAGGCGATCGCGCGCCACACCTTCACCGATCCCCTGAAGGCGCCGGGCCAGGCCGACGTCACAGCCCATGTCGACTTCCAGGCGCTCGCGCGCGGGGCGGAGGACGTCGGCGCCCGCGTGCACGGGCCGGTGACGCAGGGCGATTTCCTCAAACGCGTCGGCATCGAGACCCGTGCAGCCGCCTTGATGCAGAAGGCGGCGCCTGACGTCGCCACCGACATTTCGATCGCGCTCAAGCGCCTGACCGAAACCGGGCGCAGCGGCATGGGTTCGATGTTCAAGGTGCTCGGCATCTCCGAGCCGCGGCTGACGGGCCTTGCGGGACTCAGCGATCTCGAACGCGCCGGAGACGATTCATGACGCTTGCCTCCTCGCTGCTGTCCGCGGTGCCCGGCCTGCGCCACGCCTTCTTCACCCGCGAGGGCGGCGTCTCGGGCGGCATCTATTCCGCGCTGAACGGCGGGCTCGGCTCCAATGACGACCAGGCCCTTGTTGCGGAGAACCGCCGCCGCATGGCCGAGCATGTCGGCGTCGCACCCGAACGCTTTCTCAGCCTGCACCAGATCCATTCGCCCGACGTGCTCGTGGCCGAAGCTCGGTGGCCGAGCGGGCCGCGGCCGAAGGGCGATGCGCTGGTGACGAAGGTGCCCGGCATCGCGCTCGGCGTCTCCACCGCCGATTGCGGACCGGTGCTGTTCGTCGATCCCAATGCGGGCGTGATCGGCGGCGCGCATGCCGGCTGGAAGGGTGCGCTCACCGGCGTGCTGGAGCAGACCATTTCGGCGATGGAAAAACTCGGCGCCTCGCGGAGCCGCATCATCGCCGCGATCGGCCCGCTGATCCGCCAGGACAGTTATGAAGTCGGCAACGAGTTCGTGGCGCGCTTCATCGAGGCGGATGGAGACAACGCCATGTTCTTCATCCCGTCGGTGCGCGAGGGACACGCGATGTTCGACCTCGCCGGCTTCATCCGCAAGCGTCTGGAAGCCGCGGGCATCCTGATGATCGACGATCTCGGTCTGGACACCTACGCCGACGAACGCTTCTTCAGCTACCGCCGCTCGGTACATCGCAAGGAGCCGGATTACGGCCGCCACGTTCACGCGATCGCGCTCGAAGCGTGAACACAAAGGCAACCCCGTGTCATTCCGGGGCGATGCCTGCGCGCGATGATAGTGGCCTGTGGCGCCCCCGCCCTAGACGTTAATGCGTTTTAACGATATCGCTGCCCTCCATAATGAGGGACGCGTCATTCATCTTGCGCCGCGCGGGTTCGCGCGTGCTCGCGGTCATGCTGCTGACGGCCGCGCTTGGCGGCTGTGCCGGTGGCGGTGGCGCCGCGAACTCCTATGCGATGGCGCCGAGCGCCGGCTCGGGGGCGACAGTCGCGTTCGAATCGATCGACGGGCCGCCGCCGCAAGTGTTCGACCGCATGGTCGGCGTGCTCGACAGCGAATCCAAGCTGCGCAGCCTGTCCGTGGTCTCCCGCGAGGGGACGGCTGCCTACCGCGTGCGCAGCTACCTCTCCGCCCAGATCGTTCGTGGCAAGACCGTGATCGCCTGGGTCTGGGACGTCTACGACGCCAACCAGCAGCGGGCGCTGCGCCTTTCCGGCGAGGAACCGACCGCGGCCAAGGGCGGCCGGGATCCTTGGGGCGCTGCCGACGACCTCGTGCTGCGGAAGATCGCCCAGGCCGGATTCAGCGGACTTTCCAACATGATCAACGGTACACCGGATGCGCCGAACTCGGCGCCCGGCTTGCGCGGGCCGGCCGTGGCGAGCGTGATCCCGGAGGCTCCATTGGCCGACATGCCGGCCTCGGCGCTGGGCTATGCCGAGCGCTAACCCCCGCGAAACCACGGCCCCGTTTTCCGGCCAAACCGTTGGCCGGACTCGGGATTTCGCAGGGAAAACGTAGTGCCCCGGGTTGCCATTGCAGCCCCCGGCCTGATATTTCCTCGCCCGTCGTAACCGTGCTTCCAGTGGGTATTGTTTGATGTTGAACATCGTGTCCAGCAAAGCGCGGGAGGAAGCGTCCATGTCGGCCAAGAACGGCTCCATCAAGCTCGTCGCCGGCAACTCCAATCCGGCTCTCGCTCAGGCCATCGCGCAAGGTCTCGACCTGCCGCTGACCAAGGCGGTGGTACGGCGCTTCGCCGACATGGAGATCTTCGTCGAGATCCAGGAGAACGTGCGGGGCTCGGATGCCTTCGTCATCCAGTCGACCTCGTTTCCGGCGAACGACCATCTGATGGAATTGCTGATCATCACCGACGCACTGCGCCGCTCCTCGGCGCGCCGCATCACCGCGGTGTTGCCCTATTTCGGCTACGCCCGGCAGGACCGCAAGTCGGGTTCGCGCACGCCGATCTCGGCAAAACTCGTCGCCAATTTGATCACCCAGGCTGGCGTCGACCGCGTCATGACGCTCGACCTGCATGCCGGCCAGATCCAGGGCTTCTTCGACATCCCGACCGACAATCTCTACGCAGCGCCGCTGATGGTGCGCGACATCAAGGACAAGTTCGACCTCTCCAGGACAATGGTGATCTCGCCCGACGTCGGCGGCGTGGCGCGCGCACGCGGCCTCGCCAAGCGCATCAACACCCCGCTCGCGATCGTCGACAAGCGCCGCGAGAGGGCGGGTGAATCCGAGGTCATGAACGTCATCGGCGACGTCGCCGGCTACACCTGCATCCTGATCGACGACATCGTGGATTCCGGCGGCACGCTGGTGAACGCCGCTGACGCGCTGATCGCCAAGGGCGCCAAGGACGTCTACGCCTACATCACCCACGGCGTGCTCTCCGGCGGCGCGGCGGCCCGGATCACGAACTCCAGGCTGAAGGAGCTGGTGATCACCGACTCGATCCTGCCGACGGATGCGGTGAGCAAGGCCCCGAACATCCGCACGCTGCCGATCGCCAGCCTGATCTCCGACGCGATCGCGCGCACCGCGGCGGAAGAGTCGGTGTCGAGCCTGTTTGACTGAGGTTTTCGCCTCTGGCCGCTTGCGGAAAATCGTAGGGTGGGCAAAGGCGCAACGCGCCGTGCCCACCTTTTTTGTGGCCATGAAGACGGTGAGCACGCTTCCGCCTTCGCTCGTCGAGTTCCGGCGGACAAGTCGCTTTGCCCCCTACGGCCTCACGCGCCGCCGCCCCCCGGGTTGTTGCCAACGAGCGCCCATGACATCATCCGAATCCCGAGTCATCTCTGCCCTCTGGATGCCCGATGCCACGCCGGAAATTTGCCTGGGAGAAGCTGTCGGATGATGAGTTGCTCAAGCAACGCCTCTCCAGCCTGAGGGTTACGGTCGAAGGCACCTGGCTCGAGGATTGCGTCAGCGCGCTGTACGAGGAGCTCCAGGAGCGCGGCATCCGGCTGCGGCCGCACACCTGGATGTCGAGCGAATGGTTCAGTCCGGGCGGCGTTCCCGGCATCGCCATTCCGTTCTATCTCGCTCATCCCCGCCTGATGAAGCTCGAGAAGAAGATGATGTTCGACGTCGAGGGCGGAACCTGGCGTGAATGCATGGCCATCCTCCGTCACGAAGCGGGCCACGCCATACAGCACGGCTACCAGTTGCAGCGCCGCCGGCGCTGGCAGCAACTGTTCGGCCCGTCGTCGAAACATTATCCGCGCTATTACCGGCCCAATCCGGCCAGCCGGCGCTATGTCCAGCATCTGCGGCTCTGGTACGCGCAGAGCCATCCGGACGAGGATTTCGCCGAGACCTTTGCGGTGTGGCTGCGGCCCCGTTCGAACTGGCGGACACGATACGCCGGCTGGCCGGCGCTGAAGAAGCTCGAATATGTCGACGAACTGATGGGCGAGATCGCGGGCAAGCGACCGCTGATCACGACGCGGGAGCGTGTCGATACGCTGGGTCGGCTGAGCCAGACGCTCGAAGAGCACTACAAGAAGAAGCAGGCGTTCTACGCCTTCACGCCCCCCAAGACCTACGACCGCGATCTGTCCCGGCTGTTTTCAGCCGATCCACGGCATCACCGCTCGAAGCCGGCTTCGGCCCTGATCCGGCGGCACCGCGCCCATATCAGGCAGCTGGTGGCGCGATGGACGGGCGAGAATCAGCTTACACTCGATGCCGTGCTCGACGAGATGATCTCTCGCTGCCGCGAGCTCGATCTGCGTGCCGTCGGCCCCGAACAGAAGCTCGTTCTCGACTTCATCGTCCTCGTGACCGCCAAGACGATGCACACGATGTTTGGCCCGTCTCAACGAAAATGGATCGCGCTATGAGACGTCTGCGCATTCTGGTGCTCATGCATCCGGACTTCGTGCCGCCGGACTCCAGCGACGGACACACCGTGCAGGAGATCAACGCGTGGAAAACCGAATACGACGTCGTGAGTACCTTGCGCGCAGCCGGCCACGAGGTTCGACCACTCGGCGCGCAGGAGGAAATCAAGCCGGTGCGCGAGGCGATCGAGGAGTTCAAGCCGCACGTGGTGTTCACGCTGCTGGAGGAATTCCACAACAACGTCGCCTTCGACCAGCACATCGCGAGCTATCTCGAGCTGATGAAGGTCCCTTATACCGGGTGCAATCCGCGCGGCCTGACCCTGGCCCGCGGCAAGGATTTGTCCAAGACGCTGGTGCATCACCGCCGGATCGCTGCGCCGGCCTTTGCGGTCTTCCCGATGCGCCGCAAGGTGAAACGCCCGACACGCCTTGCGCTGCCGCTGATCGTCAAGAGCCTGAACATGGATGGCTCGTTCGGCATCTCGCAAGCCTCCATCGTCGACACCGACGAGAAGCTGGCCGAGCGGGTTGCCTTCATCCACGAGCGGGTCGAATCCGCCGCCATCGCCGAGCAGTTCATCGAGGGGCGAGAGCTTTACGTCGGCGTGCTCGGCAACAATCGCTTGCGCGTTCTGCCGGTCTGGGAGCTGAAATTCGGCAGCATGGGTGGCCGCTCGTCACGGCATATCGCCACGGAGAAGGCCAAGCACGACACCGACTATCAGGAGAAGGTCGGCATCGTCGACGGGCCTGCGAAGGATCTGGCGCCGGAAGTGACCGCCAGGATCCAGCGGGCCGCGAAACGCATCTACCGGGTGCTCGGCCTCGACGGCTATGCGCGCATCGATTTTCGTCTCACTGCCGACGGCACGCCATATTTCATCGAAGCCAATCCCAATCCCGAGATCGCCAAGAGCCAGGAGTTCGCCACGGCCGCTCTACATGACGGACTGAAATATCCGGCTCTCCTGCAGCGCATCCTGACGCTTGGGATCAGCCGCGCCAAAGCGGGGGTGTCACTGGGGTGATGACGGCGGCGATCGCCCTCATCCTTCGAGACGCGTTTCGCGCCCCTCGGGATGAGGGATGGTCGTTGCGCTGCGTTACACGATTCCCGCGGCGACCTGGCCGCGCAGGCGTTCGAGCCCGAGCAGTGTCTCCGCGCAGGCGGCTGCCACTTCGACGCCCTTGATGGCAAAATGCTTGCGGAAGAAATCGTAGTGCACCTCGGTCTCGTGGAATTGCTGCGGCGTCAGCACCGCGGAGAACACGGGCACCTCGGTGCGCAGCTGCACGTCCATCAACGCCTTGATCACGGTATCGGCGACGAACTCATGGCGGTAGATGCCGCCGTCGACGACGAGGCCGGCCGCGACGATCGCGGTGTAGCGTCGTGTCTTGGCCAGGATCTGCGCATGCAGCGGGATCTCGAACGAGCCCGGCACCTCGAACACGTCGACATGATTGAGGTGGCGCGCTTCTGCCTCCTTCGCGAAGGCGATGCGGGCCTCCTCGACCACGTCGCGGTGCCAGCAGGCCTGCACGAAGGCCACCCGCTGCGGTTTCGCGAAGCGCGGATGGTCGGGCACCGGATCTTGCGGAACCGGCGGTGGCGTTTGAGTTGGTTGGGACGTTTCGGCTTGGGGATCTTGCAACATCTGATTCATGGCTTTCCTCAGTTAAGGACCAGAATCAGGGCACACGGAACGACAAACAGCCGCATCCTGCGATGCGTCTGCCACCGACCGTTCTCTTTCATCCGGACTTTAACCGTCGGCTTCGGAGTTGCACCGAATCTGCTGACCCTTCCCCTCAGCAAGGCTTTGAGGAAGGCGCTCGCGGGCTTAGGCCTTACGGCCCTTACCGCCGGTGGGGACTTTCACCCCGCCCTGAGAACATCGGCCGCCCGGGATGAACGGCCTGACCGGAATATGACGCCGGTTCGGGGCCGCGGCAAGCGGGTTCCGCATGGGAAAACCGCATGGTCCCATGCCGCCATGGCGGTCCAGGGGGCACGCGACGGAATTAGCGATTGGCAGGCCTTTGGCGAATCCGATTCCGGTTTGTTCTTCTCCATCCGGTTCGGCCTCACCGGCGTTAATAATTGTGGCGGAGATGAGCTGTGGACGAACGAGTCCTGACTTGTGGACGGACTCGGCAGCCAGTTGCGCAGATTCCGCAAATCACATCAGTTGATCCGCGACAAGCCCGCGCTGATCCGAATGGATCGCCTTAGCAAGATTTAAGGGAGCGCGCGCCGGACCAACCGCGTGCGTATCAAAGACAACAAAAAGGCAAGAGGTCGAGACGGCATGTCCCTGCTCGAAGGCACCATCGATTCCAAAAACCATCCGCTCGCGGTGGTCGAGGATATCGCTGCCAGCAACAACTGGCCGTTCGAACGCTCCGGCGAAGACGAACTCACGATTGTCTCCAAGGGACAATGGACCGACTACCAGATCTCCTTCACCTGGATGGGCGAGATCGAGGCGCTGCATCTGGCCTGCGCGTTTGACATGAAGATCCCGGTTGCGCGGCGACCGGAGGTCCAGCGGCTCGTGGCCGCGGTCAACGAGCAATTGTGGGTCGGGCACTTCGACCTGTGGACCACCACCGGCATGATCATGCACCGGCAGGCCCTGGTGCTGCCGGGCGGGCTCATCGCCTCCACCGGCCAGTGCGAAGCCATGCTCGCAGGCGCCATCCACGCCTGCGAACGCTATTTCCCGGCGTTCCAGTTCGTGGTGTGGGCAGGCAAGTCCACGACGGAAGCCATGGACGCGGCCATGTTCGACACGGTGGGCGAGGCGTAAGCGCACTCAGCTCTCCAGCGCGTGAGGAAGGCGTCGCTCCCTGCTCGCCGTCGTCCCGGCGAAGGCCGGGACCCATACCGCGTGATTTCGCTTGTGGCACGCTGCTTGTTGCCAACACCTCCATCCATTAAAACCAGTTGTGGTTATGGGTCCCGGCCTTCGCCGGGACGACACTGAGTTTGTGGCAACGGCTATGACGAGCAACAACACTCTCGAGAACATCACCGGCACCATCCTGCTCGCCGGTGCCGGCAAGATGGGCGGCGCGATGCTGACCGGATGGCTTTCGGGCGGGCTCGATCCGCGCCGCGTCGCGGTGATCGATCCGCACATCTCGGCCGAGATCACCGCACTTGCCGCCAAGGGGATTGCGCTCAATCCTGATGTGACGACGGCAGGCCAGGTCGAGACGCTCGTCGTCGCGGTGAAGCCGCAAATGTTCCGCGAGGCCGGCGCCAAGCTGAAGCCATTCGTCTCCGACAAGACCGCGGTGGTGTCGATCATGGCGGGAACCACGATCGCCTCGCTCGAGGAGGTCTGCGGCGGCGCGGTGGTGCGCGCGATGCCGAACACGCCGGCCGCGATCGGTCGCGGCATCACGGTGGCTGTCGCCGCGAACAATGTCAGCGCACAGCAACGCGCGGTGGCCGATGCGCTGCTACGCGCCACCGGCTCGGTCGAATGGGTCAACGATGAGAGCCTGATGGACGCGGTCACTGCGGTGTCCGGCTCGGGTCCGGCCTATGTGTTTTTGCTGGCCGAGGAACTCGCGCGCGCCGGTGTCGAGGCGGGATTGCCCGAGGCGCTCGCGACAAAACTCGCGCGCGAAACCGTCGCCGGCTCGGGTGAACTTCTCCACCAGTCGGAGCTTGCCTCCGGCACGCTGCGCCAGAACGTCACCTCGCCCGGCGGTACCACGGCCGCGGCACTCGGCGTGCTGATGGGCGAGCCCGGCCTGCGCGATCTGATGATCCGCGCCATCGCGGCGGCGACGAAGCGGTCGAAGGAATTGGCGAAGTAAGAAAGTGTGCCGTAGGGTGGGCAAAGCGAAGCGTGCCCCACCCATTCGAATGCAATCGCGGAAAGATGGTGGGCACGGCGCTGCGCGCCTTTGCCCACCCTACGATTTCGAGCCTGCGGCTAGCCGCTTGTTGAACATCTCGACATTGACGAGCCCGCGCGCGTGGCGCCCTTCGCCGAGTTTTCGCGGGCCTTCGAAGGCCTCGACCTCGAAGCGGATGACGCGGCGCTCGACCGCGAAAACCTTCGCAGTGGTCCGCACCGTCGCACCGACGAGGGCTGCTGCAAGATGGCGGATATCGACCTCGGTGCCGACGGTGACCCAGCCCGGCTGAAGCGCCGCACGAATCGCATCGCCCGACGTCATCTCCATTTCCAGGATCATCATCGGCGTCGCATAGACCATCGGCATGCCGGGCACGAAATGCCCGACCGTGCGCTCCACCGGCACCACCAGCGTGCGCTCGGCGCTCATGCCGACCTTGATGAAGTCGCGTGCGTCCATGGGGCCTCCCCCCGTCGTCCTGGACAAGCGCAGCGAAGCGGAGCGCCGATCCAGGACCCATTACCCCGACCCAACATTGTCATGCGCGGTCTAAACCACGACCTGCTGCGACAACTGCCGCTTGGGGTAATGGGTCCTTGGCTTTCGCCAGGACGACCTTTGTGGTTGCCGAACCAGCGCCGGCTACTTCTTCGCAGCCGCCGCGCGCTCCACGAACGTCTTGCCGCCCTTCATCTTGTGGCGGAGCGGGGCTTCATTGATCTGGATGACGACGGCGTCGGCATCGACGCCGAGATTCTTCACCAGTGCCTGGGTGATGTCGCGCATCATGCCGGCCTTTTGTTCGTCGGTGCGGCCTTCGGCCATGCTGACAGTGATCTCAGGCATTTTTCTCTCCCTTGGGGCCGGACACCGGCCATTGACGGGCGCCATCAAACAGGAGGTAGATGTCCGGGACAAGCCCGGGCATGGCGACGTCAGCGAATGGCTAGCCCCAGCTCACGTCATGCCGCGCCAACACCTCGCGCACTTTGGCGACGAGGTCGGCCTCGCTGCACGAGAACTGCGCCGGGCGGCTCTCGCGCCATTCCTGGTTGGAAGCGATCGCGGCCGCCGCCTTCGCGCCCTCGATCAGATCCTTGATCTGCACCTCGCCACGCGCTTTTTCATCCGAGCCCTGGATGATGACGCAGGGCGCATTGCGGCGATCGGCATATTTGAGCTGGTTGCCCATGTTCTTGGGATTGCCGAGATAGAGTTCGGCGCGAATGCCGGCGGTTCGCAACGATGCGACCATCTTCTGATAGTCGGCGACGCGGTCGCGGTCGAACACGGTGACGACGACGGGGCCGAACTCGGGCCGCGTGTCGAGCTTGCCAAGCAGAGTCAGCGCGGCCTGAAGCCGCGACACGCCGATCGAGAATCCGGTCGCCGGCACCGGCTCGCCGCGAAAGCGCGAGACGAGACCATCATAGCGGCCACCACCGCCGACCGAGCCGAAGCGGACCGGGCGGCCCTTGTCATCCTTGGTCTCGAGCAGCAATTCGACCTCGTAGACGGGGCCCGTGTAATATTCGAGACCGCGCACCACGGAGGGATCGATCTTGATGCGGTCCGCGCCGTACCCCGACGCCGTCACCAGTTTCGCGATCTCTTCCAGCTCGCTCACGCCGGCCTGACCGACTTCGCTCTTGGCGAGATAGACCTCCGCCGCGGCGATCGCCTCTTTCCAATCGTCGCGCGGTTTGGTGATGGCGAGAACGACGTCAGCCTCCGACGCGCTCAAATTGGCGCCCTTCGTGAAGTCGCCCATGCCTTCTTCGCCGCCATCCCATCTACCGGGACCGAGCAGTTTGCGAACTTCCTCGGCGGGAAATTTGTCGAGCTTGTCGATCGCGCGCAGCACCGTCAGTCTGCGTGCTGCGTTCTCTTCGCCGCCGAGCCCGATGGCTTCCAGAACGCCGTCGAGCACCTTGCGATTGTTCACCTTGACGACATACGAGCCGCGCGCAATGCCTAGCGCTTCCATCGTGTCCGCGGCCATCATGCAGATCTCCGCGTCCGCCGCCGGCGTGGCCGATCCCACCGTATCCGCATCGAACTGCATGAACTGGCGGAAGCGGCCGGGGCCGGGCTTCTCGTTGCGGAAGACGTAGCCGACGCGGTAGCTGCGGTAGGGCAACACAAGACCGTCGGTCCCGTATCGCTCGCCGACATAGCGGGCGAGCGGCGCGGTCAAATCATAGCGGAGGCTGATCCACTGCTCGTCGTCGTCCTGGAACGAGAACACGCCCTCGTTCGGACGATCCTGGTCGGGCAGGAACTTGCCGAGCGCGTCGGTGTATTCCATCGCCGGCGTTTCCACCGGCTCGAACCCGTAGAGTTCGTACACGGTCCGGATCTTTTCCACCATCTCGCGCGTCGCCCGGATCGCGGCGGGATCGCGATCCTCGAGCCCGCGCGGCAGGCGCGCCTTCAGTTTCTGGGATTTTTTGGGTTTTTCGGCCATGCGCGGCATTTACCAGCCGACGCGTGATGCGGCAACTGCCGGGTAATCGCTTACGGCTGCTCCATCCGCGCCCGGAGCGCGTCGGCATCCGCTTTCGGCAGCGACTTCAGCGTTGGCTTGATGGTTTCGCCGCCGACGATCTTGCCGTTGCGCATGAACATCCAGTCCGAGATGTCGGCTTCAGTGAATTCGACCTTATCGCCTGCCCGCTTGCCGGCCAGATCGCGTGGCTCGTTGGCGAAGAGGCCGGAATAGGCCCCATTGGGTAGCTTCTTCACCTCGGCCATCCAGATGTGCTCACCGCCTTTGCGGGTCGAAAAGTGCACCTTCAGGGCATGCCCTGTCTCCGACGGCTTCGGCGCCTCGTAGGAGGCCCAAAAGGTCGGCAGCGTGCCGCGGGCGCGCGCGATCGCGGTGTTCATCTCCGGATCGGTGGTGCGCACGTCGACGACGGGCGAACGGCCCTCAGCGGAGACGTCCGGCTTGGGGCCGATGGTCAGAATGCCGAATACGGTGATGCCGGTGACCGCGGCAAGAACGACCCATTTCAGGGACTGGGGAAGAGTGGATGTCATGATCGCGATGTCCGGATGACTCGATGTCTGGGTATGCGAGGTCTTGGACTTTGTCGCACGATCATGGTGTCGCGTTCATGGCGAGAAAAGCCAACCAGCGATGCCCTTTTCCCCTCTCCCCTTGTGGGAGAGGGTGGCTCGCCGCGTAGCGGCGAGACGGGTGAGGGGTTCTATCCGCGAGTCCAACTGACCCTTGAACTCGCGGATAGAACCCCTCATCCGGCGCTTCGCGCCACCTTCTCCCACAAGGGGAGAAGGAAGAAGGGCCTCAATCCACCTTCCGGATCCAGTTGTGCGGATCGTTGGTGCGGCCGTACTGGATGTCGACGAGCTGCTTGCGCAGGCCCATGGCGACGGGGCCCGCGGCACCGCCGCTGATCTCGAAATCGCCGCTCACCGAGCGCACCGTGCCGATCGGCGAGATCACGGCGGCGGTGCCGCAGGCAAACGCTTCCTTCAGCTTGCCGCTGGCCGCATCCTTGCGCCACTGGTCGAGCGAGTACGGCTCCTCACGCACGGTCTTGCCGGCGTCTTTGGCCAGCGCAATGATGGAGTCGCGGGTGATGCCGGGCAGGATGGTGCCCAGCGGCGGCGTCGAGAGCGACCCGTCGTCGAACACGAAGAACACATTCATGCCGCCGAGCTCTTCGATGTAGCGGCGCTCGATTGCATCGAGAAAGACGACCTGGTCGCAGCCGTGCTGGATCGCCTCGGCCTGCGCACGCAGGCTTGCGGCATAGTTGCCGCCGCATTTGACGGCGCCGGTGCCGCCGACGGCAGCGCGCGTGTAATTCTCCGACACCCAGATCGAGACCGGCGCGGGGCCGCCCTTGAAGTAGGAGCCGACCGGCGAGGCGATCACCGCGAAAATGTATTCGGACGACGGCTTGACGCCGAGGAAGGTCTCGCTCGCGATCATGAAGGGGCGCAGGTAAAGGCTGCCCTCGCCGCCCGGCATCCAGGCGCGATCGATGCGCACGATTTGCTCGACCGCCTCGATGAAGACGTCTTCAGGGAGCTGCGCCATCGCCATGCGGTCCGCCGAGTCCTTGAAGCGCCGGGCATTGGCATCGGGGCGAAACAGGTTCACGCCGCCGTCGTCGCGCTTGTAGGCCTTGAGGCCTTCAAAAATTTCCTGGGCGTAGTGCAGGACGGCGCCGGCCGGATCGAGCTGGAAATTGGCGCGGGCCTCGACACGCGCCTCGTACCAGCCACCCTTGGCCTGGTTGTAGCGGACCACTGCCATGTGGTCGGTGAAGACCCGCCCGAAACCGGGGTCGACCAGCTTGGCGACCCGATCCTTCTCGGAGGTCGGATTGGATGCGGGCTGGATGTCGAATTTCATGCTCATGTCCTTGCCTCCCGCTGCCGGTAGCGGCGCCGTTGTGGCACCCGCCTGCCCCGATTTGGGCCCGGCTGGCTCGATTGGTTTCTGGCCGGACCGCCGCCAGCCTTGTTACGGCCGGTTTCCGTGGCCAGCATGTCACGGAGGACATGCTTTTGCGGAAGACGGAAGTCCAGTATGTTTTGCCGAAATGCCGTTCGACATCGCACGGTAGATCTGCTCCGGCCGTTGCCGCCTGTCCGGCCCACTGCGGCCGCCTTGCTTCGACGCCCACCCGACGCGAAACGATCTAAAATTTCGTGCGGGCTGATCGTTTTGTAACATTGAGACCAAGATACGTCAATATGCCTGACATAAATTTCGCGACTCCTTCTCAAGACGCAGCCGGGCCGCGGCCGGCCGCAGACGACGGAGGCAATTTGCGCTGGGATATCATCGAACTGCTGTTCTTCGCCTATCGCGATTTTGTCGGCGATCCCGACCAGGAGCTGGAGGCGTTCGGCTTCGGCCGGGCCCATCACCGCGTCATGCACTTTGTCTATCGTTATCCCGGCCTCAAGGTCGCCGACCTCCTCGACGTCCTGCGCATCACCAAGCAATCGCTCGGCCGGGTGCTCAAGCAGCTCCTGGACGAGGGCTATATCGTGCAGAAGACCGGCGACAATGATCGCCGCCAACGCCTGCTGTTTGCGACACCGAAGGGCGAGGCGCTGGTGCAGAAGCTCGCCGGCCTCCAGACCACGCGCATCACCAAGGCGCTTGCCGAGATGGCGCCGCAGGATGCCGAGACCGTCAAGCGCTTCCTGCGCGCGATGATCGACCGCGACGATCCGGACAAGGTGCTCGAGACGATCTTTGCCACCGTCAATCAGGACAAGGAGTGACCGTGCCGCTCGCTGCCACGCTCGCACGCCCGCCGGCACGTCCCGCAGACGATGCCCCGCATCTCCTGCTGGTCGATGACGACCGCCGCATCCGCGATCTGCTCTCGCGCTTCCTTGCCGGCGAAGGTTATCGCGTCTCGACCGCCGCGAGCGCTAGCGATGCCCGTTCCAAGCTTTTGGGCCTGCACTTCGACCTCTTGATCCTGGATGTCATGATGCCCGGCGAGACCGGCTTCGATCTCGCCCGTTTCATCCGGACCTCGTCCTCGGTGCCGATCGTGATGCTGACGGCGCGGCATGAAGCCGAAGCGCGCATCGAGGGCCTGCAGATCGGTGCCGACGATTACGTCGCAAAGCCGTTCGAGCCGCGCGAGCTTGCGCTGCGCATCAACAACATCCTCAAGCGCGCCGCGCCGCCGCCACAGGCCGCTGCGGTCGAGAAGATCGCGTTTGGCCCGTACATCTATCACCTCGACCGCGGCGAATTGCGCCAGGGCGAAGACGTCATTCACCTCACCGACCGCGAGCGCGAGATGCTGCGGATTTTGTCGGAGACACCGGGCGAGACCGTGCCGCGCAGCGCGCTGACCGGCAATGGCAGCGTCAACGAGCGCGCCGTCGACGTGCAGATCAACCGCCTGCGGCGCAAGATCGAGACCGATCCCGCCAATCCGCTGTTCCTCCAGGCCGTGCGCGGCATCGGCTACCGGCTGGTAGCCTCGCCATAAAGAGTGAACCGCCACCGATGAGCACGATCGATACCGGCCTGACGCTTTTGAAGAGCGCCGCCGGCCGCGTCTCCGCCGCCAATGGCTGGATGGGCAATGCGTTCAAGGGCTGGATGCCGACCGGCCTTTATGCGCGTGCGCTGCTGATCATGATCGTGCCGATGGTGATCCTGCAATCGGTGGTCGCCTTCGTGTTCATGGAGCGGCACTGGAACACGGTGACACGCCGCCTGTCGGCCGCGGTGGTGCAGGACATCGCCGCGCTGATCGACGTCTACAAGGGCTACCCGCAAGACAAGGATCGCGACCAGATCCGCCGCATCGCGCAGCAGCGCCTGGGCCTCGTCGTCGATTTCCTCCCGGCCGGCGACATGCCGCCGCCGGGACCAAAGCCGTTCTTCTCGCTGCTCGACCAGACGCTGTCGGTGCAGCTCGGCCGCCAGATCGGGCGCTCCTTCTGGATCGACACGGTCGGCCGCTCCAACCTCGTCGAGATCCGGATCCAGCTCGACGACGCCGTGATGCGCGTGTTCGCGCAGCGCAGCGCCGCCTATGCCTCGAACTCGGAGATCTTCCTGTTCTGGATGGTCGGCACGTCCTCGATCCTGCTGATCGTCGCGGTGCTATTCCTGCGCAACCAGATCAAGCCGATCCTGCGACTTGCCGACGCCGCCGAAAGTTTTGGCAAGGGCCGCGAGGCGCCGAATTTCCGCCCGCGTGGCGCGCGCGAGGTGCGGCGCGCGTCGGTCGCCTTCCTCGAAATGAAGTCGCGCATCGAGCGAACGATGGAGCAACGCACCGCGATGCTAGCCGGCGTCAGCCATGATCTGCGCACGATCCTGACGCGGTTCAAGCTCGAGCTGGCGTTGATCGGCGACAGCCCCGAAATGGAGGGCATGCGCAAGGACGTCGACGAGATGTCGATGATGCTCGAGGACTACCTCGCGTTTGCCCGCGGCGATTCCGGCGAGCAGTCGCAGCCGACCGACATGGCCCAGGCGCTCGAGGAGCTGCGCAGCGACGCCGAGCGCCACGGCCACACGGCGACCGTTGCGTTCAACGGGCTGCCCGTGGTCACGGTGAAGCCGGCCTCATTCAAGCGCTGCCTCGCCAACCTCGTCACCAACGCCGCCCGCTACGGCAAGAGCATCGCCATCACCGGCCAGCGCGATCACCGTTATTTGACCGTGACGGTGGACGATGACGGGCCGGGCATTCCCGCCCATCTGCGCGAAGAGGTGTTCAAGCCGTTCCTGCGGCTCGACAACGCCCGCAACCAGGACGAAGGCGGCACAGGTCTTGGCCTCGCGATCGCCCGCGACATCGCCCGCTCGCACGGCGGCGACATCACGCTTGGCGACAGTCCGATGGGCGGATTAAGGGCGAGCGTGCGGATACCGGTGTAGCTGCCTCTTCCCTTCTCCCCCTGTGGGAGAAGGTGGCGCGAAGCGCCGGATGAGGGGTCTCTCTCCGCGAATTCAAAGCGAAAAGAGTCACACGCGGAGACAAACCCCTCACCCGTCTCGCCGCTGCGCGGCGAGCCACCCTCTCCCACAAGGGGAGAGGGGAAGAGCCTTACTTCGGCAGCAGCGCCTTCAGCTTGTCCATGTCACGCACGTTCATCTTGAAGCCGCCGGGCATCACGATGTCGCCGGGCTTCTGGTCCGGCTTGCAGGCTCCCAGCCATTTCGCTTCGAGCTGCACGGTCGTGTCGCGGCCTGCCGCGCCGGCGGCGCCGCCTTGCGCGTGCGACGACGTCTTCACCGTATAGGCCGAATTGAAATCGCCGGTGATCTCAGCATGCGAAGTCGTGCTGATGCCGGCGACATTGCACTCGGAATCGCTGACATAGCCGGTCGCGGTCTTCTTGATGTCCTGCTTGGCGCAGATCTGCTTGGCCATCGGCGAGACGTTGTTGTTCATTTCCTTGTCGACGGTCTCGTCGGTGCAGTGCTGCATGGTCATCTCGGGCACCGGCGTGCCGGTCCGGACCATCTTCAATTCCCACAGCCCTGCCTTACGCACCGGCAGGTCGTCAGCGCGAGCGCTGCCTGCCGACAACACGAGGCAAAGGGCGGAGCCGAGCAAAGCGAGTTTGCGCGTCATGTGGGAAGTTCCCGGCTGAGAGGTAGCGGCGTGCGAAAGCGCCTCAGTAGAGCGTGCGGATCGGCTGGTCGGCGGCGCCATAGGGCACCCAGCGGCAGGAGAACGAGATGTAGCCGCCCTCATAGGCCTGCACCGCCAGGAATTTGGCGACTTTGCCATAGCGCGCGCAGTGATCGACCGCGACCTGCCGCGCATCGACCTGGGTTGCCATCGAATAGGCGATGATGCCGCCGGTGTCGTTGCCCTTGAACGGAGGCACCGGAAGCAGATCGGCATGCGCCGACTGGCTCGCCATCATACCCAAGGCAAGTAGGCCCGCGGCCGCAATGATTCGCATTCCCGTCACTCCGATTGGTTGGCGGCAGTTTACGGTGTCGGCGCGGCGGTGGAAAGAACGGATGGCCGGTCCAACGCAGCATTGCGGTCAACTCGTCGGCAAGTGTTGCCGCGCTGCACTTGACCTCCCCCGGCCTTCACGGCACCGTCCGACCCTTGCAGATCATGCTGTCTGGATCATCCATGCGCGCCTCGACCTTCCTGAAATCGCTCCGCTTTGCCGCCGTGCTCGGCCTCCTGTTCGGGGCGCTGTCGCTCGGCGAGGCCAGGGCCGCCAATCCGCTGGAGCTGAATTTCTGGCTGAGCGGGCCGCGCTATGACGGCAACGTCTCCGAGTGCGACAGGGCGCTGCCGACGATCGCGACCCAGTTCTGGGAGAAAGAAAGCGCGTTCTGGAATTCTTCGTTGAAGATCACCGGCTTCGCCGCAGTTCACGAGACCGCGTTCCGGCCTTGGGCATCCGACAACATCCCGCGCCGCTATTGCACCGGCGAGGCCATGCTCACGGACGGCAAGATGCGCAAGGTGCATTTCTCGATCGTGGAGGATGGCGGCTTCGCCGGCTACGGCCAAGGCGTCGAATGGTGCGTGGTCGGGCTCGACCGCAACTGGGCCTACAACCCGGCCTGCCGCGCCGCCAAACAGTAATTGAAACGTTCTGATCCGGACCGATCAGGCGGCCGAACGACGGTCACCCGCATTTTGTTCTTGAAATGTTCTTATCGCCTGCTAGGCTTGTCTGCACAGTCTAGTTGAGGGGCGTCGCCATGTTTCATTCCAGATTGCATTCGTTCTCCCGCCTGATGATCTCGCTGACGCTTGCGGCCGGGCTGGCTGCGCTGGCCGATGGCGCAAAGGCCCAGGACAAGCGGCAGAACACGCCCGGCGAATTCGATTTTTATGTGCTGTCACTGTCTTGGTCGCCCTCTTTCTGCGAGGAGGCGGCGGAGCGCGGCGGCCGCTCGCAGACCCAGTGCAGCGGACGGCCCTACGCTTTCGTGGTGCATGGTTTGTGGCCGCAATATGAGAGCGGATTTCCGGAATATTGCCAGCGGCCCTCGCCGCGGCTGAACCGCAGCATCGTCTCCTCCATGCTCGATCTGATGCCGGCGCCGGGGCTGATCTTCAATGAGTGGGACAAGCACGGCACCTGCTCGGGGCTCGCTGACCGCAGCTATTTCGAGACGATCCGCAAGGCGCGCGCCGCGATCAAGATTCCAGCCGAATATCTCGATCTATCGCAGGCCAAGACCGTGGCGCCGGCGGAGGTGGAGGAAGCCTTCATCAAGGCCAATCCGGGCCTCAGCAATGCCGCCGTCTCGATCACCTGCAACCGGACGCGGCTATCGGAAGTCCGCATCTGCCTCAGCAAGGACCTGCAATTCCGCGCCTGCGAGGAGATCGACCGCCGCGCCTGCCGCCGCGACCAGGTGACGATGCCGCCGATCCGGGGTGGCTAGCCCAGGCGTCGTGCCTCTTTGCTCGGGCCGTCACGTGGCGTAGTGCTCTTGCATGAATTACCGCCACGCCTTCCATGCCGGCAACTTCGCCGATGTCATCAAGCACATCGTGCTGACGCGCATCATCACCTATCTCCAGGACAAGCCGGGTGCGTTCCGCGTCATCGACACCCATGCCGGCGCTGGCCTCTACGATCTCGAAAGCGACGAAGCGCGCCGGGGCGGCGAGTGGCTGACGGGCATTGCGCGGCTGATGCAGGCGCGGTTGTCGAACGACGCCATGGCGCTGACCAAGCCCTATCTCGACATCGTCCGCGCCTTCAATCCGAAGGGCGAGCTCAAGGCCTATCCGGGCTCGCCGCTGATCGCACGCGGCCTGCTGAGGCCGCAGGACCGCCTCTTGCTCTGCGAGCTCGAGCCGAAGGCGCGCAAGGCGCTGATCGGCGTACTGCGCCGCGACGAACAGGCCCGCGTGGTCGACCTCGACGGCTGGATGGCGCTGCCGGCTTTCGTGCCGCCGAAGGAACGGCGTGGGCTCGTTCTGATCGACCCGCCCTTCGAGGCAAAGGACGAGTTCGAAAAGCTCGCAGAGGCCTTCTCGGCGGCTTTCGCGAAATGGCCGACCGGTATCTATGTAATCTGGTATCCCGCCAAGAGCCGACGCGCCACCGACACGCTGGTGCAATCAGTGGCGCGGCTCGCAGCCGCAGCAAAACCGCCGGGAAAATGCCTGCGCCTCGAATTCAGCGTGGCGCCGCAAGCCGACGGCGCAGCCCTCACCTCCAGCGGGCTCTTGATCGTCAATCCTCCTTACACGCTGCACGGCGAACTCAAGACGATCCTGCCGGAGCTGGAAATGCCGCTCGGCCAGGGTGGCGCTGCCAGATTCCGGTTAGAGGTGCCGAGACCGTAACACTCCGGCATTCTTGGGAAAAATATGCAGGAGCGGTAGTCAATCTGCAGAGAACCGTATTATGCTGTTGCAGTGACTGGCTTTACGTTCCGCTTCCGCGAATGGTTGCGGCGGAGTGAAGGCCTAAGAAAGATCCAGTCGGACCGAATGGTCTGCCGAAGGATGGCCAGCTCCCGGGCTTCGTAAGGCCCGGTCATGTCGTGACGCGCGTCTGCGTCACGACGGAGGAGCAATGAGGGGGAGTTTCCCGATGGCCATGACGGGAACGGTCAAGTTTTTCAACGGTGAGCGCGGCTACGGATTCATCAAACCGGACGACGGGGGCCGCGACGTCTTCGTACATATTACTGCTGTGGAGCGGGCCGGACTGAAGGACCTTGCCGAAGGACAGCGTATTACTTTCGAAGTCGAACCGGACAAGAAGGGCAAGGGGCCGAAGGCGGTCGATTTGGTCATCCTTCCCTAGCGAGCCAAGCGTCAAAAAAATCCCGGCCGCAAGCGGCCGGGAGGTTGGTCCGGTATTTTCTTCTTTAGCTATCAGAAGTGATAGTTCACGCCTGCGCGCACAACGCTGGCGCTATAGCCGTTTGACACGCCCGTAATCGCGAACTGACTCGTCGAGAGATCGATATAGAGATATTCGAGCTTGGCGCTCCAGTTCGGCGCGAACATAACTTCCGCGCCGGCACCGATGGTCCAGCCGGCGCTGGTGTGCGACTCGGTCCAGCCGAACGTCTGCGCGCGCAGCTCGCCGAAGGCGAGGCCCGCCGTGCCGTAGAACAGCACGTTGCTGAAGGCGTAGCCGGCGCGGCCGCGCAGGGTTCCGAACCACGGATTGGAGAACTTCCACGGCGCGAAGGTGTCGTCGGCACCGGCGGCCTGGATGTCGCCCTCGACGCCGAACACCCATGGGCCGTTCTGGAAATTGTAGCCGGCCTGAACGCCGCCGACGAAGCCCGACGGTTTTGCGGGATTGTTGTTCACCGAACCCCATTCATAGCCAAGATTGCCACCGAGATACGGACCGGCCCAGCTATAGGCGTTGAGCGGCTGATTGACCGTGTAGGGCGCTCGCTGCCCGTAATTGAGATCGGCGGCCTCTGCCGAAGCCGTCCAGCCGACTGCAGCCAATGCGGCTGCGCCCACAACGAGCCTCTTCATCACACACTCCAACGCAACTCCCGTCACCGCTGCGATGCCCGCGTCGCCGCGCGAGGCAAAACCGCATGGTTACGGAACCACCATTTTTCGCGTAAGATTTATCGAGAGTTTTAAGTTAAAGGCCTGTTAAGCCGGGTTACTGCGCTGTTAACAGGCTTAAGCAAGCGTTACCGGGAACTGCGCCGCCATCCTGTGCGTGCCGCTCGGCCGGAACTTCAAATCGACACCCGCAGCGCTTAAATTCGCACCATGGTTCACGATTCCCCCGACAATCCGGACGACGCACGCGTACGCAAACCCGTGCGCGGCAACGCACCCGACGTCCCTCCCCAGGAAACGGAAGCCGCGCCGCCGGACCTCGATCCCGCCACTGCGAATGGCGACGACGAGGACGATGCGCGGCTGCCGGACATCCTGGAAGAGAGCGGCACCGTCGGCGAAGAGCCGCTGGCGACCGGCCACGAGGCGATCGAACGCGCGGTGCGCCTCGCCCCCACCTCGCCCGGCGTCTACCGCATGCTCAATGCGAATGCCGACGTGCTCTATGTCGGCAAGGCCAAGAACGTCAAAAAGCGCCTGTCGAACTATGCGCGCCAGAGTGCGCCGCAGCCGGCGCGCATCCTGCGCATGATCGCCGCCACGGTGACCGTGGAAATCATCTCGACCCACACCGAGACCGAAGCCCTGCTGCTGGAGGCCAACCTCATCAAGCAGCTTCGGCCGCGCTTCAACGTGCAGCTGCGCGACGACAAGTCGTTTCCCTATATCCTGATCACGGGCGACCATTGGGCGCCGCAGATCCTGAAGCATCGCGGCGCGCAGACGCGGCCGGGTCGCTATTTCGGCCCGTTCGCCTCCGCCGGCGCCGTCAACCGCACCATCACCGCACTTCAGCGCGCGTTCCTGATCCGCTCCTGCACGGATTCCTTCTTCGAGAGTCGCTCGCGGCCCTGCCTGCTCTACCAGATCCGCCGTTGCGCCGGCCCCTGCACCCGCGAGATCGACTTCCCCGGCTACACGACCCTGGTGCGCGAGGCGAGCGACTTCCTGTCCGGCAGGAGCCATGCGGTGAAGCAGGAGCTTGCCGCGGAGATGGAGAAGGCCTCCGGCGAGCTCGAATTCGAGAGCGCCGCGCTCTACCGCGACCGCCTCGCTGCGCTGTCCGCGATCCAGTCGCAGCAGGGCATCAATCCGCGCACGGTGGAAGAAGCCGACGTGTTCGCCATCCACCAGGAGGGCGGCTTCTCCTGCGTCGAGGTGTTCTTCTTCCGCACCGGGCAGAACTGGGGCAACCGCGCCTATTTCCCGCGCGCGGAGAAGACCTATACGCCGGAAGAGGTGCTCGGCTCCTTCCTCGCCCAGTTCTATGACGACAAGCCGCCGCCGAGGAATATCCTGCTCTCGCACGAGATCGAGGAGAGCGAGCTGCTCGCCAACGCGCTGTCGATCAAGGCCGGCCGCAAGGTCGAAGTGTCCATGCCGAAGCGTGGCGAGAAGAAGGAGCTCGTCACCCACGCGCTCACCAACGCGCGCGAGGCCCTGGGCCGCAAGCTCGCGGACACCGCGACGCAGAGCCGCCTGTTGGACGCCATGGCCACGACCCTGAGCCTGACGCATGCGCCGAAGCGGATCGAGGTCTACGACAACAGCCACATCCAGGGCACCAACGCAGTCGGCGCCATGATCGTCGCCGGCCCGGACGGTTTTGTGAAAAACCAGTACCGCAAGTTCAACATCAAGTCGGAGGGCCTGACGCCCGGCGACGATTACGGGATGATGCGCGAGGTGCTCGAACGCCGTTTCAAGCGCTTGATCAATCCACCCGAGGACAATGCGGCCAAAGCCAAGGACGACGACTTCCCGCAATGGCCCGATCTCGTGATCATCGATGGCGGCCGCGGCCAGCTCAACGCGGTCCGGGACATCTTTGCAAATCTCGGCCTGACCCAGGTGGCGCTGATGTCGGTGGCCAAGGGGCCGGACCGGGATGCCGGCCGCGAGACCCTGTTCATGCCGGAGCGCGAGGCGATCAAGCTGGAGCCGCGCGACCCCGTGCTCTATTTCATCCAGCGGCTGCGGGACGAGGCGCACCGTTTCGTCATCGGCTCGCACCGCAAGCTGCGCAAGAAGGACATCCGCGAGGCCGGCTTGCAGGAGATTCCTGGCATCGGTCCGTCACGCAAACGTGCCTTGCTGCATCATTTCGGAACCCTGAAGGAGATCGAACGGGCCTCGATCACCGATCTCGGTAAGGTTCCGGGGGTGAGCGCCGAGAGCGCCCGCAGGATTTTCGAGTATTTCCATCCCCAGCCGGGGTGAAATAAAAGGGGGGCCGCGGTCATATGGTCGTCGCATCCCGCACCCCATTTGGGGAGCGGAACGGTTGACCTTCAGGCTGCAGCGGTATTGGTAGGACGGATGAACATCGCCACGACACGAGGGACGACCAGCCGCGCGATGTCCCTCCCGAACATCCTGACCTACGGCCGGATCGCCGCGATCCCGGTCGTGGTCGGGTGCATCTACGCACAGTCGATCATGGACGGCCCGCTGTGGCTGCGCTGGGTCGCCGTCGCCATTTTTATCGCGGCTGCGGTCACCGATTACCTCGACGGCTATTACGCACGGATCTGGAATCAGCAATCGGCGTTCGGCCGCATGCTCGATCCGATCGCCGATAAGCTTCTGGTCGCCTCGTGCCTGCTGATGCTGGCCGCCGACGGCATCATTCACGGCTGGTCGCTGTGGGCCGCCATCGTGATCCTGTGCCGCGAGATCCTGGTCTCGGGCCTGCGCGAATATCTTGCCGCGCTGCGTGTCAGCGTGCCCGTGACCAAGCTTGCGAAATGGAAGACGACGGTTCAGCTCATCGCCATCGGCTTCCTGCTGGCTGGTCCGGCCGGCGATGAGGTCGTGCCCATGGTCTCGATGATCGGGCTGGCGCTGCTCTGGGCCTCGGCGATCCTCACCATGTACACCGGCTACGACTATTTCGGCGCCGGCATCCATCACCTCATCAAGGAGGATGAGGGATGAAGGTGAAGTACTTCGCCTGGGTGCGCGAGCGCATCGGCAAGGCCGAGGAGACGATCGAGCCGCCTGCGACCGTGCGCACCGTGGAAGAGCTGATCGCCTGGCTGTCCGGCCAAGGCGAAGCCTACGCCTATGCGTTCGAGAAGCCGAAGGTGATCCGCACCGCGATCGACCATGCCCACGTCAAGTCGGACGCCGCGATCGCGGGCGCTCGCGAGATCGCGTTCTTCCCGCCGATGACCGGCGGCTAGGCCATGCCCGTCACCACCTGCCCCGTCACCATCCGTATCCAGCAAGACGATTTCGACATCGCACGCGAGATCGCGGTGCTGACCGGGAACCGCACCGACATCGGTGCGGTCGTGAGTTTTTCCGGCATCTGCCGCAGCGACGAAGACAGCGCGAAGATCGCCGCGCTCTCGCTGGAGCATTATCCCGGCATGGCCGAGGAAGAGATCAGGCGCCATGCCGACGAGGCCATCTCGCGCTGGCCTCTCAGCGGCGTCACGGTGATCCATCGCGTCGGCCGTTTCATGCCCGGCCAGAACATCGTGCTGGTGCTGACCGCCTCGCAGCACCGCCAGGCAGCGTTCCAGGCAGCCGAGTTCCTGATGGATTATCTCAAGACCAACGCGCCGTTCTGGAAGAAGGAAGAGAGCGCCACCGGCACCGGCTGGGTCGAGGCCCAGGCCCGCGACGACGAAGCCGCCGCACGCTGGACCCGATCCTGATGGCAACAACATCCAAAAAGGCCGTGCGCGGCCACGCCGCGCCAAAGCTCGCGAAGGTGGGCCGCGGCGAGCTTCTCACGCTGATCGATTTCGTCCGCTATGCAGTGAGCCGCTTCAATGAGGCCAAGCTCGCCTTTGCCCATGGCACGCCCGATCCGGTCGCGGAAGCGGCTTTCCTGGTCTGTGAAGCCCTGCATCTGCATCCCGAGCAGTTCGAGATTTTTGCCAACGCGCGCGTCACGACCGCCGAGGGCAGGACCATCATCGATCTCGTTCATCAGCGCGTCACCACGCGCAAACCGGCCGCGTATCTCGTCAACAAGATCTACATGCGCGGCCTGCCGTTTTATGTCGACGAGCGCGTCATCGTTCCGCGCTCCTTCATCGGTGAACTCTTGGAGTCGCATTTCGGCGGCGACGGCGAAGCCGGCTCGCTGATCGACGATTCCAGCGCCGTCGAGCGCGTGCTCGATCTCTGCACGGGATCGGGATGCCTCGCGATCCTCGCCGCGCATCATTTCCCGAACGCCACGATCGATGCCGTCGATATCTCGAAGGGCGCGATCGACGTCGCCAGACGAAATGTCGGCGAATACGGGCTCGATGGCCGGATCAGCCTGCATCGCGGCGACCTGTTCGCCCCACTCGGTAACACCAAATACGACCTGATCATCACCAACCCGCCTTATGTCGACGCCGAAGGCATGGCGGCGCTGCCGCCCGAGTGCCGGGCCGAGCCGAAGCTCGCCTTCGACGGCGGCGCCGACGGTCTCGATGTGGTGCGCCGGATCCTGCGCGATGCGCCCGGCCATTTGACGCCGCATGGCGGGCTGATCTGCGAGATCGGCCGCGGCCGCGAATTGGTTGACGAGGCCTTTCCTGAATTGCCGCTGCTCTGGCTCGACACCGAGGACTCCGAGGGCGAAGTGTTCTGGATCGCGGCAGCCGATCTCGGCTGATCCATCACGGCGGGCAGACCTCGTCGGAACAAGTCAAATACCGCCACGTTCATCCCCCGACGAATTTTCTCGCACTCGGAGGATAACTGCATGCTTGCGCCATCGGGCGAATTGCTGCGCGCCGGCGTCGCGCTCAAGCTCAACCATCTCAAGCGCGCCGCCCAGTCCTATGCCCGCGACCGGAGCAACCAGGCCACAGGGCGCATGACGTCGTACGCGGCTGCGGCCGGACTGCTCGCGGTTGCGGGCTTGTTCGTCGTCGCAGCCTTCTTCGTCGGCCTGATCGCCCTGTACCGCTGGATTGCAATCCATTACGGGCAATTCTGGGGGTTCGGCGCCGTCGGCGCTGTGCTCCTGGTCCTGGCCGCCGCCTGCGCCGGCGTGGCCATGGCCCAGATGAAGCGCAAGACCAAGCCGATCGTGCCGCTCGCCAGCCGCCTACGGGTGGCTATCGCCACCCCGCGCATCCCGCGCGGAACGGTGAAGGAGGCGGTGAAAGAGGTCGCGACGACAATTCCCCTGGCGCCGCTCGCGCCGGGCGAACGAGGACATGAGTCAGGACATGGCGGCAGCACGTGGCCGGCTCGGTCCAACCGGCCCGTGCAACTCGGGCTGATGCTCGCGGCCGTTGGGCTGGTCGGGATCACGGCCGCGCGCAGGCGGCGTCACGGCCACGGAGCGGATACCTGAAAATGCGTATGCGGCGCGCCGAGCAATTCGACAGCTGGCTGTTAGTCGCAGCCACGACCGTGTTCGTGCTCACCGCGGAACGGTATTTCCAGGATTCTGGCCTGATCCGGCCGGGACCTCCGCAAGACCACCGCAACGGCGAGGCGAATTCGCCGGAAACGAGCCCGACGGGCGCAGCCTCGCAGCCCGGCCGCGGCCGCCGCGCGAAAAGCCCGTTCGCGATCCCGTGGGCAGGCTGGAAGGACATCCTCTGGCGCACCTATCAGCGCATCGACGAGGATCGCCTGCTCGCGACCGCCGGCGGCGTCGTCTTTTTCGGACTGCTCGCGATCTTTCCCGCTATCACGGCGCTGGTTTCATTCTATGGCCTGTTCGCCGATCCCTCGACGATCAGTTCCAACCTGCAATCGCTCGCGATGATGCTGCCCGAGGGCGCGTTCCAGATCGTCGAGGACCAGGTGGCGCGCGTCGTGTCGAACGGCGGCGCGACCCTTGGTTTCACTTTCCTGTTTGGACTCGTGCTCGCGATCTGGAGCGCCAATGCCGGCGTCAAAGCCATCTTCGACGCCCTCAACGTCGCCTATGAGGAGCGTGAAAAGCGCAGCTTCATCCGGCTGAACACGGTCTCGCTGGCTTTCACGGTCGGTGGCATCGTTGCCCTGCTGCTGATGGTGGGCGCCGTCGTCGCCTTCCCGCTCGCGCTCAACCACCTCGGCATGGCGCCCGAAAGCAAGCTGATCGTGGCGCTGGCGCGATGGCCGGTGCTGTTCGTCATTCTCCTTGCGGCGCTCGCCGTCCTCTACCGCTTCGCGCCCAGCCGCGACGCCCCGCGCTGGCAATGGCTGAGCCCCGGCGCTGTGACGGCCGCGATCCTCTGGATCGCCGGCTCGGCGCTGCTGTCCTGGTATCTGTCCGAATTCGCAAATTACAACGCGACCTACGGCTCGCTCGGCGCTGCGATCGGCTTGATGATGTGGATGTGGATGTCGGCCATCGTCATCATGTTCGGGGCTGAGCTGAATTCGGAGATCGAACGGCAGACCTTGCGCGACACGACCACCGGGCCGCCCAAGCCGCTAGGCACCCGCGAGGCCGTCTCGGCCGACACGGTCGGCGCCGCGGCGCCGTCCTGACTCTGCGATTGGGCCGCTATCCCCTCGAATCAACAATGATGTTAAGGTCATGCCGCTTGGGGGAGCATGCGGCGTGACGGGTTCGAAACGCCACCCGTGTTTTCCCGGTCAGGCAGTCAGCTCTTGAGGCGTAACGCGCGGCATGATTCGTATTTCGACGATCTTCATCGCGATCTGCATGGTTCTGGTCGCCGCCTCGCTCGGGCTCCTGCTCTACGCGGTCGCCGGCATCAGCGGAACCGAATCCGCGATCGTGGCGCTGACGGCGCTGACCTTCCTGATCCTCTACAATGCAGTGTCGATGCGACTGCGCGACCGCAGCGACGTCGGCGGCCAGATCGCCGATCTTTCGCGCGGCACCGCCGACCTCGCCCGTCAGGTCGCCGAATTCGGCCGCCGGCTCGCCACGATCGAAGCACGCATCGCCTCTTCCAATTCGGCCAACTCCGACCGCATCCAGTCGGTGGTCGGCGAGATCAACGAACTCGGCGGACTGGTCAGGCAACTCGCCACCACCGTGTCGGCCCATGAGGATCTGATGGCCGGCAACGCGCCAGTGTCGGCCCCCGCGCCGGTCGCAAGGCAGGAGCCGGACGCGCCGCTCGACCTGATGGCCACGTTCGAGGAGGAACGGCCGGCTGCCCCGGCGCCCGCGCCGCCGCCAATGCGGCCGGCAGCACCGGCGATCCAGACCCAGACCGCCAATCCGGTTCGGACCGCCAACGGCCGCAACCAGACCCAATTGCTGGCGACGCTCCGCAACGCGATCGACGAGAACCGCATCGACATCTTCCTCCAGCCGATGGTGTCGCTGCCGCAGCGCAAGGTCCGGTTCTACGAGGCCGTGACGCGCCTGCGCGACGAGCGTGACCAGCTGGTCGCGGCCGAGGAGTTCATCAGCATCGCGGAGGCCTCCGGGTTGATCGGGCGCATCGACAACATGGTCATGCTGCGCTGCGTGCAGGTGCTGCGGCGCCTGATGGTACGCAACAAGGAAGTCGGCGTGTTCTGCAACGTCGCGGCTTCCACGCTCGGCAATTCCACGACCTTCGCGCAATACCTCGATTTCCTCGAAGCCAATCGGGCGCTGGCGCCCTCGCTGGTGCTGGAATTCAAGCAATCCACCTTCCGCAATCTCGGCCCGGCCGAAACCGAGAATCTCGCGGCGCTCGCCCAGCGCGGCTTCCGTTTCTCGATCGACCATGTCACCGATTTGCGCATCGAACCGCGCGAGCTCGCCGATCGCGGCGTGCGCTTCATCAAGGTGCCGGCCTCGCTCCTGCTCGACCCCAGGCAGGCTTCGGCCTCGGACATCCACCCGTCCGATCTCTCCGACCTGCTCGGCCGCTTCGGCATCGATCTGATCGCCGAGCGAATCGAGGGCGAGCGCGCCGTGATCGACCTGCTCGATTATGACGTGCGGTTCGGCCAGGGGTTCCTGTTCGCGCCGCCCCGGCCATTGCGGCCGGAGGGGTCATCTGCTACCGCCGCGCCGAACCAGGCACAGGACATTCAGGGATCCAATGGCTCCGGCATATCCAGCTCAGGCGCGACGTCGGCTGCGTCTGCGCCACAGCGCGTCACCGGCAACGCCGCGCTCGCGCGACGTATCTGATCGGCCGCACGCATCATGACCACACTGCATTTCGCCGAAAGCCTGCGTGAACTCGTGGCGGGCGTGGACGTCGTGCTCAGCGACATCTGGGGCGTGGTCCATAACGGTCTTGAATCCTTCCCCGAAGCCTGCGAGGCGCTGCACACCTACCGCAGCCGCGGCGGTACGGTCATCCTGATCACCAACGCGCCGCGCCCGGCCGACTCCGTGCAGCGGCAATTGCGCAAGCTCGGCGTCGCCGACGAGACCTATGACGCGATCGTGTCTTCAGGCGACCTGACGCGGCTCTATGTCGCCGACCATCCCGGCCGCAAGATGTTCTGGCTCGGCCCCGAGCGCGACAACTCGATCTATCGCGGCCTCGATGCGGTGACCGCGCCGCTGGAAGAGGCGGATTACATCGTCTGCACCGGCCTCTATGACGACGAGACCGAGACGGCGGAAGACTATCGCGGCATGATGCTGAAGGCGCGCGAGCGCAAGCTGACGCTGGTTTGTGCCAACCCCGACATCGTGGTGGAACGCGGCGACCGCCTGATCTATTGCGCCGGCGCGATCGCGGAGCTCTATCGCGAGCTCGGCGGCGAGGTGATCTTCTACGGCAAGCCGCACCGGCCGATCTACGAGCGCGCGATGGCGCTCGCCGGCGAACGCCAAGGCCACCAGATCGACCGCAAAAAGGTGCTCGCGATCGGCGATTCCGTCCGGACCGACCTCACCGGCGCGCGCGAGTTCGGCATCGATTGCCTGTTCGTGACCCGCGGCATCCATGCCGAGGAGTTCGAGGGTCTCGACCAGCTCGACCCGGCGTCGGTGCTGGAATTGTTCGGCCATCCCCCGAAGGCGCTGATGCGCGAACTGAAGTGGTAGCGAGTTGATCGTCATTCCCGGTTGATGTGGGGCGTCGATTCCGGAACGACGAACCCGACGCAGAAAGCCCGGGACAATCGCCCGGGCTTTCCGAATTCAACTGATGGCTTCGATCGCGCCTTACGCGCTCGCCATGTCCGGGAAGACCGCCTCGATCTTGGTCTTCAGCGTCGCCGCGTTGAACGGCTTGACGATGTAGTTGTTCACGCCGGCCTTCTTGGCCGCGATCACGTTCTCGGTCTTTGATTCGGCCGTGATCATGATGAAGGGCGTGGTGGCGAGGTTCGGATCCGCGCGCACTTCGCGCAGCAGGTCGTAACCCGTCATCGGCTCCATGTTCCAGTCGGAAATCACGAGCCCGTACTTCTTGCCACGCATCTTGTTCAGCGCTGCCGAACCGTCGCTTGCATCATCGATATTCTCGAAGCCAAGCTGCTTCAGGAGGTTCCTGATGATACGGATCATGGTGCTGTAGTCGTCAACCACCAGAACCGACATCGACAAATCAACCGCCATCTCGACTCCCCCAACGCAAACCCAGGAAATATTACGATCGGACCTGCCGGGCCGGAGCCCCGCGGTTCCACGCCCAAGGACTAGCACCAAGGCGTTAAACAGCGCGTTAACTGGGAACGCCCCCGGTGGACTGAAATCGCACTCGATGCGGCCGCCCCCTCCTGCTTGACTTCATCCGGCCCGTCGCGCCACGGTCCCGGCCGGTCCCGCCGGTTCGAGATTCCCCTGATGGCCCCGCATTTTACCGTTATCCGCGACACCACGCCGGACTCCGCCATTGCAAGGGGTGCCGTGGTCGCCATGGGCAATTTCGACGGCGTTCATCTCGGCCATCGCGCCGTAATCGCTGCGGCGCTGGAAATGGGCCGGCTACATGGCCGCCCTGCGCTGGCATTGACCTTCGAGCCGCATCCGCGCCGGTTTTTCAGCCCCAACACCCCGCAATTCCGCCTGACGGACGAGCGTGCCAAGCTGCGGCTTCTGGCCGGCACCGGACTTGACGGCGCCGTGGTCATGACCTTCGACAAGTCCCGCGCCGGGACCAGCGCGCAAGACTTCATTCACCACGACCTGATCGGGCGCCTGGGCATCGGCGGAATCGCCGTCGGCTACGACTTCCACTTCGGCAAGGGTCGGGTCGGCTCGCCGAGCCTCCTCGTCAACGAGGCGCCCCGGCTCGGCATCGAGGTCGACGTGCAGCCGCATGTCGATATCGACGAGCGGCCGGTCTCGTCCAGCGCGATCCGAATCGCGCTCGCCGAAGGCCAACTCGACGAGGCCACGGCCATGCTCGGCGCGCCCTGGTTTATCACCGGCGAGGTCATCCACGGAGAGAAGCGCGGCCGCGACCTCGGTTATCCCACCGCCAATATCCGCCTTGATGCCAATTGCGGCCTCAAGCACGGCATCTATGCGGTGCGGGTCGGCCGCGGCGCGGAGCGGCTGGATGGGGTCGCAAGCTTCGGCCGCCGCCCGACGTTCGACAATGGTGCGCCGCTGCTGGAAATCTTCCTGTTCGACTTCAAGGGGGATCTCTACGGGCAGACGCTCGACTGCGCCTTTATCGGCTTCATCCGCGAGGAGCTGAAATTCGAGGGCCTGGATGCCCTGATCCGCCAGATGGACAACGATTCCGCCCGCGCCCGCGCCATGCTCGCCGCCGCCCCGGACGCGTTTCCGCGGCTTGGCGTCATCGATTGAGGCCGGAAACCGGCCCGCCGAACCTTTTGCGCTTCCCCCGCCCCCCTGCTATGGAGAGCCCATGTTTGCGCGGCGCATCATAGGGATTAGCGGCCCGGCTTCCGCCTGAGCCTTCGGCTCGGCGCAAGACCGGGATGTCGTCGTTTCACCCGCGATACCGCATCGCCATCCGTTCCCGCGCCCTTCCGAGCCAGTCAGCCTCATGTCCGACAAGCCACAAAAGTCCCAAAAATCCGAAGCCAAAGACTATTCGAAAACCCTGTTCCTGCCGCAGACCGAATTCCCGATGCGGGCCGGCCTGCCGCAGCGCGAGCCGGAGCTGCTGAAATACTGGAACGACATCGGCCTTTACGACAAGCTCCGCCAGGAAGCCCAGGGCCGCGCCAAATTCGTGCTGCATGACGGCCCGCCCTACGCCAATGGCAACATCCATATCGGGCACGCGCTGAACAAGATCCTCAAGGACGTCGTGACCAAGAGCCAGCAGATGCTCGGCTTCGACTCCAACTACGTGCCCGGTTGGGACTGCCACGGCCTGCCGATCGAATGGAAGATCGAGGAAGAGAACTACCGTTCCAAGGGCAAGCAGAAGCCCGACTTCCGCGACTCCGCTGCGATGGTGGCGTTCCGCAAGGAATGCCGCGCCTATGCGACACACTGGATCAACGTGCAGCGCGAGGAATTCAAGCGGCTCGGCATCATCGGCGACTGGGATCATCCCTATCAGACGATGAGCTATCCCGCCGAAGCGCAGATCGCCCGCGAGCTGATGAAGTTCGCCGCCAACGGCACGCTGTATCGCGGCTCCAAGCCGGTGATGTGGAGCGTGGTCGAGAAGACCGCCCTCGCCGAGGCCGAGGTCGAGTACGAGGACTACACATCCGACATGGTATGGGTGAAGTTTCCCGTCACGTCCCCGGCACATGGTGCGCTCGCCAATGCATCGGTCGTGATCTGGACCACCACGCCCTGGACGCTGCCCGGCAATCGCGCGATCTCGTTCTCACCGAAGATCGCCTACGGCCTCTACAAGGTGACGGATGCGGCCGCGGACAATTGGGCGAAGACCGGCGATCTCCTGATCCTGGCCGATGCGCTTGCAGCAGAGGTGTTCAAGCAGGCGCGCGTCACGGCCTATGAGAAGCTGCGCGACATTCCCGGCGATACGCTGGACGCCGTGGAGTGCGCCCATCCCTTGCGCGGCCTCGATGGCGGTTACGCGTTTATCGTGCCGCTGCTCGCCGGCGAGCATGTCACCGACGATACCGGCACCGGTTTCGTGCACACCGCGCCGAGCCACGGCCGCGAGGATTTCGACGTCTGGATGGCCAATACCCGCGAGCTCGATGAGCGCGGCATCTCGACCGCGACCCCCTACACTGTCGACGAGAACGGCGCCTATACCGCGCAGGCCCCCGGCTTCACCGGCAAGCGCGTGCTCAACGACAAGGGCGAGAAGGGCGATGCCAATGAAGCCGTGATCAAGGCGTTGGTCGAGGCCGGCAAGCTGCTCGCGCGCGGCCGCCTCAAGCACCAGTACCCGCATTCCTGGCGATCGAAGAAGCCGGTGATCTTCCGCAACACGCCGCAATGGTTCATCGCGATGGACAAGGACATCAGCGAAGATGGCCACGCCAGGAAGGGCGATACGCTGCGGGCTCGCGCGCTGCATGCTATCTCGGTCACGCAATGGGTGCCGCCGTCAGGTGAGAACCGCATCAACGGCATGATCGCCAACCGTCCGGACTGGGTGATCTCGCGCCAGCGCGCCTGGGGCGTTCCCATCGCCGTTTTCGTGCGCGAGAACAGCGACGGCTCGGCCGAGATCCTGCAGGACGAGATCGTCAACCAGCGCATCACCGAGGCCTTCATGGAGGAAGGCGCCGACGCCTGGTACATGGAAGGCGCCCGCGAGCGCTTCCTTGGATCCCGCGCGAAGGAAGACTGGAAGAAGATCGACGACATCTGCGACGTCTGGTTCGATTCCGGCTCCACACATGCCTTCGTGCTCGAGGATCGCCAGAACATCCCGCAGCTCGGCAACATCGTTCGCAAGGTCGACGGCGGCGACGACACCGTGATGTATCTCGAAGGCAGCGACCAGCATCGCGGCTGGTTTCATTCGTCGCTGCTGGAGAGCGCCGGCACGCGCGGCCGCGCGCCCTACGACATCGTGCTCACCCACGGCTTCACGCTCGACGAGAACGGCCGCAAGATGTCGAAGTCGATCGGCAACACCGTCGAGCCTCAGAAGGTGATCAAGGATTCGGGCGCGGATATCCTGCGCCTCTGGGTCTGCGCCACCGACTATGCCGACGACCAGCGCATCGGCCCGGAGATCCTGAAGAACACCATCGAGACCTATCGCAAGCTGCGCAACACCGTACGCTGGATGCTGGGAACGCTGGATCACTACAAGCCGGCCGACGCAGTCGCGCCCGCCGACATGCCCGAACTCGAACGGCTGATGCTGCACGAGCTCGCGGTCCGTGCTGCCGTCGTCCGCAAAGCCTATCAGGAGTTCGACTACAAGACCGTGGTCGCAACCTTGTCCGCGTTCCTGAACAGTGAGCTCTCCGCGTTCTATTTCGACATCCGCAAGGACACGCTGTATTGCGATCCGCCGTCCTCGCCGACGCGCAAGGCGGCGCTGACCACGATCGACCTGTTGTGCAGCTCGATCCTGAAATGGCTGGCGCCTATCCTCAGCTTCACCGCGGAGGAGGCCTGGCGGATGTACAGGCCCGACGCCGAGCCCTCGGTGCACCTGACGCAGTTTCCCGACGACCTCGAAAGCCTGCGCGACGACAAGCTCGCCGCGAAGTGGGAAGCGATCCGCAATGTCCGCCGCGTCGTCACCGGTGCGCTGGAGCTCGAACGCGCCGCCAAGAACATCGGCTCGTCGCTGGAGGCATCACCGGTCATCTATGTCGCCGACCGCGACATGCTTGCGACGCTGTTCGACACCGATCTCGCCGAGATCTGCATCACCTCGAACTACGAGGTGCGCGAGGGCGAGGTGCCGGCTTCCGCATTCCGTCTCGATGCCGTTCCAGGCGTCGCTGTCGTGGTGGAGAAGGCGGTCGGCACCAAATGCGCCCGTTCCTGGAAGATTTCGCCGACGGTGGGTGAAGACCCCGAATATCCCGACGTCACCCCGCGCGACGCCAAGGCGCTGCGCGAATGGAAGGCGCTGGGGGTCAGCATCTAGGTCTCACCGTCGTCCTGGCGAAAGCCAGGACCCATTCCACGGCCGCCAATTGCGACGAAGGCTGATGACCGCAAGTCTTTCAAACAACGACCGCCTCGGACTATGGGTCCTGGCTTTCGCCAGGACGACGACGGAGCGTGTTGTGGCCGACTGCCCATGACCCCGCTCCGCGCCGGCATCCTCGCGGCCCTGCTCACGCTCGTGGCCGACCAGGCTTCAAAGCTCTGGCTGCTGAACGTGTTCGACCTCGCCCGTCGCGGCGCGGTCGAGGTGACCCCGTTCTTCGACCTGGTGCTGGCCTGGAACATCGGCATCAGCTTCGGCTGGCTCCAGAACGACGGTCAGGCGGCGCAAATGGCGCTGATGGCCGTGAAGGTCGTCGCGGTGGTTGCGCTGGCGATCTGGATGGCCCGCTCGCACACCCTGCTGGCAACCATCGCGCTTGGCCTGATCATTGGCGGCGCCATCGGCAATGGGATCGATCGCCTCGCCTATGGCGCGGTGGTCGATTTCGCCCTGTTTCACATCAATATCGGCGAAAATACCTATAATTGGTACGTGTTCAACCTCGCGGACGTGGCCATCGTTGCTGGCGTGGCGGCGCTATTGTATGATTCCTTCCTGGGGGTACCCGCCGCAAAAGCGCCCTGATCCCGGCCGATACGGACCGGCAGGCGGAACCTTGCTTTTGCGAGGGATTATGCCGCGCGAGAGCGGCAAACTGCCACATTTTGGAACAGGTACAGTGATGCGCAGCTCGAAGACCAGCGGTTCGATGGTTGAAGACCCCCGGCAGGGGTTCTGGCGGGCGTTGAAATTGTCCGCTGTCGCGCTCGGCATCGGTCTCGTCATGTCGGCTGGCGTCGCTCGCGCCGGTGACGACGGCGAGGACGACGACGACATGACCTTCGAAGAGAAGCTCATCGACAATCTGATGTCGGGCATCGGCGCCAAGAGCATGGAGAAGAAGGGTATCGAATACCGCGAGCGGTCGCCGCTGGTGGTGCCGCCCAAGCTCGACCTGCCGCCGCCCGCCGGCGTTGAAGCCAAGAACGCGCCGAACTGGCCGAAGGACCCTGACGAGAGACGCCGCAAGGAGGCCATCGCGCAGCGGAAGAAGGCCGTCAAGGCCACGGAGAGCTGGCAGGCAGGCCGGGCGTTGTCGCCCGCCGAGATGGAGGTCGGCAGGACAGCCGCACCCGAGCGCACGAGCAATGATCCTATTCAGCCGGGCACCAACGGCAATCCGTCGCTCAGCCCGGCCCAGCTCGGTTTCTCCGGCGGTCTGTGGGGCATGATGTCGAACAACAAAGGCGAGGCCAAGCAATTCACGACCGAGCCGCCGCGCCAGTCGCTGGTCGAGCCGCCGCCGGGCTACCAGACACCGTCACCGAGCTATGCCTATGGCGCCGGAGAGGACAAGACCCGGCGGACCTATTTCGACATCATGTCCGGCAAGGACAAGGAACAATAGCGCTCCTGTCCCTTCGCGATATCGCGACAGACGCGGTCCCGCGCCGGCGGCTCGTGCGCGCCGGACGCGGTCTTTAATTGCTGATCAGTAACTTGCGCCCGAGTTGAGTTCTCTGCTTCGTGACGCGAAGCGTTTGCCGCACGGTGTACCATGCCGTGCCTCCGAGCCGGACATCCGGGCTCGGCCTTTCATAAGGATCATGATGTCCTCTTACCGATCGGCTGCCCGCCTCCTTGCCGCGCTGCTTTCGACGAGTGTCCTCACGGCCGGCGCATCCCTTGCGCAGACCACGGTGACATCGGCTCCGCCCGCCAGCTTCACGCTTGGAAACGGCATGCAGGTCGTGGTGATTCCCGACCACCGCACGCCCGTCGTCACGGAAATGATCTGGTACAAGGTCGGCTCGGCGGACGAGACGCCCGGCAAGTCCGGGCTCGCGCACTTCCTCGAGCACCTGATGTTCAAGGGCACATCGAAGCATGCGGTCGGCGAATTCTCCCAGACCGTGCTCCGCGTCGGCGGCAACGAGAACGCCTCGACTTCGGTCGACTACACCAACTACTACCAGCGCGTGCCGCGCGAGCAGTTGCCGACCATGATGGAATTCGAGGCCGACCGCATGACCGGCCTGATCCTCAAGGACGAGAACGTGTTGCCCGAGCGTGACGTCGTGCTCGAAGAATACAACATGCGCGTCGCCAACAATCCGGACGCGCGGCTGAACGAGCAGATCATGGCCGCGCTCTATCTCAACCATCCCTACGGCCGGCCGGTGATCGGCTGGCACCAGGAGATCGAGAAGCTCGATCGCGAGGATGCGCTCGCCTTCTACCGCCGCTTCTATGCGCCGAACAACGCGATCCTGGTGATCGCCGGCGACGTCGAGCCCGCCGACATCCGCCCGCTGGTCGAGCGCAATTTCGGCGCCATCCCGGCGCAGCCCGCGATCCCGGCGCGCCGCGTCCGCCCGCAGGAGCCGGAACCCGCGGCGCCGCGCACCGTGACCCTGGCCGATCCGCGCGTCGAGCAACCCGGCCTGCGACGCTATTACCTAGTGCCCTCGGCGACCACGGCTGCGGCCGGCGAAAGCGCGGCCCTCGACGTGCTGGCGCAGCTGATGGGCAGCGGCAGCAATTCCTATCTCTACCGCGCGCTCGTGGTGGACAAGCCGCTCGCGGTCTCCGCCAGCGCCAGCTATTCGAGCATCTCGCTCGACCCGACCCAGTTCGCGATCTCGGCTTCGCCCAAATCCGGGGTCAGCTTCGCCGAGGTCGAGCAGGTGGTCGACGGCGTCATTGCCGACATCGCGCAGAATCCGATCCGCGCCGAGGATCTCGAGCGGGTCAAGACCCAGCTCATCGCCGAGGCGATCTACGCCCAGGACAACCAGGCGGTGCTGGCGCGCTGGTATGGCGGCGCACTGACCACGGGCCTGTCGATCGAGGACATCCGGAGCTGGCCAGATCGCATCCGCGCCGTCACCGCCGAGCAGGTCCGCACCGTCGCGCAGAAATGGCTCGAGAAGAAGCGCTCGGTGACGGGCTATCTGATCAAAGACACCGCGACCACCAAGCGCGAGGAGAAGCGTTCGTGACCTATCCCTTCCTTCGACGCGTTGCATTCTCCTTTGCCACCGGCGCGGCACTCGCGCTCGCTACCGTCTCGCCGTCACAGGCGGCGGCGAAGATCCAGCATTTGACCTCGCCGGGCGGCATCGAGGCCTGGTTCGTGCAGGATGCGACCGTGCCGCTGATCGCCATGGAATATTCCTTTGCCGGCGGTTCGGCCCAGGATCCCAAGGACAAATCGGGCGTCGCCAATCTGGTCGGCGATCTCCTCGACGAAGGCTCCGGCGATCTCGATTCCAAGACCTTCCATGAGCGGCTCGATCGCCGTGCCATCGAGCTCTCTTTCAGCGCCACCCGCGACACGTTCCGCGGCAGCCTGCGCATGCTGCGCGACAACAAGGACGAGGCCTTCGACCTGCTGCGGAGCGCGCTGACCTCGCCGCATTTCGAAACTGCCGACGTCGAACGCATTCGCTCGCAGGTGATCTCGGGCCTGCGCCGCGAGACAACCAACCCGACCTCGCTCGCGAGCCGCAAATTCCTGGAGGTTGCCTTTGGCGATCATCCCTACAGTCGGCAGTCCAACGGCAACCTCGACAGCGTTCCGACCATTACGGTTGCCGACATGAAGGATTATGTCGGCCGCGTGCTCGCCAAGGACACGCTCAAGATCGCGGTGGTTGGCGACGTGGATCCCGATACGCTCGGCAAGCTGCTCGACCACACATTTGGTAGCCTGCCGGCCAAGGCCAATCTCGTGCCCGTCCCCGACGTCGAGGCCGCCAAGCCGCCGCAACGCGCCTTCGTGACGCTCGACGTGCCCCAGACCGTGATCACCTTCGGCGGTCCCGGGGTGAAGCGCAGCGATCCGAACTTCATGGCGGCCTATGTCGTCAACCACATCCTCGGCGGCGGCGGGTTGTCCTCGCGGCTCTATCGCGAGGTGCGCGAGAAGCGCGGGCTCGCCTATTCGGTGTTCGAATCACTGCTTTGGATGGAGCATTCGGCGGTTTTCATCGGCAATACCGGCACCCGCGCCGACCGTGCCGGCGACACCATCGATGCCATCGACAAGGAGGTGCGCCGGATCGCCGAGGAAGGCCCGACGCAGAAGGAGCTCGACGAGGCCAAATCCTACCTCAAGGGCTCGCAGATGCTGGCGCTCGACACCTCCTCGAAGCTCGCGCAGGCGCTGCTGCAATATCAGCAGGACGAGCTGCCGATCGACTATATCGAGAAGCGCAACGCCGTCGTGGATGCGGTCACCATGGACGACGCCAAGGCGGCCGCAAAGCGCCTCTGGGGCCAGGGCCTCCTGACCGTCGTCGTCGGCCGCGCTCCGCAGGCCGCGGCGCAACCGGCAGCCGCACCGGCGACGAAGTCGAACTGACGTCTTCCATACCCTTCTGAAATGGCCGGGCTCGCCCGGCCATTTGCATTTGGGGGCGCCATTGCCGAACTTGGGCGTCCGGGATATGTCCGGGCATCACGAATGGTGCCACCATGCTGCGGATATCCCGCGATCTTGTCATCGACGAGGACGACATCGAGATCGGCTTTGTCCGCGCCTCCGGCCCGGGCGGGCAGAACGTCAACAAGGTCGCGACCTCGGCGCAATTGCGCTTCGACACCCGGAAGCTGACGCTTCCGGAGGATGCCGCGTTGCGCCTCGCCCGGCTCGCAGGGCAGCGCATGACCAAGGACGGCGTCATCGTGATCCAGGCCCAACGCTTCCGCACCCAGGAGCGCAACCGCCAGGACGCCATCGACCGCCTTACGGAGATGCTCGGCGAAGCCATGATCCGGCCGAAGCCGCGGCGCGCGACAAAGCCGACCTTTGGCTCCAAGCAGCGCCGGCTCGAGGGCAAGAAACACCGCAGCGACATCAAGTCGAAGCGCGGGCGCGGTTTCGACGACTAGCAGAGACTGCAAAAGAACTCCGGCCGCAGGGCGACCGGAGTTCTGCCGTCTCACTCCATTGGCTAGTAGCGCTTGCCCGTGGCTGCACCGCCCGTCGCGGAATCGTCGGCGGTCCCTTTGTGTGCAGCACTGCCCGTGGTGCCAACCGTGCCCCTGGTGCCCTTCGTCGGCTTCATGCCCGTCGTCTCGCCCGCCGCGCCCGGCTGGGCGCTCATCTCCTCGTCGCCGCTGCCCATTGTGCTGCCTTGCATGGGTTTGCTTTGCACGGCGCCGCTAGGCCTCGCGCCAGACGACGTACCTTGCGCGAGAACCGGTGTCACAATGAGAGCCGAGACGGCGCATGCGATTGCGGAGGTCTTCACCAACTTCATCCATTTCTCCTGGATTTTCGCGATGATCGGTTCGGCGGCTTGATGCGCCGTCCGTCTGAGCCGAACCAGTCCATCGCGTTACGAGCTCGAACGGCGCGACCGCAATGCAACCTGTCTCGTGTGGTGATCGTTTAGGGATTTGACGGCGGTTTCGCGGAATTGTCCTCCGCATATACGGCAGCGCGGAACAACGCACCCGCGTGCACCTCCGCACGCAGCGAAACAGCCCGCTACTACCACCGCATGTTTTGCCGCGCCTAGAGTTTGCGCACGCTGAATTGACGTCGACGGGCGGACTTTTGACGATGCGCGCGATCGTGCTGGGATTGTGCACCGCGGTGGTGCTGGTGGTGCGGGTGGCCGAGGCGCAGATGCCCTTGCCGGCTGCAAAGCCGCCGGATGGCGCAACACTGTTCAAGCAGCAATGCGCGGTGTGCCACACCACGAACCTGTCAGAACCGGTGCGGCAGGGTCCGCCGCTGGTCGGGATCGTCGGGCGGCCCGCCGGCAAGGTCGAAGGCTTTCACTATTCAGAGCCCCTCGCAAAAGCAGCCTTCGCCTGGGACGAGACGAAGCTCGACGCATGGCCGACCAATCCGCAAGCCGTGATTCCCGGCGTGGTCATGGTCTACCGGCAGGCGAAGCCGGAGACGCGCGCCGCCATCATCGCCTTTCTTAAGGAGCAGAACTGAGTGGCAAAGCCGGTCCATTCCATGATCCGCGCACTCGACGAGGCGCGCTCGCTCGACTTCTACAGACGGGCCTTTGGCCTGGAAGTCACCGACCGTCTGAAGTTCGCAGACTTTGCCCTGATCTATCTGCGTCACCCCTCCTCACCCTTCGAGTTGGAGCTGACGGTCAATTTCGATCGCAAGGAGTCGTATGCGCTCGGCGACGGCTACGGACATCTCGCCGTGGTGGTCGAGGATCTCGATGCCGAACATGCCCGCTTCGAGCGTGAGAAGCTCGCACCGGGTCCGCTGCGCGACTTCAAGCACGACGGCAAAACGCTGGCGCGCTTCTTCTTCGTCAGCGATCCCGACGGCTACAAGATCGAGGTGATCCAGCGCGGCGGACGTTTCAACTGATCGAACCACAAAATCAAAATCATAAAAGGAGGAATGCCATGAGAGAAGTCGATCGTCGAAGCAGGCACAGCCGCCGCATCTTTCTCAAGGGCGCCGCGGCCGCCGTGCCGGTCGCGGCAGTCGCGACCAGCGTCGCCGTCAGCATCGAGGGCGCCTGGGCCGACGAGGCAAGCGCGCTTTCGCCCGCGACGATGAAGACGCTGCTGAAAGTCGCGCGCGATATCTATCCACACGACGTCCTCGGCGACAGCTACTACATCACCGCGATCAAGCCGTGGGACGGAAAGGCCGCCAAGGACCCCGCCGTCAAGGCGCTAATCAGCGACGGCATCACCAGGCTCGATCAGAACGCGCGTGATCGCCACAAGGCGCCCTATGTCGAAGTGCCCTGGGAAGCCGACCGCGTGGTGCTTTTGAAGGAGATCGAGCAGAGCGACTTCTTCCAGAAGGTGCGCGGCGACCTCGTCGTCTCTCTCTACAACCAGAAAGAGGTCTGGCCGCGGTTCGGCTACGAGGGCTCCTCCGCCGAACACGGCGGCTACATCAACCGCGGCTTCGCCGACATCGACTGGCTGCCGAAGGCTTAAGGCTCACCCAACGGTTCAGGAGAACGCATATGGCAAAATTCGATCTGAACGACTCCAGCGTTGTGGTGATCGTCGGCTCCGGTGCCGGCGGCGGCACGCTGGGTAACGAGCTCGCACAGAAGGGCGTCAAGGTCGTGATTCTCGAAGCAGGTCCCCGCATCGAGAATCAGGACTTCGTCAATGACGAGTGGGAGAGTTTCTCGCAGCTCGCCTGGACCGATGCGCGCACCACATCGGGATCATGGCGCGTCGCAAAAGACTTCTCGGGTCTTCCCGCCTGGATCGTCAAGGCGGTCGGCGGCTCGACCACACACTGGGCTGGCGCGTCGCTGCGGTTCGACGAGCACGAGTTCAAGGTGAAGAGCACCTACGGCAACATTCCCGGCGCCAACCTGCTGGACTGGCCGGTCACGCTCGCGGAGATGGAGCCGTGGTACGCCAAGGCCGAGAACAAGATGGGCGTGACCCGCACCAACGGCATTCCCGGACTTCCCGGCAACAATAACTTCAGAGTGATGGAGGCCGGCGCAAAGAAGCTCGGCTACAAGACGGTGCACACCGGCAACATGGCGATCAACAGCCAGCCGCGCGACGGACGCGGCGCCTGTCAGCAGATCGGCTTCTGCTTCCAGGGCTGCAAGTCCGGCGCGAAATGGTCGACGCTCTACACCGAGATACCCAAGGGCGAGGCGACCGGCAATCTCGAGGTTCGCCCCGCCAGCATGGCGGTCAAGATCGAGCACGATGCCGCCGGCAAAGTCACCGGCGTGGTTTACGCCGACGAGAGCGGTGCAATGCAGCGCCAGAAGGCACGCATCGTTGCGGTCGCCGGCAATTCGATTGAAAGCCCACGGCTGCTGTTGAACAGCGCATCCACGATGTTCCCCGACGGCCTCGGCAACTCAAGCGGTCAGGTCGGCCGCAATTACATGCGCCACATGACCGGTAGCGTCTATGCCGTGTTCGAGAAGTCGGTGCACATGTATCGCGGCACCACCATGGCCGGCATCATCCGCGACGAGGCCGCCAACAATCCGAAGCGCGGCTTCGTCGGCGGCTACGAGATGGAGACGCTGTCGCTCGGACTGCCCTTCATGGCGGCGTTCCTCAACCCCGGCGCCTGGGGACGTCCGTTCACCGCCGCGCTCGACGGTTATCCCAGGATGGCCGGGATGTGGCTGGTCGGCGAGGACATGGCGCAGGAAACCAACCGCATCACGCTCGATCCTGTCGTGAAGGACAAGTTCGGCCAGCCGGTCGCAAGCGTGCACTTCGACGATCATCCCAACGATCTCGCGATGCGCGCGCACGCCTACAAGCAGGGCGCTGCGGTCTACGACGCCGTCGGCGCCACCGTGAGCTATCCGACACCGCCCTATCCGAGCACGCACAATCTCGGCACCAACCGGATGAGCGAGAAGCCCAGGGATGGTGTGGTCAACAAGTTCGGGCAAAGCCACGACGTCAAGAACCTGTTCGTCTCCGACGGCAGCCAGTTCACCAGCGGCGCAGCCTGCAATCCGACGCTGACCATCGTCTCGCTGGCGATCCGGCAGGCGGATTACATTGCGGGTGCGATGCAGAAGAAGGAAATTTGATCCAATCTCGTTCGTCGTCCTGGCGAAAGCCAGGACCCATTGCCCCGGGAAGGAGTTCGGCGAAGGCTTGTTGTTCGGGACTCATACCGCCCATCGCTGATGGATTCCGCGGTATGGGTCCTGGCCTTCGCCAGGACGACATCAGGGCTATTCCGCTGCATCGAGGATGGGCGCAACCGTCGTCTTGAACGCCTGCACCGGCGCTGCCGTCTTGGAGCGGTAGATCAGGCAGGAGCAGCGCAGCAACGAAGCGAAATTGTTGACCTCGCCGTGATGGTCGAGCACCTCGGTGTAGAGCGTCGTCAGGAACTTGCCGACGCTCATGTTCTCCTTGGCCGCGATCTCCTCCAGCGTGTCCCAGAATGCCATTTCCAGCCGGATCGAGGTGCAATGCCCACCGATCCGCAACGAGCGGGTCTGGGATTCGTAGTCGCCTTGGGGCTGATGCGCGAAGAGATGGCACATGGCGTCCTCCCGTCCTGTTGCCATTTTTTCGCGATGCTACACCGCAGCCCGGTACCCCACAATCGGGACGGCAGCCGGAGATCGATCCATCCCGGTTGCGCGATTTTCTCGAACGTCCAATCCCATCAATGCGATAGATAGCCCTTTTCCCCAGCCCGCCACGTTCCTGTTGCCCAACACATGCTTTTGACGCAACACGGCCTAGAATGGCGTTCTCCGCGAATCCAGATCGAAGCCCAAGATCAAAGCCGAAAATCGAGTTTCATGCCCGTCCGCCAATTACCCGAACAGGTCGTCAACCGCATCGCCGCCGGCGAAGTGGTCGAGCGTCCCGCGAGCGTGGTCAAGGAACTGGTCGAGAACGCCATCGACGCCGGCGCGAGCCGGATCGACGTCTTTACCGATGGCGGCGGACGCCGGCGGATCGGCATCACCGACGACGGCGGCGGCATGACCGCCAGGGACCTGTCGCTGGCGGTCGAGCGTCACGCCACCTCCAAGCTCGACGACGAGGACTTGCTGCAGATCCGCACGCTCGGATTCCGCGGCGAGGCGCTGCCCTCGATCGGCTCCGTGGCGCGGCTTGCCATCACCACGCGGCATGCCAGCGAGCCGCACGCCTGGGCGCTCAATGTCGAGGGCGGCGAGAAATCCGAGATCATGCCGGCGGCGCTGGCCCACGGCACGCGGGTCGAGGTCAACGACCTCTTCTACGCGACGCCGGCGCGGCTGAAGTTCTTGAAGACCGACCGGACCGAGGCGGAAGCGATCCGTGAGGTGGTGCGGCGCCTCGCGATGGCGCGACCCGAAATCGCTTTCACGCTCGCGGGCGAAGAGCGCGCGCCGGTGACCTGGGCTGCGGCGCTGCCCGGCGTCGCCGGTCGCCTGACCCGTCTCGGCGACATCCTGGGGGCGGAGTTCCGCAGCCATGCCATCGGGGTCCATGCCGAGCGCGAGGGCGTGGTGGTCGCCGGCTATGCCGCAGCGCCGGCGCTGACCAAAGCCAACGCGCTCGGGCAATATCTCTTCGTCAACGGCCGCCCGGTGCGCGACAAGCTGATCCTAGGGGCAGTCCGCGGGGCCTATGCCGACTATCTGCCGCGCGACCGCCATCCGGTGCTGGCGCTGTTTGTCACGCTCGATCCGCGCGAGGTCGACGCCAACGTGCATCCGGCCAAGACCGAGGTGCGGTTTCGCAACGCCGGCCTGGTCCGCGCGCTGATCGTGCACGGATTGAAGGACGGGCTTGCGCGGGAGGGCCGGCGCACCGCCGCCAACAGCGGCGAAAGCGCGCTGTCCTCGTTCCGCCCCGCATTCACGCCGCGCCCGGCAAGCTGGGACTGGCGCCAGTCGCCATCCGCCCCGGTCGCGCCGATGCCGTCATTCGACGGTGCCGCCGTGCCGGCCTTCGCCGAGCGCGCACAGGCCGCGTTCGATGTCGGCGCACCCAGCGCGGACGTGCGGATCGAATCCCAGCCAGTCAGTGACCTGGTCGACCGCCCGCTCGGCGCTGCGCGCACCCAGATCCACGAGACCTATATCGTCTCGCAGACCCGCGACGGCCTGATCATCGTCGACCAGCACGCCGCGCATGAACGCATCGTCTATGAACGGCTGAAGGCCTCGCTGGCGGCCAACGGCGTGCAGCGGCAGATCCTGCTGATCCCCGAGATCGTCGAGATGGACGAGGCCACGGTGGAGCGCCTGCTCGAGCGCAGCGAGGAGCTGGCGTCGTTCGGCCTTGCGATCGAATCCTTCGGCCCCGGCGCGGTTGCGGTGCGCGAGACGCCGTCGCTGCTCGGCAAGACCAACGCCGGCGGCCTGTTGCGCGATCTTTCCGAGCACATGGCCGAGTGGGACGAGGCGCTGCCTCTGGAGCGCCGCCTGATGCACGTCGCCGCCACCATGGCCTGCCACGGCTCGGTGCGCGCCGGCCGCAGGCTGCGACCGGAGGAGATGAATGCCCTGCTCCGCGAGATGGAGGACACCCCGAACTCCGGCCAGTGCAATCACGGCCGGCCGACCTATGTCGAGCTGAAGCTGTCGGATGTCGAGAAGCTGTTCGGGCGACGGTAACGTTCGAAATTACGGCCGCTTCAAAAACACGAACTCCGTGTCGTCATAAGCGCGCCGCTCCAATTCCTCGAAGCCTTCCGGCGTGACGAACTGCGCAGCCTTCGCCTCTTCCACCACGAGCAGCGCGCCCGGCGTGAGCCAGCCCCCGTCGCGCAAGCTCGCAAGCGCCTTCTCCGCAAACCCTTTGCCATAGGGCGGATCGAGGAACACCAGCGAGAACGGCTCGACCGGATGCGCAGGCCCGAGATCGGTGGCATCACGGCGATAGACTTTTGTCACGCCACCCAGGCCCAGCGTCTCGACATTATTCCGCAGCAGGGCGCGCGCTTCCGCGCCGTTGTCGACGAACAGCGTGAACTTCGCGCCGCGTGAAGACGCTTCGATTCCCAGCGCACCGGTGCCGGCGAAGAGATCGAGCACGCGCGCATCCGCAATCGGATCGTCATAGGCGTGCACGAGGATGTTGAACACGGACTCACGCAGGCGGTCCGCCGTGGGGCGGATGTCGCGCGAGGACGGTGAGGCCAGATTGCGCCCCTTCAATCGACCGCCGACGACGCGCAACGTCAGTCCTCCTTCGGCGCCAGATCGCGCTTGCCGTGATAGCCGCGCTTGGGACGGCGCGGCGGGCCGTAGCCGCTCGCCTCAGCCTCGTTGCGCTCGCGCGCTTCCTCGCTGCCGGTGCGTTGCACCAGCACGCGGCGGCCCTTGCGGTCGTTGATCACGCCGCGCTTGGTCGCCGGCTTCTTCTCGCGCGGCACGTCGTCGCCCTCATGCGAGGCAGATTTCTGCGGCACGTCGAACTGCGCACCCGATTTCTCGATGATCTTTTCGCCGAGCTGGTCGCGCAGCACGCGGGACTTGATCTCGTCGACCTGGCCCTCGGGGACCTCGCCGAGCTGGAACGGGCCGTAGGAGACCCGGATCAGCCGGTTCACCTCGAGCCCGAGATGAGCGCAGACGTTGCGCACTTCGCGGTTCTTGCCCTCGCGGATCGCGAAAACCAGCCAGACATTCGCGCCCTGGTCACGCTCCAGCGTGGCGTCGATCGGACCGTATTTGATGCCCTCGATCTCGATGCCGTTCTTCAGCTCGTCGAGCTGCGCCTGCGTGACGTCGCCATGGGCGCGGACACGGTAGCGGCGCAGCCAGCCGGTGTCCGGCAGCTCGAGCGTGCGCGCGAGCCCGCCATCATTGGTGAGCAGCAGCAGGCCCTCGGTGTTGAAGTCGAGCCGGCCGACGCTGATCAGCCGCGGCAGACCTTCGGGCAGATTGTCGAACACGGTCGGACGGCCCTCGGGATCGTCATGCGTCGTCATGAGGCCGCGGGGCTTGTGATAGAGGAACAGCCGCGTGCGCTCGCGCTCCGGCAACGGCTTGCCGTCGACAGTGACGACATCGTTCGAGGTGATGTCGAGCGCCGGCGAATTGATGACACGGCCGTTGACGCTGACGCGGCCCTGCGTGACCATCTCCTCGGCATCGCGGCGCGAGGCGAGGCCCGCGCGCGACAGCACCTTGGCGATACGCTCGCCGGCCTTCTTCGGCTTGGTCTCTTCCTCGCGGCGCGGCCGCCGCTCGGAATCACGATCGCGCTCGCGATAGGCGCCGCGACCGCCGAAGGCCGGACGCTTCTCGAAGATCCTGCTCTCGTCCTCGTTTTCGCGGCGTGGACGATCGCCGGAACGCGCTTCGCTGCGGGGATGCTCGTGCCAGTCGGAACGGCCCTCGGAACGCTCGCGCGGACGATCGAATTTCGGGCGATCGCCGCCGCGATCGAACCTCGGACGATCATCGCGAGGACGATCGAATTTGGGGCGCTCGCGGAACGGACGATCACCCGATGGACGATCGTCGCGCTTCTGCCAGGGCTTGTCCCCACCGCGGTCGCTGCCGCCAAAATCCTTGCGCGGACCCTTGCTGAAGTCCTTGCGCGGCGGCCGGTCGCCGCGAGGCGCCGCATCGCGCTTCTGCCAGGGTTTTGAATCGCTGCGCTCGCTGCGATTGCGGTCCGGTGCGCCGCGCGAAAACTTCCGCTCGCCGTCGAACTTGCGTTCCGGACGGTCGCCACGCGGCGCATAAGGTCGCTTGTCGCCAAACTTCGCGTCACCGGTTCGGCCGGCCGGACGGGAATCGTCGCGATCCCTGCGCGGCGGACGGTCATCACGCCCATAGGACGGGCGATCACCGCGCGGCTTGAACGGCCGCTTGTCGCCATCGCGCGAGGGGCGATCAGAAAATGGGCGGTCACCACGGGGCTTGAACGGGCGCTTCTCGCCGTCGCGCGACGGACGATCGGAAAACGGACGGTCTTCACGCGGCTTGAAGGGACGATCGCCACGCGGCTTGAAGCTGCGCTCGCCACGATCCTCGCCGCGCGGCCGGTCTTCACGCGGCCGGTCTTGGCGATTGAACTTCGGGCGGTCGCTGAAGTCGCGGCGCGGGGCATCGCCCTCCTCGCGGCGGCGGAATGATGGACGGCTGTCGCGGTCGCCGCGGGGCGGGCGGGCGTCGCCTTTGTCCCCGGGAGGGCCGCGCTTGGCGAACTTCTTGTCGGGCCCGCGTGGTTTGCCGGACCGGCCCTTGGCCGGGCCTCCCTTGGCCGGGCCGCGATCACGCCGGCCGCGGGAATCGTTGTCTTTGTCGCTGTCGCGAGGCATGAATAATCTCACTCAGGGGATGGCCAGAAAGCATTGTGCGCGCTCGTCTCGAGCCGCATGCTCAGGCAAATTCGGTCAAGCACTTCTGCTGAAGGCGCAGCTACTAGCAGGTTTCTCGCGATGATACGAGGCTTGAAAGCCCCCTCTTTCATGGATTTGGCGCTCAAAACGGCCGAAAACGCCGGAAAGGCGGGCGAAGTTCCGATCGGATGTGTCGTGGTCCGCAATTACGAGGTCATCGCCACCGCGGCGAACCGGACGTTAACCGATTACGACCCCACGGCCCATGCCGAGATCGTTGCGCTGCGCGAGGCGGCCAAAAAGATCGGCAGCGAGCGTCTGGTCGACTGCGACCTCTACGTGACGCTGGAGCCGTGCACCATGTGTGCGGGCGCGATCTCGTTTGCAAGGGTGAGGCGCCTGTATTACGGCGCCGCCGACCCCAAGGGCGGCGCGGTTGAATCAGGTGTGCGGTTCTTCACCTCGCCGACCTGCCATCACGTCCCGGATGTCTATTCCGGGGTCGGCGAAAGCGAGTCGGCGCGGATGCTGAAGGACTTCTTTCGCGAGCGGCGCTAAGGCGCGGCAAAGAACTCGCGCAGCGCCTTCGCGGTGACGCCGGGATTTTCCTCGGTGAGGAAGTGGCCGGAATCCACCGGCATGCCGTCCACGTTGGTCGCCCATTGCTTCCAGATGTCGAGCGGGGTGGCGGCGGCTTGCGCCACGCCGGCATTGCCCCACAGCGCCAGCATCGGAATGGTGATCTTCTTGCCGGCCTCGAAATCGGCCTTGTCGAGATCGTAGTCGAAATAGGCGCCGGCGCGATAATCCTCGCACATCGCGTGGACGCGGGCGGGATCGCGGAACGGGGCGATGTAGTGTTCGAGCGCGCGCTTGTCGATCGCATCGAGCGTCTTCGATTTGGTCTGGCTCGCCATCTTGAAGCGCAGGAAGAACTCGCCATTGCTCGCGACCAGCGTCTCCGGCAGCGGATAGGGCTGCGCCAGAAAAGTCCAGTGATAGATCTTCAGCGCATAGGCGCGGTTCATCCGCTCCCAGTAATTGTAGGTCGGCAGGATATCGAGCACCGCAAGCTTCGACAGCCGGCCGGGATGATCGAGCGCCAGCCGATACGAGACGCGGCCGCCGCGATCATGGCCGGCGAGCGCGAAGTGCACGTGGCCGAGGCGCTCCATCGCCTCGACCATGGCCTTGGCCATCGCGCGCTTGCTGTAGGGCATGTGCAGCGCGTCGCTCTCGGGCATGTCGGACCAGCCATAGCCGGGCAGATCGGCGATGATCAGCGTGAACCGGTCGGCCAGCTGCGGCGCCACGCGGTGCCACATCACGTTGGTCTCGGAGAAGCCGTGCAGCAGCAACAGCGGCGGTCCCTTGCCGCCGACGCGGGCGAAGATGCGGCCGAAGGAGGTGTTGATCCATTCGGAGGCGAAGCCGGGATAGAGGTCGGCGAGATCGGACATCTTCTGCATCCTTATCTGTCAGCGTGGGATCTGCTCGGTCTTGAGAATGCCCCAAAACAAAAAAGTCGAAAAACAACCCCATGCACAGTAGCTAAGTCCAACAGCCGCCTACACAAATTCGGAGTGCCGACGGGCACGGCGGAAATTGCGCGCGCGTGCGAAAAAAGCGTGTCAGCCCTTGGACTTCTCGGCGTCCACGGCCTGCCAGCCGATGTCGCGGCGGCAGAAGCCTTCCGGCCAATTGATGCGGTCGACGGCCTGGTAGGCGCGCACCTGCGCTTCCGTCACGGTCTTGCCGAGCGCGCAGACATTGAGGACGCGGCCGCCATTGGCGAGGATGGCGCCGTCCTTCTCGACCGTGCCGGCGTGGAAGATCTCGGCGGTCTCGACCTTGGCGGCGTCATCGAGCCCCTCGATCCGCGTGCCTTTCTGGTAATCGCCGGGATATCCCTTTGCCGCCATCACCACCGTGAGCGCGGCCTCCGGATGCCAGCGCAGGTCAAAGTTCTTCAGCTGCCCGTCGCAGGCGGCGAGGAAGGCCGGCACGATGTCCGACATCATCCTGAGCATCAGCACCTGGCACTCGGGATCGCCGAAGCGGACGTTGAACTCGAACAGTTTTGGCCCTTGCGTCGTCAGCATGATCCCGGCGTAGAGAATGCCGCGAAACGGCGTGCCGCGCTGCTTCATGCCTGATACCGTCGGCAGAATGATCTTGGCCATGATCGCGTCATGGATCGCCGGCGTGACCAGCGGCGTCGGCGAATAGGCGCCCATGCCGCCGGTGTTCGGGCCGACGTCATGGTCGAACACGCGCTTGTGGTCCTGCGCGGAGGCCAGCGGAATGGCGGTCTCGCCGTCGCACAGCGCGAAGAAGCTGATCTCGCGGCCCGGCAAGAACTCCTCGATCACGACCTCGGCGCCGGCCTCGCCAAAGGTGCCGTCGAACATCATGGCGATGGCGTCCTCCGCCTCGCGCACCGACTTGGCGACGACGACGCCCTTGCCGGCGGCAAGACCGTCGGCCTTGACCACGATCGGCGCGCCCTGGCTCTGGACGTAGGCACGCGCATCGGCGGCGTTGGTGAATCGCTTGTAGGCGCCGGTCGGAATGCCGAACTCGGTGCACAGCGCCTTGGTGAAGCCCTTCGAGCTTTCGAGCTGGGCGGGGATCCTGTCCGGCCCGAACGCCTTGATGCCGGCGGCGGTGAGGTCATCGACGATACCGGCCGCCAGCGGCGTCTCCGGGCCGACCACCACGAGCTCGACCGCATTCGTCTTGCAGAAGTCGATCACGGCGGCATGGTCGGCGACATCGAGCGCCACGCATTCCGCCTCGCGCGCGATCCCGGCATTGCCCGGCGCGCACCAGAATTTGGTCACCAGGGGAGAGGCCGCGATCTTCCACGCCAGGGCATGTTCGCGACCGCCGGAACCAAGCAGGAGAATGTGCATCGAGGGCTCAGAAATGAGGGATTTGCTGGGGGCGGAGGTCGCACGAATCGGGGCCGGGCTCAAGGGGGCGGCGCCCGAACTCCCCGTCATTCCAGCGCTCGCCGCTGAGGCGCGAGCCCGAATTCATCGGGACCATACGCAGACGACCAGCGATGGGATTGACCGGCTCTCCTGCTCTCAAGCTCAACTTGCTTACCCAAATCCTTCAAGATGGCCATCTCGTAGATGACGCGTCCCTTGTCGAAATCGCCAGTGCCATTGTGGCGGCACGTTTGCCGGACAATAGTTGGGTACGTGGACACATCAAACAAACGCTAAGTGGTCTCGGTTCTTCGTCTATATGGAGCTTGTATGCCCAAATCTGGCTTGCTTCGAAGTACTCATCGAACGATGAACTCATGGCAATAATTGACACGAAGGCCTCCATGTGGGGAAGCAACGAGCATCTCACTCGATTAGTCGCAGGAATGTTTTCCAGATTTGTTGGCTCTTTGCTTCAATCAAAGTTTGAGGCAATACTTCGCAAGGCAGGGGGCTTTGCTACCTCAAGTGTAACGCAGCTTCACCGCGAGCTTGCTAATACCGTTGCTGGCTTCACAGCCATCAGAAAGTTCATCGTTGCTCACAACACTTCACTTCCAAATCGCATTTCGCACGCAAAGTTTTTGATGCTCCTCTCGCTCCTTCGGAACGCGGGCATTGCGCCGGTGGCAGTAACCCAGTTGAAAACCATCCACGCAGTCGCTCTAACGGACCCATTTTACGCTCACCTTGTACCGTAAGCAGCCCGTAGGATGGGTTGAGCCCTTGCGAAACCCATCGCACTTGTTTCGTGGTAACGTCCCGTCATGACCGCGTACCGCCGCAACTTTCTTCCGGGTGGGTGCTTCTTCTTCACGGTCAACCTGGCGGAGCGGAAGCTAGCGTTGCTGACGGATCATATCGGGTTGTTGCGCACGGCGTTTCGTGAAACGCACCGACGCCATCCATTCACGATCGATGCCATCGTGGTGCTGCCTGATCACCTTCACACGGTGTGGACGTTGCCAGAAGGTGGTGCCGATTTTGCAATGCGCTGGCAGTTGATCAAATCCACCTTTTCGCGCGGCTTGGCGCGCAACGAGAGGATATCCCCAAGCCGCGCGGCCAAAGGTGAACGGGGCATCTGGCAAGCAGATATTGGGAGCATACCATTCGCGACGAAGCTGATTTCGCGCGGCATGTAGACTATGTTCATATCAATCCGGTCAAGCACGGGCTCGTCGACAGAGTCCGTGACTGGGCGCCCTCCTCGTTTCATCGCCACATAAAATTCGGCAATTACCCGGCCGATTGGGCCGGCGATCAGTCGGATGACGGCCGCGATTTCGGAGAACGGGGATAGTGCGGATTCCGATTTATTTCGGCCGGGTATTCCGACTTGAAGCCGGCCATCGTTCCGATTTGAAGCCGGCCACCATTCCGAAATGAAACCGGCCGGCAT
>NZ_JADPJC010000002.1:0-1115 GCF_023073215.1 Bradyrhizobium sp. 35
GCGCGACAATCTGGATGGGAAGCGCGCGACAATCTGGATGGCGAGTCGGTGTCGCGGCGAGGTGATGATTGCCGCGATGATTGTCGCGCGCAAGAGTTTTGTTCGCTCTGATTGTCGCGGAGCGTCAATCAGCGAGTGTTTTTGGTGTCGCGTGCGAGGATGGTCGCCCTGGACCACGCTTCCGCTCGAGCGCGGTGCGCCTGCGATAGCTTTCGACGTTCATCTCGACGATGGTGGCGTGGTGAACGAGGCGATCGATGGCGGCGAGCGTCATAGCAGGATCCGGGAAGACCCTGTTCCACTCTCCAAAGGGCTGATTGGCGGTGATCAGCATGGAACGCCGCTCGTAGCGAGCGCTGATGAGCTCGAACAGCACGCTGGTCTCGGCCTGGTCCTTGGTGACGTAGGCAAGATCATCGCAGATCAGGAGGTCGAAGCGGTCGAGGCGGTTAATGGCGGCCTCGAGATTGAGCTCGCGCCGCGCCACCTGGAGCTTCTGGACGAGATCGGTGGTGCGGGTGAAGAGGACGCGCCATCCGTTCTCGATAAGGGCCAGGCCGATGGCTGCCGCCAAGTGACTCTTGCCGCCGCCGGGCGGGCCGAACAGCAGCAGATTGGCGCCCTTGCCGAGCCAACCATCGCCGGCGGCGAGCGCGGTCACCTGTGCCTTGGAGATCATCGGCACAGCCTCGAAGTCGAAGTTGTCGAAGGTCTTTCCAGCGGGCAGCCGCGCCTCGACGAGATGGCGCTCGACGCGGCGGCGGCCGCGTTCGGCGATCTCGTGCTCGGCAATGGTGGCGCGGGCCGCCGGCCAGCCTTCCTTGTCGGACTGCTCGGCAAATTGCGGCCACAGCACCTTGATGGCTGGCAGCCGCAACTCGTTGAGCAATAGATTGAGGCGCGCGGTGTCAATGGTGTTGGCCGTGCTCATGCGGCACCTCCGATCTCGCCGGCACCGATGAGGCACTCATAGGTGGCGAGCGGTGCGAGCTGCACCACGACGTGCGGCACGCAGGCCGGATCGGGAGAGAAGTAAGCGCGCAGCCGGTTGAGGTCGGGCAGTCGGCCGGCATCAAGCTCGGTCGCGAGCTGATCGGCGAGTTCGGCCTCGCAGC
>NZ_JADPJC010000090.1:0-60987 GCF_023073215.1 Bradyrhizobium sp. 35
AGGCGTGTTGCTACTCGCTACGACAAACTTGCCAGAAACTTCTTGGCCGCCGTCCACCTCGCCGCTCTCGTCGCTTATTGGATCAATTGAGTCTGAACCCTAGATACCAACTGCAGGTCGCGCGCGAAAGCGATTTCGCTCGGACGCGGTGCAATCCGTGCGAACGAGCTCACTTCTAGGTGCGCACATTGGTTTCCAAAGGCGCGACGAAATCGTGCCGTTAAATCGGCTGGCGTGATCGCTCTTTGCGCGGTAGGAGAGGGGCGTTTACAGCAATTATCGAACAGCAAAGACTGCGCCCGAGCAGAGCTCAGACGCAATGACGCCGTCTTGGACAAGAGATCTAGCGAAGGAAGCGAGCTTCGGCCGCCTTGACGCTATCCACGTTCTGGAGGTCGAAAATCTCTTCGACCGGCAGAATATCCTTGTGGACGTTCTGGACGCCGCCATCGGCAATGATTCGGCGGAAGGTCTCTCTCATCGCAGTTGCAGCAGCGCGGATACCGTAATTGCCGTAGATCATTACGCGGATATTCCCGAGTGCTTTGACCCGCTCGGCGTCGAGATCCGGGTACGCGTTCGGCACGATCGCTAGCGGCACCGATCCGCCCCAGGCGCGCGAAAAGCTCTCGATCTCTGATGCATCCTTCTTTTTCGAATGGATCAGCACCATTTCGGCGCCGGCCTCTACGTAAGCTTTTGCTCGGTGCAGAGCTTCCGTTTCGCCGAGACCCGCAATCAGGGCTTCGGTGCGGGCGATAACGAGAAAATTTGGGTCCCGTCTTGTCGCAACAGCGGCCTCGATCTTGCCCTGGAACTCCTCCACGCGAAGCAGTTCCTGGCGTCCGCCAGCCATAAGGCTCGTCACTTTCGGAAATGTTTTGTCTTCGATCACCACAGCGCTGGCGCCAGCTCGCTCGTATTCGTGAACGGCGTGGATCACGTTGATTGCATTGCCATAACCGGTGTCAATGTCAGCGATGATCGGCAGCGTCGTGCGTCCAGCGATCGAGCGCAGCATGTCGAGATGCTGGGTCATCGAGATCAGGCTCATATCGGGCAGACCGTAAAGCGCGGAGAGTTCGAAGCCCGATGCCCATAAAGCATCGAACCCGGCCTCTTCGGCCAGCAGAGCCGAAAGAGGGCTATGGGCGGCCATGACATGGATGAGACCGGTCTCGTCCAGGCGAGTACGAAGGCGTTTGACGGAGGACATCGGAAAATCCTTCTTTCGCGGACTCGGCTCGCCGTCACTGAGCGAGGTCACCTCGGCACCCCGATCGCGCAATTGGGCCGCGCCCGCGGTCATGATCTTGGCTTTTTGAGGGACGGACGACCTGAGTCGGTCTAAAACGAGAGACAAGAGTCGGCACCTGAGTGAAAAGCGGAAATCTTGCCGGTTTCTAATTGCTCTTAAACGAGCCAACCAATGGTGTGATCGCATTCTTGCAATCTAATGATCGAACATCTCGATGATGGCGTCGTCTCGTTGCACCTCAGAGCTGGTCAAGAAGCTAGGGGGGACATCGTTTCCGCGCGACACTTGATCACTCGAGACCATGTTGGTTGCGCTAACCGTGAGAGCGCTGATGACGCTTTAGTTGGGCAGCGTCCTCAGCCCAACGGGGAGCGAGCCAGTTCCGAGGAGGCACCTTCTCTGCCCGGAAGCCTCATGTCATCTCATCTGCGCACGTGAACATCGACTTACTCGATGAATGTCATCGCAGCGTAGCATTTCGCGGCTCTAACGTCGGACACGTTTGGCAGGCACGAGATCCAGCGATCTTGGTTTTCGGCTTCTGCGAGGATCTGCTGATCACCGCAAGGTCAAGGCTATGCGTTCCGTACTGATTGAAGCGAATTCCGGGAGACGGTGATGACCCGCAGCCATCTGACACGGCGAGAGGCTTTGACTGGTGCGGTCGCAGCAGGCTTGTTGCCGACAGCGCGCGCCGTCTGGGCTGAGAGCGACGGCAAGAAACCAGCCCGGCGGCGATTAAGAGTTGGCATGTCGGGCTTTCCCCGCACGTTTGACCCAGTCATCGCAACCGACACCGCCATTCGGCGGATCATGCCACAGCTGTTTGAGAGCCTCATTGGCTTTGACCACGCCAATGGGATGGCGCTGCGGCCGGCATTGGCCGAACGTTGGGAGCGAGTTGATGCGCAGTCGCTGCGGCTGTTCCTGCGCAAAGGCGTGGCGTTCCACGACGGAAGCCCGCTGACTGCCGAAGATGTCGCCTTTAGCCTCGGGCCCGACCACCTCTTAGGACCGGGCCGCAGCGGAATGTCCGATGCGCTGCAGTCGCTGGACCGGATCGACAAAGTGGATGTCGTCGATCCCTATACGGTCATTGTCCACGCCAAAGGGAACGACGCACTGCTTGAGCAGCGTCTGGCTTCCTGGGGGGCGGAGATCGTCTGTAAGCACGCGTTCACCGCCGCGGGCTCGTGGGAGCGCTGGACGGCAGCTCCTGTAGGGAGCGGCCCGTACAAGCTCGTCAATCACAAGCTCGACATCCATGTCACGTTGACTGCGCACGATGCATATTGGGGCGGACGGCCACCATTTGAGGGCGTCGAATATCGCATTATTCCCGAGCTTTCCGCGCGCGTGAACGGCCTTCTTGCCAACGAGCTCGACCTCATCACTGACATCCCACCGGATCAATTCGAGCGTATCGAGAAGCGCGCCGATCTCCAGATCTCGGGCGGGCCAGTACAGAATATCCGCTCGCTCGTGCTCGACCAGAACGATCCAGTGCTGAAAGATGTGCGGATCCGCCGTGCGATGAGCCTTGCGCTCGATCGCAAGCTCTTGATCGAGAGCCTGTGGGCGAACCGTCTGCCGATTCCGAATGGCTATCAACTCGCGAGTTATGGCCAGGGCTACATCGAGGATTTCCCCGCGCTGCTTTATGATCCTGATAAGGCCAAGGAGCTGGTCGCTGCGGCGGGCTACAAAGGAGAGCCGATCATTTATCGGCTCCTCAACAACTACTACCCCAATCAGATCTCTGGCGCGCAAACCATGATCGAGATGTGGCGTGCAGTCGGCCTGAACGTCAAAATCGAGATGATGGAAAACTTTGCCCAAGTTCAGCGCCAGCCGGTGCGGGCGATCTTCGACACCTCCAACACGGCGTTGTTTCTGGATCATCTCGGCCATCCCTGGCGTGAATACGGCCCCAGCGGCGCCCTGCCGAAGTCGGTTGGGGTCTGGAAGAACGAGGAGTATTTCGCCTTGGGCGCGCAGCTCCAGGAGACCGCTGAGCCCGAGCAGCGCCGTCCAATCGTCCGCCGCATGCTCGAGATTATCAATGACGTCGATCCGCCCTGTGTGATTTTGCATGTGTCCGGCCAGTTCTATGGCAAGCGGCGCGACGTACCCTGGTTGCCGGGGCTGACGCTCGATCTCAATTTCGGCCCATTCAACAGCGCCTTGATCCGGACCTGATTCAGGATGAATGACGCGTTCCTCCGCTTGCGCGCAGCTCCACCACGTGGGCTGCCCGGCTCCCGCAATCCCTACGACGCCGCCCGCCAGGAGCAGCCGCGTCGACGCTGGCAGGACAGGGAGATGAGATGACACCACTTCTTGAGATTACGGGGCTGCAGGTCGCTTTCGACCAGGTGCCGGTGCTGCGTGGAATAAATCTCAGCCTCCGCCGTGGCGAAGCGCTCGGCATGGTCGGCGAAAGTGGTTGCGGAAAGTCGGTGACTTGGCTTGCGGCGCTTGGTCTCTTGGGGTCGCGCGCCCGGACGGCAGGCAGCGTACGCTTTGCTGGCCAAGAGCTTCTCCATGCTCCCACCCGTCATCTGGAACAGGTGCGTGGTCGCCGAATTGCAATGATCTTTCAGGATCCGACCAGCGCGCTCAATCCCGTGCGTAGCGTGGGCGATCAAATCGGCGAAGCTCTGCAGCTCCATCGTGGAATGGACAGGCGCAGCGCGCTCAACGAAGCGCGTCGTCTGCTGGATCAGGTCGGCATTCCCGATGCGACGCGACGGCTTGGCGCCTATCCGCACGAGTTTTCCGGTGGGCAGAATCAGCGGGTCATGATTGCCATGGCGCTTGCGGGACAGCCCGACATCCTCATCGCCGATGAACCCACCACCGCTTTGGACGTCACTATTCAGGCGCAGATCCTTGAGCTTCTGCAAGAGATTCAACGCGAAAGAGGCATGGCGCTGGTTCTGATCTCACATGATCTGGGCGTTGTCGCCGAGATCTGCGAGCGCGTGCTGGTGCTTTACGCTGGGCACATCATTGAAGAAGCACCCGCCGTGCGTCTGCTCGACCATCCCACTCATCCATATACACGCGGGCTTGTTGGGGCCCTCCCGAATCTAGACGGGCCTCGGCAGCGCCTCGCCGCCATTCCCGGTGTCGTTCCGAGCCCGGCGGACCTTCCGCCAGGATGTCCCTTCGCGCCACGCTGCGACCTGCGCACGGACCGATGTGGCGAATGCACTGTCGAATTGACTTCTGTGGACGATAATGTCGACCACAGAATTGCCTGCCTGCATGTCACCGGCCAGCGGTGCCACGACGAGACCGTCGCCGCATGACGATGACGGTCGCACCGCTTCTCCAAGCCCATGGGCTTGTCCGGCGATATTCCTTGCGCCAGGGCCTGTTTCGGGGTCACTCGACGGTCCACGCCGTCAATGGACTGTCGCTGTCTCTGGCCAGCGGCGAGACGCTCGGGCTTGTTGGCGAATCGGGCTGCGGAAAATCCACCGCGGGCCGGCTTCTCATTGGCCTGGAACGACCGGATGCGGGCACCGTCAGCTTCGGCGGAGAAGAGTTGCCGCCGATGGGCGATATCCGTTGGCGGCATCTCAGGATGCGAATCCAAATGGTATTTCAGGACCCGCTGGGGGCGCTCGATCGCCGGCTGACGATAAGGGCGCAAATCGCAGAACCGCTCAAAATTCATCGGATCGGCAGCAAGTCCGAAAGAGCGGACCTGATCAATAGGCTCCTCGCTGACGTTGGCCTCAGAACCGATCACGGGGCGCGCTATCCTCATGAACTCTCAGGTGGCCAACGCCAGCGTGCGGTGTTGGCACGAGCACTCGCGACCGATCCGGACCTCATCGTGTGCGACGAGCCGGTGTCCGCGCTCGACGTCTCGATCCAGGCTCAAGTCGTCAATCTTCTGCGTGACCTGCAGGAGCGGCGGCGCATGGCGATGATCTTCATCAGCCATGACCTGCGCGTCGTTCGGCAGATCAGTGATCGCATCGCCGTGATGTATCTCGGCTCGATCGTCGAAGAAGGCTCGCCCGATGCAGTTCTGCGCGCCCCCTTGCATCCGTATTCAAAAGCGCTGGTTTCTGCCGTACCCAGGCCTGGACGGCGTAGCGAGCGGACGATCCTGCAAGGTGATCCGCCCAATCCATCGGCGCGGCCGGCCGGCTGCGCCTTCCATCCACGTTGTCCGGCAGCTCTTCCGGCCTGCGCACGGATTGTGCCCGAGCTCACATCCGTAGGCGCAGGACGCAGGGTCGCTTGCCATTTGATCAACAGGGATGGTCTTCAACTTGGGAGCGTCGCCTGATGACCCGCTTCATCGTGGTTCGGGTGGCTCGCGCCGTGCTCACCATAGCGATGGTAGTCACATTCGCCTTCGTGGTTCTGCGAGCCTCTGGCGATCCCGCTCGCGCGATGCTGTCGCCTGAAACGTCGGCCGATGCGGTCGAGGCCTTTCGCAAGGCTTGGGGGCTCGATGCACCACTCTGGGTCCAATACGTAAAATATCTTCTTGCGGTCGTCCGCGGAGATCTCGGCCAATCCATGCGGGACGGGCGTACTGCCGCCACGGTCGTTGCCGAACGCATCCCGGTCACGCTGATGCTCACTGCTCCGGCACTCGCCCTCAATCTTCTCCTAGGCATTCCGGCCGGCATCTATGCAGCCCTCAAGCGCGACAGTTTCACTGACCGTCTGGTGATGATGGTGACGGTAGCGGGCTTCACCGTGCCTTCATTCGTGCTCGGGCTCGTACTCGTGCTCGCCTTTGCGGTCGAGCTTCCCTGGTTTCCTTCAGGGGGCGCCGGCAGCGTGCGCCATATGGTCCTGCCGGTGGTCACGCTTGGCCTTGGCGGCGCGGCCGTTCTGGCTCGTTTCACCCGCAGCGCCATGCTCGAGGTGCTCGGGCAAGCCTATATCCGCACGGCGAGTGCCAAGGGTGTGCCATGGCGCAGAGTCGTGACGGGCCATGCCCTGCCCAATGCCGCCATACCAGTGTTGACCATCGTGGGTTTGATGGTAGGCAACTTAATCGCGGGGACGGTGCTCGTCGAAAGCGTCTTTTCCTGGCCGGGAATCGGCAGTCTGCTCGTCGTCTCCGTCGTAAGTCGCGATCTGGCTGTGGTCCAATGCATCTTGCTGCTGGTGGCAGCCGCCATGATCGCGACGAACCTCGCAGTCGATCTCCTTTACGGTATGTTCGATCCGCGTCTGCGCGATACGCGCTCTGCAGGAGGAGCGTAGATGGCGGAAATGTCTGCCGGACAGATGTCGTTTGCTCACGTTAAGAAGAAGAGAGTACTTCGTTGGCGCAATGTTGCTGTGCAAGGCGCCGTCGCTTGGCTCGCGCTCATGCTCGTCATCGCGATCCTGGCAGATCGTCTCGCTCCCTATGATTATGCCGCACTTGATCTTCGGCATCGTCTCGCCGCGCCTATTGGCTTCGGGGGGCACGTATCGCATCTGTTCGGCACCGACGAGCTTGGCAGGGATCTGCTGGCGCGCTTACTTATATCGATCCGGATGAGCCTTTTCATTGCTTTTGGAGCCACGTTGATAGGCGCATGCCTGGGTACCACGCTCGGCTTTCTCGCCGCCCATTTCCGCGGCTGGGTCGAACAGGTCATCCTCGCATGTGTCGATTTCCAGGCCAGCATGCCGTTTCTCGTTCTAGCGCTCGCGGTACTTGCATTCGTGGGTAACTCTCTGCTGCTCTTCGTGGCCCTCCTTGGCCTTCATGGCTGGGAGCGCTACGCGCGCGTCACGCGCGCGCTCGCGATGAGCGCGAACACGCAAGGCTATGTGGTCGCCGTACGCCAGCTGGGCGCAGGACCTTGCCGCCTTTACCTGCGCCACATCCTACCGAACATCGCCTCAACCTTGATCGTCACCATGACTCTTGCCTTTCCGGATATTATTCTGCTCGAGAGTGGTCTGAGCTTCCTTGGTCTGGGCGTGCAGCCCCCGCTCACCTCCCTCGGCAATATGGTCGGCTATGGTCGTGACTATCTGACCCGCGCGCCCTGGATACTCGTCCCCTCTTCGCTGATCATCTCGCTCACCACACTGTCCATCTCGCTGGTGGGGGACTGGCTGCGCGACCGCATGGACAAGACATTATCGTGAAGGCCTCTGTAACTTCCCCTGCTACCCGCCGCGTCATCCTTGTCAGTTTCGATGGGCTCCGTCCCGATCTTATAAATGCTACAGCGACTCCTCATCTTCACAGGCTGCAGCGCCAGGGCGTGACCCTCGGCCGGAATGTCACCGTCTATCCGAGCGAAACGCGGGCGGCGATGCCTAGTCTTGTTACCGGCGCATCACCCGGGCGCCATGGCATGGTCGGGAACCAATACCTCGACCGCGCAGCGGTGCCGTCTCGCTACGTCGACACGGCCGATGACCAACTGGTCGAAACCCTGGATACGTTGAGCGGCGGGCGTCTCATGGGCGTGCCAACGCTCGGCGAGGTTCTTGCCGCCCACGGCAAGACGCTCGCGGTGCTCGCGTCGAATTCTGCCGGGACGACCCGCTTGTTCAACCACAAGGCGCGCACGCTCGGCCATCCCACAATCTCGGGGCACTTCGCGCGGCTCGCGACTTCCCGATCTCTTCTCGATGCGCTGAATACTCGAATCGGTCCGCCCCCGGCGCCCCCGCCTGCAGGAACGCCCGACCTCGCAGCGCAGAGCTACCTGACGGCGGCTTTGCTGGAGATGGTCTGGCCACAGCTTCGGCCGGACGTCACCATTCTCTCCTTTGGCGAACCGGACAGCTCGTCTCATTACTGCGGCACGGCAGGGGTACGGACCTTGGAAGCGCTCGCCTGGGCCGACCAGCAATTCGGTCGCGTTCTGGACTGGTGGGAGGCTGAAGGCCGGCGGCAGGACGTCCACATCATTGCCGTCTCAGATCATGGACACGTGAGCGTCCATGCGCAGGCTGACGTTCACCAAGTGCTCAGAGATGCCGGATTCCGTTGCGGCTCGGCGCCTGGGCAAGACGTAGATGCGATTCTCGTTCCCGGGCAGGTGGGGGCCATTTATCTGGCAGACCCCTCGGAGCGGAACATCCGGCGAGCCGTCGCAGCAATGACCAAGGCGCCGTGGTGCGGACCGATCTTCACCGCTGGACGAAATGACATCGACGGCATCGCGCCGGGCAGTTTTGCGCGCCAACTTGTGATGGCAGATCATGCCCGATCCAGCGACATCCTTTTCTCCTACCGCGCCGATAGTGAAGTCGATCCATTCGGCCTCATCGGCCGAACCTGGAGCAACGACGCGCCGATCGGACTGGGAGTACACGGCGGCTTGCATCCTAAAGAGATGGCGGCAGTCGGCATTCTCGCCGGGACTGCCTTCCGATCGGGCAGCCTTTCAGAAGTTCCGTCGGGAATCTGCGACATCGCGCCGACCATTCTGCATCTCCTGGGAATTGTCGCCCCTAGCCAGCTGGATGGGCGCGTCCTCAACGAGACGTTTGCGACATCGCCCCAGGCTGCACCCGCTTCGGTCGTAGAGACAGTCTATGAAGCAAGCTCCTCCACTTACCACCAAGTCTTGCGCCGCATACAATTAGGAGCCGCAGGCTATATCGAAGGCGGCTTTGCCGAGAGCGCCGCGTGAGTGTGGTGCCTCCCGGACCTTGTCGGGATTGTTTTGAGTGATTTGAAACGCAGCCTTGGGAAGCTCTACGCCAGCGAGGGACATCCTCGATACCTCCGAGCAGTTGTTGAGCGCCTTGCTGCTGCAGGCGTTCTAAGGCATCCGCTCGGAAGGCCAATTGATGGAGCAACTGGACTCCAAAAATTGTTGTTCCGCTGGTTCGTGGGGCTTTCGCCGGGCCTTCCGATGTGGGGCGGACGAGCTTCACGAAGAACCGAGAGCGGCTTAGTTTTTTCAGCAGACTGCTAGAGGGGGTGGGTGCCGATGGGTATTGCAACAAAGGAACACCGGCCTGTTCAACATCCGAGGATCCCAGGGGAATCGGGGCGGAGTTTAGTGAGCAACGTGATAAGCTCGTTAACTTCGGTGACAAGCTCTTCGTAGCTCTTCGACAGGGTCCATCGCGATTTAATGGCGTTTATCGTTCGCGTTCGGACCTTGCCTTGACTAGGTACACCTAGTCACGTTGTGATTCGTGGTACTAGAATGCTTTCTTCCGTTCTCGACGGTTGTCGCGCCCGACAACGTTGCTTGAACGACAACGGAATGCCTGAGGAACTGATGGGCGGAAGCGGGAAATTCTACATCAAGAACGGCTACGTTTATGGTCCGGCAAATAGCGGCCAGTTTTATATCCGCAATGATTATATCTACGGTCCTCGCAACAGTGGCCAGTTCTATGTCAAGGACAATTATGTTTATGACCCGCGGTGTTCGGGCCGCTGGTACATTTCCAATGGCTAGTTTTACGGGCCGCCCGAAGAAGACTACCCCCTCATGGTGTAAGCTTTTCAGGCGGCGGCGGGCTCTCAACAACGAAGCTCGATATGGGTGAGCTCGAAAGGAATCTCCGGGTCCCGGACGCTCAATTCAAAGGCGGCCTCCACACCAAGGCTGGAAATGACCAGTTTTCGTCGGAAAGGTGCTGCAGCCATTGCTTCCGTGATCTCGCAGACGAGGTTGTCGAGCCCTTGGCAGTCCACTAGGTGGCCTTCGACTTGGTGGCCTGCCACACTGCACGCGTAAGCGAACGCTGCAATCAGTGCGCTCAGAATGCGTCCCTGATCGGTATGTTCGATGGACCGGGCGGTTGCCGCGGCACTCGCGGTCATTGGAAGATAGGCGGGTGCCTGATCGGCTCCTTCGCCTTTAAACCTCTCGAGGTCATGTCCAGGCAACTCCTGCTTGAGCACCAAAGGCCGCTGCAAGCTGGCCGACTGGATCCGGAAGCTCGCATAGTCTGCAAGGGGCTTTCCGATCCTCGTTATTAGACGTGCCGAGGATAAGGTGAGCGGAGATCTACACCCCGCCTCGATCCAACTGGAGATCGTCTCCTGGTCGACGTCGAACACTGTTTCCATCCAAGGAAAAGTTTCGCCAGCGGCTGTCAGGGCCAGAGCCTGAATGTGCTGCAGCACCGCACCCGACGGGTCGCTCGCCACCCAGCGCTGGATTAGTCGCTCAAGGTGGTCAGGCAGCTCTACGCTTGGTCCCACGAAGTCCCGGATGCGCCGACGGTCACCCATTCACGATTTCCCACGATGGCGTAAATTTCATTGATCTATGGCATTGGAATGGTGGCAGAAAAAGTGTAAATATTCAACTGATTTGCTGGCGTAGTCAATGTCATCCAACAGGAGGTTCACATGGATAGGAAATTTGGTAGCCAGGGTTCCGCCAAGCTTATGGAATGTTTAATGAATTTTGTGCGAAACCATTGACGCCCCGCTTGGGTTAGGTGGATAACGACGCAGAACCGGTTTCACAAAGGCGTGAATTCATGTCAAAAAGGATTCTGGGGTAACAGCATGAAATCCACGCCAATCACCGATGAAGTAGGTCAAAAATGGCAACGAAAATTCTGGAAAGACATGGGGTCGCCAGCGCCGGACCGCGGCCCAAGAGCACGCGTTTGCGAGATCTAGATTTGACAGACGAGTCTAACGCGTTTCTCACGCATGAAATTGGACAATCCGATGGTCCTGAAACTGTCCGCGTTAGAATGACGGTCGATCTGGTCGGTCCATTGGCAGGCAAGCTTGAGCAGACGGCAAAGCAACTTGGAAAGAGCAAGACCGATGTCATACGCGACGGTCTTCAGTATGTGTTTCGGGCATTGAAGGCTCAGCATGATGGTTTTCTCGTAGGCGCCTGGAAAGAAGATGATGATGGTCGGATTTCTCGGTCTCGAGAATTCACCATCGGAAGCTGAGTTGATGAACGAGCACTTACTCCGCTGATATCGGAGCCTCCATGTATCTGAGGTCGCTGGCGATCGACGGCGTTCGGTCGATCGAAAGCCTACGCATGGACTTCGAGCCAGGCCAGGAGCCTGGCTGGCACGTTATCGTCGGACCGAATGGGTCAGGCAAGTCGAGCATCGTCAAGGCTTTTGCTTTGTCGATGCTCGATGAAGCCGACGTCAAGCAGTTGCCTCGAGAAATTCCGTCTTCCTTTCTGCGACACGGGCGCAAGTCAGGAAAGATTGAAGTTGTGGCGGTGAGCGCGGCTGCGAGCGTACCGAAGAGCTCGAAGTGGGAGTGGCAGTTTAAGGCAACTGGTCGCGCCTCTAACGCATCGTTGAAGCTCTCGGCAGCGACCAAGAAGCTGCCTTGGCATGACCGGCCGGTTTTCACAGCCGCCTTTGGAGCCTCCAGACGGCTAACGGGCGATCCCTCTCTGGCTAGTCTTGCGGCCTCCAGTAGACGTCTTGGTGCGCACTTGTCTGCTCTCAGCGAGGCAGCATCCCTGTCTGCCGGCCAGGAATGGCTCTACGAACTCTATTCGGAGGAGCAACGGCTGGAGCGTGGGGCGCGTACCGCGCTGAAACAGTTCCTGTCATCTGCGGCAGTTACGTCGATCCTCGACAAGATGATCCGAAATTTCGCCAAGCGCGATGCGTCCGGAAAGCCCAAGACAGATCCGCAGCCGCACCTTAACAAACTTTCAGACGCATTCCGCAAATGCCTCGACGAAGTCGTCGAGGCATATCAAATGCGGCACGGTTCGATTGTCCTGAAGGCGATCGGCATCGATGTCGGCAAGAAAGTCGAGGAGACGGAATTCGATTTCGAGCTTGATAGCCTGTCGCGCAGGATCATAAGATTTCTAAATCAGTCCCAGTTCATTTTCGATAGCGTCAAAATCACCGAGCCTACGCGAGACCGCCTTCTCGTGAGAGATTTCACAAACGCGCCGCTTGCGCTTGAAGATCTCAGCGACGGCTACCGCACGCTTATCACCCTTGTGCTCGAAATCCTGCGGCAAATGCTGCAGACGGCCGGCCCGCGCGCCTTCATGGATGGCCTTGAGAGCGACCCTAGCGCGATCGATCTTCCTGGGGTTGTCGCCATAGACGAAATAGAGGCCCACCTGCATCCCACGTGGCAAGCGCTGATTGGTCAGTGGCTACAAAAATGCTTTCCGCGTGTCCAATTCATCATAACGACTCATAGTCCGATCGTCTGCCGCGCAATGGCCGTCCAAGGTGAACTGCGTGGGAGCCTCTGGAAGCTTCCCGAGCGCAACTCGTCGCAGAGCTTCGGTCGGATCACTGGCCACGAGCTTGACCGCGTACTTTATGGTGATCTGGTGGAAGCTCTCGGGACAAACATCTTTGGTACCCATGTCGAGCAGTCTCGGGATTCGACTCGAATGCTGGATAGCCTTGCCGCGTTGAACGTGAAGGCGTTGCGGTCCAGTCTGTCCCAGGAAGAAATGCGAGCCCAAGAGGCGCTCCGAAAGAAATTTCCGGCACGTCCCACGATACTGAAATGATCACGCTCGACGATGTTCCGATCTCGCCCGGCGCCCAAACCCGATTGGCGGCTTGGCAGGCTGAAATCAACACGCTTCGCTCATACAGGGCGAGGGTGGCTGAAGCGGCTTCGAAGTTCAGCACCAGGAATAATCGAAGAAACAAGACCTTTCAGGAGGTTAGAGCCGCTTTGGAGAGGATGTGCTGCGGCGCCAAACGGTGCTGCTATTGCGAGGATTCTGCTGCCGACGAAGTCGAGCATATTGCGCCCAAGACCCTGTTTCCGGAGCGGGTATTTGATTGGACGAATTACATCTACGCCTGTGGGCCGTGCAACGGCCCCAAGAACAATCGGTACTCCTACATAACTCCACTAGGTGAGACGAAGGAGTTCGTAAGGACGCGGGGTGGGCGGCTTGTGGCGCCGCCTGGAGGGTGCGACGCGTTGATCGATCCTCGTCGAGAAGATCCGTTGAATTTCATGCAACTCGACCTCTCAGGAACTTTCTGTTTTGTACCTATTGGCACAGATCCGATCCTCGTTCGCCGCGCCGTTTGGACGATCGAGGTGCTCGATCTAAACAAGCCAACCCTGACTCGTGCGCGCTCATGCGCGTGCTTCAACTACATGAATGCGTTGCGGTTCTATGCCGGTCAAAAGCTAGCGAACGTCCCGGTCGCAGAGCTCGAGCAGACGAAGGTGATGGTCCTGTCGCAACCACACCCGACCGTTCTCTTAGAAATGCAACGATCACCCTTAGCAGACCCGCTCTTCGTCGGCATCCCTGAAGCGAGAACTTGGCGTTTCACGCCGACCTAGCGCGCGCGATAGAACCCATGTGGGAGATCCGGACTTGCCTGCGCAAGCTGGACCCTGCTCCAACATCACGGGTGGGGGCGCCCGCCCGGCTCTCTCATGTGAGTGGTACCGAATACTCCACGTACAGCGGGGCAAAGTCAGAATGGGCCGATTTGGGGCCGAAGCGGAGGCGAGAGAAGAAACTCTCCCAGTCGGCTTGGGTGAGTTCGCCTGGCTTGTCCTGACGACGGGCTCGGTCGGCCTTCAAATCATCCAGAGACTTGTCTGCACGCAAAACTCTTCCCTTTGTTCTTTCCAGAAGATGCGTCAGAAGAGAGGGGAACGGCATATTCCAGTGCTTGATTTTGCGAGCAAATTCCTCTCTCACCGGGATCATTGCCACGAGATCTGGATGAGTCATTAGCTCAAGGCCATTGGTCCGCAGTGTCGCATTGTGGCTGGCGTGGTGGCCGACTTTATATAGCACCGTCGCGGCGAGGAGCTTTTGGATATCAATTGCGGCCGGATCCTCTCTCTTGGCGCCGCTCGGCCAAACGTATTGTTGCCAAGACTCCCAGTTTCCGACCTGCGCATCTCCAGGGAAGAGCAGCACGCGACGATCAGTTTGGGCTCCAAACGCGAAAGCGAGAACTAAGCTAGTGTTGTTGGTGTCGGAATCGAGCTTTAAAGCAAGCTGTTCTGCGGCCCCGAGCCAATCGCGATCAATCCGCCGCCATTGGTCCCGCTCAGAAAAATAAGCTTCGTTCTGTTCACGTTCAACCTCGGTAAACGGACGGAAATACTGGTTATCGAACGGCATTGAAAGTTCAATGGCTCTCGCTTCATCGGCATCAAGCGAGATGGCTTCCTTCTCCAGCTGAACCGCAGCCGCCAAATATACACCAAGTCCGGCGCTCTCGTCACTCAGGTAGACCTCACCCTTTCGCGGGTTGCTGCGGAGGAGAAATTTGGTGTCCTTCGGAGGTCCGAGAACATATGCTTCGACCGGAATCCCAGCGGGGAGCGGAATCGGATCCGCGCCCGGCGTGAAGTATCTTACCCTTTTGGCAAGGCCCTTGAGCATCGCCAAAATGGCTCCGGTATCCATCCTCGATGTCGCCGCACCGGGCGACTGGCCGGTGAACGCGAGCAGCTCTCTGACTTCATCCCGTTGTCCCCCGCCTCTTGGCGCTCTTCCCGCCTCATCTTCGTCCTCCTCTGGAGCGGTCGCGGGCGGTCCGAAGTGCTTGTCGAGTGTGAGCAGGAGCTGAAGCGCCTTTTGTCTGCGCGCGCGGATCCGTGCCGCATCAGCATCCTTGTCGTTTTCTGTCCAGGCCAGCCAAAGCTCGTCGATCTCGAACTTTCGGAAGATAGTCTCTGCCTGGCAAAATCCGGACAGATGATCCCAATGTTCGTGGGTGACTACCAGGACATCGAGACGAGATCCCGTCGTTTTTGCCAAGTCGTCGGCGATCTCGTTCAGAATGTTCGCCGCGGACGGCATTCCCTGGAGCGCTCCGCAATCGACCAAGACATTTACGTCGCGCTCCGGTCCGGCAGGAACTCTGATCAGGAAGCAGTCGCCAAGGATGTTATTGTACATGCGAACAGAGATGTGGCCGGGCTTGGCTGATGGGCCTCCTGTGGTTGACCTTGCACTCTCTTCGCTGTCCACTCCGGATTGAGGAGATGGTGCGGACTGGCCGCCCTTCTTTCGCGCCGGCTTTTTGTCTGCCTTCTTCGCCGTCTTTCGGGTTGGAGCCTTCTTTCCTGCGCTCAGCATGAGGTCATCCGTTCCGATGCAGAAATGCGAACGGCTCCTCGCGTGAGTCGAGACCGAAATAAGTAGCTCCTAGCGACTCGGTCTCACGCTCAAATAGAAAACGCCTCTGCGCCTCGAGTCGTGATGCGCTCAGAATATCCTTGCTTACGATATATCGAACTTTTGCAGAGTGGAGATCGATGATCAGCGTGCATCCACCACGGAAGGTGAAATCTGCCCCGCGCGACCGGTGACCAGATGCATCAGCGCCCGATTGCTCCTGAGCATCGCTAAAGCCTCTCCGCTCCTGAACAATTTCGACCACAAGTTGTGGGAGTTCCTCGCCGTCGGGGCCGATACGTCGGGTGGTTCGCACCGACTGGACGTCAAAAGCTGGCAACCCACCCTCCTTGACTGACCGCCTGATCGTCTTGGGCGCATCGTCATCAAGCGCCAATCCCATCTTGCGAAGAGTTTCTGCCGGAAACCTGTTTCGGTCCTTCAGGCGCGCATAGAAAACTCCTGCGTTGTCAATCGCCTGCTTCCAGAGGTCCTCGCGGGTTTCCTTATAGCTCGTGTCGATGCCATCGAGCCATCCCAGAGCCATGTCCTCATTCGGCTCCCCCCATAACAAACTGTCGACTGCCAAGGATCGGCAATCACGGGGGTAGATACCCCGTCTTCTGAACGCTTCCACAAAAGCGATACGGTATCCACGATCGTCATCAGCAACCAGATCGCTGTCCGCCGTGACAATCGCCCGCAGAAAGTCGCCAAACGTGACGTCGACGGGAGGAAGATAGTCGAGTGCACGGATGCACATCCGCAGGACATGGCCTGCCGTCTTGTTTGCCTCGGAGGTTAAACGATTTAGCAGATCAGGATGAAGATCCCGGTCGGGAAAGCGTTCGCCCTCTCCGGTGACCATCCGGATCAGGTCCGCGACACGGGTTCGATAAATGGTGATGAATGCGTCGAATACCGCGGCGACCAAGATGGCCCCGCGTTCATGCGGCTCCGTCACATGCGCAATTGCCCGCGCGTCCGGGAGACCGCTCACCGGATCGATCTTGTCGATCCCGTCGCGAAGGGAGCCGTAATTACCTATTGCTTGGCCGAATTGCAGCGCAAGATTGCTCAGGAGCGATCGCTGGGAGAGATCGCCGCGTACGCGTCCGATCTGGTTCTTGACCGCCTCCGGCATGGTAAAGTGCTGCAACAGGGCTACGATATCGGCGAAAGCTTCGTGGAATGCTAGGGAGTCGGGATTGCTCGGTTCAAGATACATCCTATGCATGCCGTCCAAAATCGCATGGCTCATTTCGTGGGCGATGATGTCGTGCGACAGACAGGAGAAGATCATTCCCTCCGGCAAATTATTGCCAATCTCCTCTCCACTGGCCCTGAAATAGCCAAACAAGAGCGCGCGCTTTTGCGGACTGTAATACGCGTTGGCCTCGCGGAGCGCATGCGGATAGATGCGGAGCTTGCCAATGTAAGTTCTGCTTTTGAACGCTGCCAGATCGTCCCTTCGCGCCCATCGCCACGCCCAAAGGACTCGTCGCCCTAGGGCCCGCTCGAAGTTGCGGATTGTTGTCATTCCGATCGCATAAACCATCTGTTGATGGAACTGCGGGTTACCCTCCGATGGAGCATGCCCGTCTTGCGCCAGCAGCTGCGGTGAATTCAGATCGACCGGTTCATAAAAGGCGTCGCTCGCCGGGTCCACGTCAATCACTTCGAGGTACTCGCCGCTTGGACCAGCCCCAAGCGTCTCCCACGGTACCCTGATCACCGCCGCATTCATCGTGGCGGTCCGCAGGTCCGTTGAGGCGGAAGGATCGAACGCGTAGACACGCAACCGCCGGAACGCGGGACAGCTGGGCTTACGCACGCTCAATATCCACCAGCAAAGGGAAATTGCCTCGGAGAGGTTATGGTAACCCCCAGCTTTGTTTGCAAGGCCGCATCAATATGTGCACGCAACGCGGCGTCGAAGATCGCATAGCCCCAGTTTATTAAGCGATCCTGTAGATTCCTTGGCATCGCCTCGAGCCTGGTGGGCACCTCGGCGAGAGTGCTTGAATTGCGGGTCGAGCATCCAAGTGGGTCTTCACTGAGTTGGTAATCGGCGAATGTCGTCCGAATACCCCAATACGTTCCGGAGTGATCGTTTCGACGAAACGAATCGATCAGGTGACGCTTGCGCAAACTCCTAACCTGGTTGTCCACCGTATCAAGCACCCGCAAGGAGTGGCGTGCCCAGTCCCGATGCGGGTCTGGCTCGGGAGCGATTTTCTGTCCTGCATCGCTAACAAGCAAGGTCGTGTACCTCTTTGAAATCGTCTCCAAGCCGAGGTTGTCGTAGACTCCTCCATCACTTAGGATGGCAGTTTTGGTGTAGGGCTCGCGATGGAGATCCGCGCCAGGGGTGTTCACGACGTCCTGAGTGATGTCGAGTTCGCACGGCGACAGGATTGGAGGGAAGGCCGAAGACGCAGCGACGGCTTTCGCCAGCGAAACATTCGGACGATCTACCAATCCCACCCTGTAGTCACCCATGTAGTTACGCGAGAAGCGCCAGAGAGCCGCCGTCTGAATGTTGGTCGCGTTTATGACGAAGCGCGGGTTGCCCGCCTGGGTATCGTCGGGAAGATCTGCAAGCGTCGTCCCTTTGAACGCGACATCGTCATATGCTTTTGCGACCCGGTCGCTGATGGACCCGGGTAGCAGAATGCCGCCTATGATCGCGCCGGCGTCGATAGTCGTATCAGCCATCGCTCTGATTTGATTGACGACCATGCCAAGGTTGGTTGCAACGTCGTTTTTGAAAGTGAGTTTGCTCCAGTTCGCTCCGAGTATCCCAGCTGTGATCGAGCCACCCGACACGCTGGAGATCCTGTTGATCTTTCGCAGTAGCGCTAGCTCGTTCAGCCGGATCAGCGCGCCGGCATGGAACACCATGGCGCGGTAGCCTCCCCCGGAGAGCGCAAGCCCAATCCCGTCCTCAGGTTGGGCGAGGGGTCTGTCAATGAACTCGTCCACAGGCATGAGAAAAGCTCCAATCGATTCCGCTGAGAATGATCTTAGAGGAGCATGCATCAATCGGCATGCCGCTCAGCAATATGCTTCCGAAACTACAAAGTAGGGTTCACGAAAAGACCGGAAAAGAACCTACACGCTTTGGTAGAATTGGCAAGCCGCGAGCCGTGAGAGCTCGGACTGGTCGGCTAAGCCGCGAGGTGTGCCGCGCATCCTGCGAGTATATGCAGATCATGAGGGTTATCCACTTACTGCCCGTTGACTCTCGGTTGTGATGGACGCAACTTACCTGCTTTTTGGGTTATAGGAGGGGGCTGTGCGCTTTCAATTGCAATGTCAGAGAAGATCAGCATATCGGGCAGTTGCTTTAATCATCACGCTGGCTTCCCTTGCGGGCTGCACACGCGGCGAACTTGAACATAAGGCCGACGCCTACAATCAGGCCATTGCAGAATCGAACAATCGCCAAATCCTGCTGAATGCAGTTAGGGCGAGCCAACGCGCCCCGATGTCTTTTGTTGGATTCGGAGACGTCGCTGCAAGTCCCACGTTTTCTGGTACAGCTGGAGGAACATTCAATTTCGATCCGTTAGGGCTGACGACGTACAACATCAATCCCACCTTGAACGTAAACGGGGGGTTCACCTCCTTCACGATGAACAATCTTAACTATGCGGCCTTCGCCCAAGAACTCCAGCGCCCACTATCGCCGAGCATTGTTGAATATTTCGATCAGCTGAAGTTTCCGAAAGAACTTGTGAAGTTGATCTTCGTCCAAGAATACACGCTTGCGGTGCAGAGACGGCAGAGAATAGCGAGCGAAGCTGCCGTAAGGTGTCGAACCCGAGGAAACCAGCGTGACGCTGATATCTGCGCTGCGATGGAAAGGGATCGCGACCGATTTTATAAGGCTGGCTGCCAGGACTTCCCCGAGACGCATGGCACGATGACGGTGCTAAACGTCGGAAGAGATCTGTGTGCGATGGTCACGTTCCAGACGTTCGTCAGACAACTGCGGCTCCTCGAGGTCGAACTCCCATTCAAGCCGCGCACAAGTCAAGCAATCCTCTATTATCTTGGTGAGCTGATAGCTGCGCAGAACTATTCGACGCATCGGTTCTTGCCCGAAGTGTTGATCGAGAAGGATAGCCGCCGGTTGTCAGTTCCGCTGTTTGAGGTCGAGCGAGCTGCTGGGACCGTCGCCGGGGCGGCAGTAACCGTCTCTTATGGTGCGGAGACTTTCTTCATCCCGACGCCCGTGTTTGGCAGTAACGAAGAAGCCCGATCGCTGCAGGTGTTGGATTTGGTGTCACAGGTGATAACGGCCGCGACGTCCAAAGACGCGCTGCCGAGGACCTCAACGGTCACGTTGGTGCAGGCACGCTAGGACCAGTTGCGGAGCAGTCGAAACACTGCGTGCCTGTCGAACAGCAAAGGTTCGGGACTTTAGGTGTCTCTTGCGAGAACAAGGGCAGTCCTGGTTCAACGTGCGGCGGACCGGATGGGGTAGTTTGCGCTCGAAGGCGTTGGGTAGAGGTGTGTGGGATTACTTCTGAATGAGAGCGGCAGTGTCGAAAAGGGCGGCAATTTAGCTGAAGCTCAGCAAGCTCGCGTGAACAAGGCGGCGACCTGGGCACAAATTGTAGGGCAAAGTCTGGGTGCTGGTCCGAGTGCAGACGCACGCTCCCTAGTAAGAAAGATGTTTGTCTGGAGTGTTGAGCAGCCCGCGTAGACGCGGTAACGTGCAGCGTAAGAGTGAGACGAGTTCGCAATGAGATCGGCGCACGAAGTGGACCGCCACTCTCTCGAAGCGTTTATGGCGTCTGTTTAGTTTTGCAGCTGCACAACAAAGTGAATAGTTGTCACGGGTGTCTGCACATGTGCAACTCTTGTACGGTCTCGTTTTATTCGGCTGCGAACCTGGGGAGAGATTTGTCATGCGAGCGATGATGACGTCCGGGTGGCGGGTGCGACGCGCAAATGCTCTTGCGGTCGTCGTCCTCATGCTTGCTACCGCACAATCATATGCCATGGACAAGCTCGGTAGCACGCCGTCTGCGGATGACGTCCAGCAGCAGTCCTCGAAGAGTCCGCTGGATCAACCGAAGGCGCCAGCTAACGCTCAGCAGCTCTCGACCCCTGACAACGCAGCCCCAGGCAAGCATGAGTCGCCTGTCCAGTTTGGGCCGCCGTTTCAAATTGTGGACTTTACTCTCGGAGCCGTCGACCCAAATCCGGTGATCATGGGCAGCGCTGCGATCGGCCAGTTCGATCTGGTCGTTCGGTATGCTGATGATTCGAGTGGGCGTCGGGGTATAGGGGAGGTGCTGGATCGGCTGGCAGTTTCGATCGATGGCGAGAGCTTCGTTCGGGGCATCGCCTCCGCGCGATTTTCCGATTCACTTCAGCCGACCTCAGACGGTGCACGTCTGGAGCGGATGAAGGGATCATTCGTCTTCACCCTCAACCGCGACGTGCTCGCGACGGTGTTCGGTATCAGCTGGGGCTCCACACATATCATCTACCTCATCGATCGCGAAACCGGGATCAAGTCGAGCCCGCTCAATATCTTCGTCCGCAGCCCTTGGCCTGCAATCGTAGGAGTGTCATCTGCTGGCGGCGCATTTCTCGCGCTTGTCGGTTTCCTTGCTAGCCGTTCGGCTAAGCGTAAGCCCTCGGAGCCGCCTCTCGTTCTAGCGGCGAAGCCGACCGAGATCGAAGAAGCAGTAGTGACGAGGCCGGTGTTGCCGGCTCCAGAGGTGCCGTCAGCCTTGCTGACAGCCTTAGGCGAGGGGCGTGCGATGCTGGTGCTTGGGGGCGGTGCCTCTGCACAGGCCGGCTATCCCGATGGTGCAACTCTCGTAGCTCAGCTCGTGGAGCGGTTGGACGATGCGCTTCCGAGGAGCCTGATCGAGAGTGTTGAAGCTGAAGCGAAATTGATCGTCTCCGGCGACGGCTACAACAAGGTGATGGATGCGATCGCTGCTGCCGTCCCGCACGAGCGTGTCGCGCGCGAAATACAGGAAATCATCTCGACTACGCGGCCAAATGCTTCGCTGCACCATACCCTCGCTGCGCTGCCATGGCGCGGCGTCGTTACGCTCGCGCGCGATACGCTGGCGGATGGCATCTTCGCGGGGAAGACCGGCTGGTCGAAGTTCTCACTTGAACAAGCGAGTGAACTGCCGAACGCGATCAAGAGCGGCACGCATGCGCTTCTACGGCCTATGGGTGATCTCGACCGGCCCGATGCGCTATCGCTGTCGATGACCGAACTCCGTCGTAACCTAGCGCGCTGGCCGGAATTCCAGCGCCAGATGGCGCTTTTGCTGCAGACGCAGAATTTCGTGTTCATCGGCGTCGGCGCTACCACGCTCGAGCAGTTCCTACAGGCCGTTGGCGTGGACTTGGAAGTTGCCGGCGCGCGACATTTCGCGCTCGTGCCGGATCGCCACGACATCGGCCTGCTGAGCGCTACGGTATCGCGATTCGGTGTGACACTTTTGCCCTACACCGCCGATACGACCCATATTGCAGTCTCCGACTTCGTTACCAAACTTGCCCACCTTGCGCGCTTCACCGCGCCGGCCCTTGGGCGCCCCCAAGGCTCGCCCAACGAGTTTGCCGCCAGCCGCATCGAGGCCATCAAGCTCACCAACATTGGTCTGTTCGAGCAACTCGAGCTAAAGTTTCAGACCCAGATTCCCGGTGTTCCGGGCGCCGCATGGACCGTGATCTTCGGTCCCAATGGTTGCGGCAAGTCGAGCATTCTGCGCGCCATCGGGCTTGCTCTGAGTGGCAATGAGGCGAGCGCTGCAGCCGGACGCCTGCTACAGGTCGGAAAAACCGAAGCCTCAATCGAGCTCACCTTCGGTTCACAAGTCCTGCGCACACGGCTTGTGCGCAACCGCGACGTCTCCGTGGTGCCGAGCGCGACCACACCCGTGCAAGGTGGGCTGGCACTAGTGCTTGGCTTCCCCGCTCTGCGCGGCGCCCCCTCAATCAACCCGAAAGGGCCAGCCCCGCTAGAAGCGCGTCTTGCGGAGCCCGCCGATCTGCTGCCTTTGGTCAGTGGTGAGGTGGACCGGAGGCTCGGCAGTTTCAAGCAGTGGCTGATCAATGTGCTGGAACAGGCTGGTCGCGGCGACGCGCGAGCAGTGGCGAAGAAGGCATTGCTCGACAATATCATCCACGACGTTGTGCCCGGCATGTTCCGGAAGCTTGCGCCCCTCGACAGCAGCTATGTGATTCGCGTGAAGATCGACGACAAAGACGTCGCTTCGCCGGAGGATGTGCCGTTCGACGATCTCAGTCAGGGTATGTCGTCGATCTTCAACTGGCTCGGAGTTCTGGTGCAGCGGATGTATGACTTCTATCCCCAGGCGGCGGAGCCGCAGAAGGAGCACGCGATCACACTGATCGATGAAATCGATGCACATCTGCATCCGGATTGGCAGCGGCGTCTCGTCGAACTATCCAAAAAATTCTTTCCAAATGTTCAGGTCATCGCTACCTCGCACTCGCCGCTACTCGCAGGTGCGCTGCGCGGCAAAGAAATGTGTGTGCTGGAGCGCGATCGGCGCAGCGGACGTGTCGGTCCGCTACCATTCGACCTCGATTTCTATGGCCGCAGCAGCCAGGAGATCCTCACAAGTGTGGTGTTTGGCCTCCAATCTGATCGCAACCCGGAGACGGAGCGTCTCATTCATCGTTATTACGACCTTTTTGAAAAGGTGAAGCGAACCCAGTCTGAGGATGATGAGCTGCAAGAGCTCGGGCAGCGTTTAAACAATGTGAGCTATGGCGCGATCACCGAGGCTGCCGTCGTCAAGACTACTGAGCCAGAGGAGTGGTCGGCAGATGAAACGGAAATTCTGCGTAAGCACTTCGAAGCAGCTAGCGCGACAACGTCGAGGGCAGCCTCGTGATTAGAGTAGTAAAAGATCCGCAACAGGACCCGTCTTGGCAGGACGTTTTCACCGAGGCGACGCGACAGCGCGGCGAACTAATTAAGGAGTTCAGAAAGCGGGGCGACACCACAGTCGAAGACCAGCTGTACAAGAAATACATGAGCTTTCTGCTAAAGATATTCAATCAAAAATGCGCTTACTGTGAAACGGTGATCGGAAGCAATCAGCCGGGGGACGTCGAGCATTTCCGTCCCAAGGGGCGCGTTGCGGACGACAACTTCAAGCCGATCAAGGTCAAGGTCAGCAAGTGGGGCGAGATCGATCATCCCGGCTATTACTGGCTGGCGTACGACTGGGACAACTTGTTCCCGGCCTGCATCGACTGCAATCGTTACCGTAAACACGGCGCGGGCAAGGGCGAGGGGGCTGGCAAGGCCGATCGCTTCCCCGTCGACGGCTTTCGAGCGGCCGAGCCTGACCAGGAGAAGAGGGAAGTCGCGTTGCTCATAAATCCCAGCAAGGACGAGCCGGATGATCACTTGCAATTCCTGGATACCGGCGAGGTCTTTGCGCGAACCGAGATGGGCAAGCGGACGCTGCACATGCTGGGCCTAAATCGTCGCGAGGTGCTGGTGAAATCGCGCAAGCTTGCATTTAGCAATGCAAGGTTGCTTCTGCAGCAATACTGCACGGCCGTCCTGAGTGGTAGCGAGGAACAGGAGGAGCTGCGTGAACGCATCAACGCCATCTGGGAGGGACGGGAGTCATACACTGCTATGCAAAAGCTAGGATTCGAGATTATTCGTCAACGCGTCGCGAGCAAAGGGATCGCTATTGAATTGCCTCTGAAAAAGACTTGAGCACGGACGGCGCTGGAATGAAATGCGTCTTGTTCGGCGGACAGCAATAGCTCTTGCGGCATTGGTGCTGATCCCTGTTACTGCAGCGTGCAAAGATCGAGGTCGCGCGAGGCGAGGTTATCGTAGCTCAGACCGCCTATCGGCGGACAGGTCAAGGATGCCGAAGCGGAGCGGGGAGGGGCGGTGGCCCTATCCCAAACGAAAGGTCCGAACCCACAGGCGCCCTTAATCTACTTGCCGCCAGTGCGAGCGCGTGAGCTCGATGAAGACGTCAGTTGAAAGGTGGGAGATGCGCCGCACCGCATAGAGATCGGCGTTCGCGCCCTAGCGATGACAGAGTCCGGCGCGAAACGGGCTTGCTCTTGTGTTTCCGCTGACGATCCTTTCTCAGCTATTGAGATCCCGCAGCATGCACTGGTCGCTTTGATTATCTGGTCTTTTAGTCAAGCTCGACCATCCCGAACCGGCTCGTCGCATCTAGACCGACGCTTCCGGGACAGTGGTGCTGGCCGGCTGGAAGGGCCTACCTGGCACTTTGCTCCCCCGATGATTGGTCCGATGGCAGCGCTGGTGTTCACAAGATCCTGCAGGCATTCGGCTTTCTACGAGCCGCGTGGAGGAGGAAAGTAGACGAAGAGCATGGCTGGCGCAGGGTCCTTCGATCGCGCTCGGCTTCTGCCGCAATCAGGCGCTCGAAAACATCCAAACGATAGGCCTCTCACCCATACTGGGCTCCGTCCGGCCAGCATGATGAATCGGTCCAACTGAGTTGGGAGTGCCAAATCTTCCGGCCTATCCCCATCTCGCTTAGCGGGATCGCGTGGATCCGCTCGTGTAATCGCCATGCCTTCAGCGCAACATCCTATCAAGCGTCCTCCGGGGTCTGCGGCTCGTCAGGAGTGATTCCGTCGAAGAAGAAGCGCACAATATAGCGATCAAAAGGTCCTAGAGATTTGATCGCGAGCACCGCGTTACTCCCCAAAAACTTGAATCTCTCAAGTGTTCTTATGAGATCCATCTCGGGGTCTTCAAAATTGATGAGCCCAGCGGTATGGATCTTCTTCGATATCATGCGCGGTAGGCCGTATTCCTCGAGGTGGTAGACTGCACTGGGGAGAAACGCCCGGCTCATCCTGCCCACGAAACCGGAAACGTCGACAGAAGGGTTCACGATGATCTTATGAAGCTCATTTGCGTCGCCCAGGAGAGCGGACAACTTAAACGTAACAGTCCGCTCCAGTTTGAAGAAGTCCTCTATGCTTATGCCATCTTGCCTCAACGTCGAAATAATCTGGGAGAGGTCATCATGCCAATTCTGCGCGATCGCCTTGGTGACATTCACAACGTTAGACCATGTCGTATCCCAGCCGCCGGGTTTGAGTTTGAGTACTTTATACAGCATAGGGTCCCACTGAGAGGGATTTGATGAGTTGAGATAGCCGAACCCCTTCCACTCATCCGGAGCGTCCCTCATGTCTTTCGCCAAACGCAGCAGAAAGTCGGCATCGCTGTCCTGAAGAAGATTGTCCTTCTTGAGGCGCCCGAATTGTTCGGCGCCAATGATAGCGGACATTTGGCTTCTGTACTCGACGATCCGTTCAATTTGAAGGTCTGTCAGCTGGTCTGCATCGCCATGTTCGTCGAGAGTCCCTAGCATCTTATCTGGAAACGAGATTTCGAGTTGGGCATCTTCGGATTTTGGCGGCGCATCTAAAAGGAAAATATTGCCTACGAAGTACTTGAACATGCGCCCGCCGCGGCCAATAATATTCTTGTATGTAAAGTCCTTAAGGTTGGTCCTGCCAACCTTGCTGCGCCATACGATCACGTTCTGAGCGGAAGTGTTGACACCCTCAATGATTGAAGAGGTGGACACAATGCTGTCGAATCCGTCCTCATATTCAAAAAGTTTGATCTGCAGCTGGCTCAGGCATCTGTGCATGCTGCCATTGTGAACCCCGACGGCGCGCTCAACCAGATCGGCCAAGAGCCAGTCCTCTTCGTAGTTGTCCCTGAGCCACTTGGCGAATGCTGAGGTGTAGATCCGATCAACGGGTGGCAGGTTCTCGATTACAAGGTCGGCAATCTTTCGGATCTCGGAGTATGTACCGGCATAGACAAGCGTTTTCTGATCGCCAGGAGAAATCAGCTCAATAAGCTTCGCGCCTTTCTTGGCGGCGTCTCCTCCAAAGTCCCTGTAAGGTTCTTGAATATTCAAGTACACCGTATTGAAATTAAGGAGTTCAATAAACTCCATGTCGCGCGTGAACGCATTATCGTTGAGTTTCTTGATGTTCGGCGCAAGGTAGTACCTCTGGGTTGCCTTCTTGGAAAGTTTTAGAATCGCCTTTATGAGAGTGGAGGCGCGCTCGGGGTCGTGCTCTTGGCTCGCCTTGTAGAATTCATCGACTACGAGAAGGTCGATCTTTTCCAGGGATGCCAGATATCCGAAGGCGCGCTCCTGCGGAAAGATGAAGATGTTTTTGAGTCCGAGCCGTGTATCCGGCGCAGTAATGATCGTGTAGTGATCGGAGAATTTCTTGAACAGTCGCCTTCGTGTTTCATCCATGAGCGCGATCGTCGGAACAATAATCACGACGTTGTCGGGATGCTTTGCGGCTACAAATGCATCAATGATGAAGCTCTTCCCGAAGCTCGTTGGGGCGCTTACCGCGATGCTGTTTCCGTTCAGCAGCTTGGCAAGGATAGACGATTGCTCTCGGTGCAGGGTTGCCAATCGACGCCCAACGTCGACCTCAAACGCATGATGCACGTATTTTTGATCCCATGATGCGCTCTCAAGTTGCAGGTAGGGAAACAGGCCGGTCGCCCGGATCATATGGTTCACTAATTGAGGGTAGGGCGTCTTAGCCTGCTCCAAATCTGCTAGCAGTTGTATCAGGAGGTTTCTGGCAGCCAGCTCGTTCTGGCTGGATAGCAACCCATTGATCTCCTGACACGTCTCAAAAACCTCCATCATTTCTGTCCTTTGTAGAAGGCTACCGCGTGGACAAACGCATCAACGATCTTCTTCTTGCTTGGGACGGGAAAGAGGATGATGTGGAAGTTGAGATCACCGTATTTGTGAACTGAGTTGGATTTTGCGAGCTGCTTTGAAAAGTAAGAATTAGCCCGTTCCGTGTGAAACGCGGTCAATGTTGCCTTGTAATTCTGGGACAATTCCTTCGCAGTCGCGGTCGTAGCGCATTCATGTAGCAAGAGGATCGGTATATGAATCTTCGCCTTCAGCGTGTCGATCGACTCCCGGTTGCTTAAGGCGGCTTTGATCTTCTCCCGAAGGGCCGCCTCGATCGCCAGGCCATCCAGGTCCGAGACACTGGTGATGATCGCGTTTTCCTTCTTCAGCTTATCGGTCGAAAGCGAGTTTAGGACGGAAGTCACTACCGCATCGAGTCGAGCATCAGCTATGGAGTTGTAAAATTTCGCTTCGCCGAACCAGAGTGTAAAGTCGTCGCCATTCACTACGATGTGTACGCTGTCTGCACCCTTGGCATTGTCCTGAACGTTCTGCTTGTAAAATATCTTTGGAACGACTGGCAAAGCGCCAAACCGATGGCGCATTAGTCCATACAAGAACACTTCGGCAATTTCGCTGCCCTGACCCAGTTCATCCTTGTCAGTCAATCTGAGGTTCTGAGCGGCGGCTATAAGACTGCTGTGACTCTGGTCCACAAGTGCGGATCGCTCTCTTTGGGACAGGGCGGTTTGAGCTATATTGTCCCAGAGGTAACTCTGGAACTTGAGATACCGCCACTCGGCGTCCTCGAAGTCGTTAATTAAACTGAGGACCCGCTTGTTCACTAAGGCGGTGAGCTGAGACACGGAAGTGATTCCGGCAAGAGCGTCATCGATAAGGATCTCGAATGACAAGCCTGTCATTGATATAATTGTCTCCCAAAGACATACGCATAGTCCACCTTGGTACGAATTCCTACCGCACATTCCTGGGTAGTCGGGTGGGCGGCATACCTTTACCCGGGTTTTTTGATAGGGCAGGGCCCGCGGCGGTATGGTGTTTCACGCTCATTGCTGCCGCGAACGCGACGGTCCGTTTCAAGCTGAGCCGAAGGATGCCGCCCATCAGCCTGGCTTCGTGCTGGCGATGGTGGTCGCGGAATTGGGGACGGGCCTTGCCCCAGTCGCGCCGGCAAGCAGCGGCGGGTCCATCAAGATCGAGTTTGGGGCCGGCGCATTGACCTTGCCCCGAGGTGTTATCCGGTTCTGAGTTCGCCCTTGCCGTTGGATTTGCGCAGTTGGGCGGTGGGAGCTGGCGCGGAGCCTTCGGTATAGCGCAGCGCCATATCCCGGCGCGGATGGCAGGTCATCGCGAACTCGGACGGGGTTCTCCATCCAAGCTGCGAGTGCGGTCGTCTGTCGTTGTAGAAAGTAGTGCGAGTGTACGTGATAACCCAGGGGATGTCCCGATCGGTGTTGAACTACGTCGGGCCGACGTTGCCGGAATGAATGTTACGCGGCCCTCGTGACGTGGGCAACGGGCTTGATCGTCATGCGATCGTCGTGAGCTTGGAGGCCCGCACGCAGAACCGACAATTGCTTATGCGCCTTCAATCGTCGGAAGCCCTTGTTGGCCTCGATCATGCCGGCCGCGACCCATCGCAAGGCCATACCGGCATCCCGCCAGCGTTTGACGTTGCGCGTGACGCGGCGAATGGTGCCCATCATGTTCTCGGCGATGTTGGTACAGGCGAGCGATCGACGAAGCTCCTTCGGCAACTTCAACCGGACGACAGTCAGGATTTCGTCGAGGCCTTCGAGGATGCTCGTCGCTACGCCGGGCCATTGCTGGTCGAGTCGGCGCGCGAGATTGCGGATCAATTTTTAAGCCTTGTCGGCGTCATCGAGCTCCCAGGCCTGGCGCAGCACCCGACGGGTGGCCGCATGATGCTCTTTCGGCAGGCGTTCCATGGGGTTGCGCGCCTTGTGGATCTGGCAGCGCTGGATCGCAGCGGCCGAACCGAAGGTGCGGCGGATCGCCTTCGACAATGCTTTCGCGCCGTCGGCGATGAACAGTCTTGGCACCCCGGGTCGAGCCCGCGCGAGACCAGGTTGTCGAGCAGGGCCTGAACCGTTGCGGCATTCTCGGTCGCCCCTTCCACCAGCGCCAGCGGATGCTTGTTGCCTTCGCCGTCAACCCCGATCGCGGCGACCAGCACGAGATCGTCGCCGAGATGCAGCCCATCGATTTGCACCACCAGAAGGTCGAGCGCGGACAGGTCGGCAGCCATGAAGTCGGCCAGCCGAGCCGCCGACAGCGCCACGAACCTCCGCGAGGCCGCCGACTTCGACACCCCAGATCCGGGCGGTGCCGGCACGTCCCCCTCGGGCAGCCGGACGGCGCGGCCGAACCGGCGCGTCGACACGTTGATCAGCATCAGGTTCATCGCCCAGCGACCGAGCCAGTCCTCCTGCGCTGCCGTTTCCCAGCTCGGGATCGTGACCTCGCGGCCGTCCACGCCCCGGACCCGCGGGCGCTCGACCTCGATCTTGGCGCCGTGGAAACCGATCCGTCCCCGCGTTCGGCCCCAACGGTGCGCCCGCCGCGCCGCATCGCGACCGTGGCGCGGCCCGCAGGCCGCCGTGACATCCGACTCCATCATCGTGCCGAGCGCCTCGATCCCCGCCGCAAGGGAGAACCGATCGAAGCTCGCCCGCACTTCCGCAAACGCTTCGTCCACAGCCCCAGTCGCCGGCGAGCCGGTGTGATATCTCTCGTCATGGCGTTGCTCTCCTTTGTGGAATCAGCACCCCGAGCCTACCGGCTCAAGGTGGGCAACGCCGACCTCTCCAGAAATTCAACAGAACCCGGGACATCCCCCATAACCCACGCACAAAGCGATAGACGTTCTGGTTGATTGTCGAATGCCACGGCAAATCCCGCCCCAATCGCGACAGAGTCATTGTCGCCATGCGTAAACCCATTGCTTCTGCTTTGTGCGCATGAGTATCTGGGATAACGTTTCGGATAGAAGTGCAGCGCCAAGTAATCAGGCCCGCAAGAGCTGGCAATTTGCTCGTTTCTGGCGGCACGAGGTGGGGTGGGGCTATGGACCTTGAGGACCGGTTCGACGAGTTGGTGTTTCAGCTTTTTAGGGCTGAAGGCTTCCACGCCGAGTCCAAAGCGGGTCCTCCCGCCGGGCTCCGTTGGTCTCCCCATTTGCTGATTCGTTCACGGACCGGGGCCACGGCGGTCGGCGGCACGCATATTTTCCGATCCCGGACCATGCCGGCTCACGCTCTAAGGAGCTCCGCCCTTCAAGCGGAGTATATGCGGCGTGCCTGGCCAGCGGAGCGTGGCATACTCGTCATCGGTAATAAGGTCGAATCCCGCGTACATAGCGAGGTGAAATCGCTGTTTCCAAACTTATTGATTTACGACATCGACAATCTCGCATTCCTAGTGTCGAAACACCCGGCGCTCGGTAGTACGTTTGAGGACATTACTCGCGAGGCCTTGCCGTTCTCCGAGGTCGCAGTACCTCAACCGCTGGAAACGAACATGGAGCTTGATATTTCCAGTCCCCTAACGCCGCCGGCCTGCCTGCCGACGATTCTGAAGGAAACCAAAGGGAGTGATCTCTGCAAAGAGATAAACGCGATACCGATGGGGCGGGCCGATGCCGAGAAATTCGAAGAGAAGATGGTAGAGGCTTTACGCTATATCTTTGACAAGGATCTCACCGCTTGGTCACCTCAGAAGCCGAGCGATACCAAGCTCTCGTTCTACGATCTCGTTGTGCGAGTAGCGTCAGAACACGACTTTTGGAATGCGATCGTCAGTCAGTTTCGCTCCCGGTATATCGTGTTCGAATTCAAGAACTACGGAGCGAAGATCAAACAAACACAGATTTACACGACCGAGAAGTACCTCTTCTGTACTGCTTTGCGGTCGATGGCTATCATAATCTCTAGGAATGGGGCGGATAAAAACGCTCTGGCGGCGGCGCGCGGCGTTCTACGGGACAGCGGTAAGCTCTTGGTCAATCTCGATATCCAAGATCTTTGCGACATGCTTCATCGCAAGGAAAACGGGGATGACCACAACAGCATTCTGGTCGAGCGCGTCGACGATATGCTGATGAGGCTGGAGCGGTAGTTAGAAGAGAGGCGCTTGTACCGTTGCCTTCACTTTCGTCAGCGTCGGATGCTCGGTGCCGCTAGTGGGTTTGAGAGCGGATGACAGAAAAGCCAGTGCCCGATGGTGGGATGGCATCGGCTTGCACACCAACACGGGTTAGCCGGATAATACCTTCGATTGCGCGGACCGGTGAATGCATCGCGCGCTACGCTAGCGCCAACTCTTGGATGTGCCGACAATCACTTATCCGCCCTGTCACTACAATAAGAGCAGACGTTTGGTCTTGCTGACGACGCGCGTCTGCATCGGAGCCGGCTGTTTTCGTTGAGCGCAGTGGAGTGAATAGCGAGATTGCATTGACGAGTTAAACTCGCAGCCCTCAGCGACCTCGAACATGGGACCGGAGCAACGGGCCGTTGGTGAACGCCTAGGGCTCCCAGTCGAGGCGCTCGGCGTGCTCGTCGTGCCGGCGGGCGTCCCATTCATACCTCTCCGCCAAAGCATCGAGCGCCTTAGCGGTATGAGGGTGATCATAGGTGATCGCTTTGGCCCACGCCCGGTACTTTGCAGCTTCCTGGCGTTCGAGTTCACCGCCGTCGCCGGGCATGCGGGTGGTGATGCCGCGCCGGTTGCCTTTGCCGATCTGAAAGCCTTCGATCATCGGCTTGCTACGAAAAAGGTCGATCACCTCCCGGACTGGCTCGGCCGGCCAATTGCCGTCCGAGCCCATCGGCGAGGCCGACAGCATATTGCCGATACGACTGTCGGCGACGTCCTCCCGCCCGGCCGCCTTGGCCAGGGCTCGCGCCTCCTTGATCCAAGCCTCCAGCACTATGCCGTCGATCGAGCCTTCGTCGAGTGTCCCGGGAATCCGATTCCAAGGCTCCAGCAAGCGATAAGCCTGAGTGGCGACCGCTCGCGCATTCTCAGCGTTTTCCGGCTCCCGATCGACAACCCCACTTTCCTCGCTGGCCTTGTAGACCGCACTTAGCATTTCGATGAACAGCGACGGCTGTTCCGAGAGGGCCCTCAGCAGCACCTTCGCCGGTCGGCGAGAGTGTTCCAGCACCCGAAGATAGTTCCATTCCAGGGCGACGAGAGCATTTCGATCGATGTCGTTGCGTTCGTCGAGCAGCTCCAGAATCTCTGCGACATAGTGTTGGAACATGGTCGCTTCGTTGCTGTCGCCGTCGCTTTCGAAAGGTTGGCGAGCGGCCTCCCGTAGTACCTCAACCAGCAGGTCGCTGGGCAGATGCACCTTATCGCCCCGCCCTGCGAGCGGCAGGGCGTGCCGGGCGCGGCCGACGCTGATCAATTTACGGATAGCGTAGGCGACATCTTCGCTGTCGTCGCTCATCGAGAACACCGGCGCGTGGCGCCAGTACGTTGTTTCGAATTCACCGCCGATGCTGGCGACCTGATCCCAGGTCCAGCGCTCGATGGGAAGGGCGCGTAGAATAGTCTGTAGAGCGGTGTGGCTCCAGCTTCCGGCCCTCGCCTTTCCGATCAGCGCCGCCGCCCAGGGCTCCTTGCGATCTCGGAAAATGGAGATAATCAGGCCGTGCGCGACGTCTCGCTCGCGGGCATTGTCGCTCCGAACTGCTGCTTCGAGTAGAACGTCGAGCTCGGGTGCAGACAACCCGCTGTCATAGAGGGCCTTGCCAAGATAGCCAGCAGTACCCGTCAGTCCGGCGAGTGACAGGACGGCGGCGATCCCGCCCTTGGCGTAGACCGCCTGCGCGGCTTGCTGCCTCACGGTCTCGACATCCCGCTGTTCGGCTTCCCATCCCGCACCTGAAGGGTTCGGCAGTTGAACCGACTGCTGGAAAAGCCAGGCAACCTCATTGAGCGAATCGGTGGGGGCGAACCGGTCGTAGACCGCTTCTAGTCGATCCAACACTGGCGCTGGCAGTGACCACTCAGCATCCGGAAATTGTCGGTGATGGTTGAGCACCCGCCGCAGCTTGTCCCAGAACATCGCCCGATCGTTGCTGTCCGTAATCCGCGGCTCCGTCGCCTCAAGCGCCTCAAGCGCGGCGGCGGGGTCGGGCGCCAGATCCCCAAGGCGGTCGAGCAGAAGCGACCATCGCGCTGGGCTCAAGCCAACGTCGGCAAGCAGGCGCTCGCTGATCGCGGCAGCCCCCCGCCTGATGAGGGCCCAGGTAACCGTTTCAGCATTGTCGACAGTGAAGTCGCGCCAACGCGGCATAGGCGATGGCGTCGAGGTATCGTGCCCCCGAGGCAGGATTGTCAATCGGCGTTCGACTGGGACCCCCTATCGGCATCCAAAAGGGGCTCTGACGCATATTCGATGATCGTGATTGTTTTTATGGCGCGCCAATCAGCCTAGCCTGAAGGAGATCGAGCTTAGCGCGCCCGTACATTTGCCGTTTGACCAGCTTGAGCTTGGTGATCTGAGCTTCCACTTGGCCATTGGACCATGGTTGCGTGATAGCCGCGTGCACCGCGCCCTTATCGTTGGCAATGCCATTCGCGAACGAGGCAATGAGGCTCCGCTTGGAGTCATCAATCCAAGGTTCGAGCTCCATCTCGGCCTTCTTTCGGATCATCGCGTGGAAGCAGCCAACGAGAGCTTGGGCATCGGCCAGCATAGGAACGTTTTGTTCGATGACCGCAAGCGTGACGGTCTCGGCTTTGGTTAGGTGGTCGCGCTTCGTCGTCATCAGCTGCGCTATCGTCCTGGCGGCGGGGACCTTCTGCAATTGTTGATGGCTGATGGTCTCGGCACGTCGCCGTCGCGTCGCCCATTCCGCCACGACGCGCAGCGATCCCTTGAAGCCTTGTCCCTTCAAGCGGCGCCAGAGCTCGGCACCGTTGCGACAGCCGCCTGACCACTGCGCGTCCAGGAACGGCAGATGCCCGTCCAGGGTGCTTTGACGGGTGCGGAACATATCCGTACCGCCGCTGCGGCTAATTTGGCGAACCAGATTGCGACTATGTCCTGTGCGGCGGACGATCTCCTTGAGCGACACACCGTCGCTGACGAGAGCCGTAATTACGGCATGGCTGTCCTGCCGCCGCAAATAGCCCTGATAGCGCAGCTTTTCCGCACAGGTCAGCAATTCCGGGTTGATCGTCGTCGCTCCAATTGCGGTTCGGATTCTGTTCATGGAGCGGCGCACCGCATGAAGGAAGGCCGCGCTCGCATTTTCCATCAGATGCCAGCGGTCGGCGACTTGGATGGCGTTCGGCAGCGCCTTGGCTGCTGCCTCGCCGTATCCACCACCGCGATCTCGCGACACAATGTTGATCGCTGGGTGCTTCGATAGCCACGCCGGAACGGTCGCCGTTTCCCGGTCGGGCAGCAGGGTAACGATCCGCCGGCGCTCCAAATCGCACACGATCGTCCCGTATCGATGATTTCTCCGGAACGCCCAGTCATCGATGCCCACAACAAGCAATGGATCTGTCGGCATCGCCGTCCGCCGGCGGACCACCCGCAGCAAGGTATCGTTGCTGACGGGCAGCATGAGCCGCTTGGCGAAGCTTGCCGCCGGCCGGCCGCCGAGCGCCAACCCCAAGTGATGGACGATGTATTCCAACCGTGCCGTCCGGCGCCGTCGAAGCGGGACGATGTCTTCTCCAAACCGCTCCGCGAAGATCCGCCGGCGGCAATGCGGCACCTCACATGTGAAGCGCCGCGTGAGCAATCGGAGGCGCACCCTTCTGCCCGCTGACGGCAAATCAGCCACGTGCCGGATGTATCGGCTATGGATTCGGCGCGACGCTGTCGCGCACAAAGGGCATTGGGCCTCCGCAGCCTCTGACCGAACAGCCAGAATAACCGAATCCATTGAGTCACATACACCATCAAACACCAAACCACTCGGTACTAGCGATGAGATTTGAAAGCCCGTCCGCATGGCGCTGATTCTCCGTTTGAGAACCACAGTCGCCCGGCAAACTTCATCGGAAATGAGTCAGACCCCCGATTGGATGCCGATCACCCCGAAAACGGGGTCCTTATTCCATGCCGAAACACACTAACGGAAGCCACTTATCCATTGTTGTAGTGCAAGGTAGTCATGCAGTTGGGGTTGATTCGGAATTTCTCTCTGAAATTCTTCCGCACCTGCGGTGAAGTACGAAGTCGTCACGATTGCCCCCGCAGTGGCACGACGGGACTGCAACACGCCATACAGTGTGCGACTTCGACGCCTACCTTATTGGGTGGGACAAACCGCTTACATTCGACCAAGTACAAGAATTGTCCGAGCCCTTCCTTTCGGGCAGCGTAGATATCGAAGCCTTCATCTTTCGAAGCGCGGGTAAGCGTGACGTCATATCCTTGAAGGTTCAGTATTTCCGCGACGATCTCTTCAAACCTTCCAGAGGGTAGGGTCCAGGCTAACGACGGGTCGTTCTTCAAGCGCTTAACAATTTCAGAATTGGTGGACGACACGTCGACCATAATGCGGCCGAACTCCGGAGAGTCTTTAGATAGCGGCCTCCCATCCGGCCCCACAAGTCCAGGGGCGTGTCCCTGATGAAGTCGCCCGATCGCGTCAAAGGTTTATCGATGACGAGAACCTATCGCGCTGATCCTATCCTTACCTGATAACTCGGGGTTTTCCCATGCGATGCTTGGACGCCCCTGTCGGCTATTTGCCGCGGGGCGCTGGTGCGCCAAAGTCCACCAATTATTTCTTCGCAATTCGATCATTCAGCCATTGACCCACATATCGTCGGATCCGGACGTCACCCAGATCGTCGAGAACGGTCGACGGCAAAAGCTCATCAGTTGCGAGCAGTCTGCGTGCCGGGTGGCCGGTGTCGAGCAATTCGAGGAGGCCAAGCGCGGTCGCACGGTCTCGGCTCTCTAACGCGATGACGCCGAGCAGCAACAATGCCCTGTGCGGTTGGGAATGTCCGACCCGCTCAAACATTTGGACGGCATCGGCGACTGGAAGATGCGCTCCCGCCAGAATCGTGGCAGAGGCCGCCAGCGGCGGCGGCAATCTCATTAAAAGGTCTGCGGTGATCTTCCCTACGATTTCGAGCTCCACTGTGCTGGCGGTGCTCAATGCGTCGATAGCGTCGACGCGCAGCCAACCAAGCGGCTTGTCAGCAAAGAGCGACCAGATCTGGCGTCGAATGGCCGGCCCGCAAAGTCGGGCCGCGGCGCTCAACGCGTCCCGGCGTAGCTGCCGGTCGGAGGTCTGCCTGGCCAACGCGATCAGCTTGGTCCCGGTCTCATCACCAAGTGATGCGTACGTCTCTAGCGCGGCCACAGCTTCGCGCGCGATCGGATAGGAGTCCGGCTCCTGATAGTGCGGCTCGGCATCGGACCAACGGTCCAGAGTCAGTTGCATGAGTACCGGCGAATGCTCCGGGTGCGGTCGGCTGCTGAGGATAGCGGTCAAACTGCGGCGGACCCGGCTACCCTTATCACTCGCAAGAGCAAGGAGCTCGGTAGGTAATGGATCTGGCAGTCTTGACGCCAGATATTCAAGCGCCCTTTGACGCGCGTCGGCGCGATCATGGTGCAGGGCCAACCAGATCAGAGGTTCCTCGCCAATCGTGATCGCAGCCTGAGTTGCGGCAGCTGCCTCGGCGCCGTCCGTCGCTTCCGCGAGCCACCTGCGGACAACGGGGGCCGGCTTTGATAAACTTGCGATCATCACTGGCACGATCACACGGAGCACGGTCGAAGCCGCAACTGGCGCTGCAGCCTCAAGCAAGGCGAGGGCAGCTGTTCCTACCGGACGTGGCTCGTGCTTGTTCGTTTCGAACGCCTCAAATAGTTCCCTTGCTTCTGGAGAGAGTTTCGCGAACACCGATTCCAACCGTTCCGCTTCGACACGGGCTTGAACGGCATAAATATCGACCAACAGATGAACGAACGCCGAGGGTGACGCCGCATGCGTCTCCAGGCAATTGATCAAGATCGACGGAGCCGCGGTGATCGCGCACTGGATCAGGGACCTGCGCAAGCCTTCATCATCCGGCTGCGACAAAATCCGGTCGGCCAGAAGGTTCTCCAACGTCGCGTTCCAACATTGACGCGCCGCGTTCCAACCTGCTTCCTCATCGCCGCTCTTGCGGGTCGCTTCCAGAATCGTACGGATTTCGGCTGCCGTCGCCGCAGCCTTGGAGGTAAAAACCTCCTGCGCCCAGCGCCAGGCAAAGTCTGTTAGCCGCGCGTGGTTGGCCAAGTCCTGCCATCGGCTGGCATTGCGCATGGTTTCGATGAAGGTGTCGACGATGACGCCTGATGCGTAGTCCCTGTCGTCGTCTTGCGTCGCGTAATATTCCTCGTACCCTTTGTCGTACTCGCCATCCTCAACAGCTCGCCACTCTTTCCCGGTGTCTTCGCGGCGAGATCGCCGAATGGCCGCCAAATCGTCGAGCGCCGCGATCAACACAGCCTCGTATCCAGCGAGGTCTCGGACCGCGCCTTCCGCTACTGCGTCGACGTTTCGATCGAACCCCGTCCCGATCAATTTGTGAGCGACCGCAAGGAACGCGGGTGTCAGACCAGTTGCAATTCGATCGAGTTTGTCTGCGAGGTCGCGACCATAGGATCCATGGTCCTGTGGAAGCTGCTCGCGAATGAAGCGATCGGCGATAATTGCCGATCGGGGATCAGCTGAGACTCGCTCGTACCAGGCATCGTCGAAACTTGGCGGCTCCCAATCGTCGATAAAGAACGCACCGCCGCGTCTTACCCCCTTGATGAACCATCTTGCGAGCTCGGCGGGGATGGACGCGCTCGTGCCAACGTCCGCCGCCAATTGCAGCAGGGCCCGGAAATCGGCGTCTGGGTCGAGCAGGGATTCCTCGAGCCACGCGTCAATCGCGGACCGGCTTTCTTCCGACGCCTGGAAAGTGTCATCCATTCCCTCGATCGTCGCCCATAGATTATTGGCAGCATTCAGCGAGCGGGCGGCCGTCTCCGACCCCCATGCACGAAAAGCACCTGTCAATTTAGTCAGGGCTGCAAGGAGAGATTCGAGGGCAACCTCACTGCGAGACCAGTTTTCCTTCAGGAACATTTCGAAGCCCGCCCGAACGCTCGGATGCGCGAACGAAACCGTGCGCTGGGGCTGGCGGAGGTGGCGTGTGGCCACCAGACGGTCGATGGTCTTTTCTAACCCATCGGCCAATCCGGCATCGGACTTTCGCAGCTGACGTTGCAGTGCAGTTAGCTGGGTGCGATCGATTTGACCTCGCGCTGCGAGCAAGCCCCAGATCACGGCGGACAGACCGATTTGATCGGTCGCGCCGAGATATTTGACGACGACGCCCTCAACGGCATCTCGGTGGGCCAAGCTGAGCAGGCGCTGCAAGAACGCGCGATCCGCCTCATCTGACTGAAGCCCATCCGCGAGGTTTGTAAAGAACAAGTCCAGCTCGAGCGGGGTCTCCAACGCTTCGAGCGCCGCTTGTCTGAACTTGAGCGCTTTGGGCTGTAGATCGGTCGCGAGCAGGTCCATGCGCTTGTCGTAGATATGAGCCAGCTCGCCGTTGCTGTACTGCTCGGCATTCAGCTCGATTGACCACCGGTTGAATGCGTCGTTCGCGCGGGCCTGGCCGAGCATATCACTGCGGGAGGTTATGACATATCGATGTCCGGGACGCGCATCTTTCAAAAGACGCGGTAGTTGCTCCGTCCAGGCTTCTGACCCGCGTCGCAGGCTATATTGGCCCCAAGGATCCTCGACGTAGAAGAGCGTAGGTCCGGTGTCAATCAGCCGTCTTGTAATCGAGGGTTCATCATTAGGATTCACGGCGACGACATCGAGCCGCCCGTCCTGCTGACGAGCCATATCGCAAAGAGCAATTGCGGCCAGCGTCTTTCCTGTCCCGGAAGGCCCGGTGATCACGATGGCATTTCGCTGTTGCAGGAGAGATGCCATGTCGGCGAAGTTCGACGGCTTGACGAACCCCACGAGTTCCGCTGCGCTCGCAAGATATCCGCCGTGAGCCCGGATCGTTGCCAACAAGTCATCGCGTGTCCAGACGCCCGGGCCGGTTCCGCGCATTCTGCGTCGAGCTTCCTGGCAAAGTTGCCCGCGGCACTCGGTTTGACGAGAGTGTGGGACACGAAGCAGCTCGCTCAATATATAGCCGATCTCGAGCTCAATTAATCTCTCTGTCGCCCCGCCCCGGATCGCAATGCGTCCCTCTGGCGCAAAGGGTAGCGTCTTCCTGAGAGAAGACGGGAATTCCAGTGGGTCCGATTGCTCCTCAAAGTCGGAAACGAGCAAGTTACGTGCGGCTCCTTTCGCGTCGGCGTTGGTGACCAACAGAAACCGTGTGTCGAGGTCATCGAGATGATGTTTCGCAGGCCTTCGCTTCTCGCCATGGTTAAGCAATCTGTCGAGGTCTTCGATCGACCACGGTTCACCCCTGCGGAATTTAATCTGCACGACAAGCTTGTAGCCGCCTGCGACAATGGCACTCGGCACCACCCGGCCCGGTTCGTGGGCTTCGCAGTCGGCCTCAAGATCTTCCTCATTGGCCGGCTCTAACGTGATGCGTGTTGCCGATTTCGTAATCAGCAGCAATCGCAGAGCCGCCAGCACAGAGACGTTGAGCTGATATTCGTAGCCGGCCAGGGCTGCGGTCGCACCGCTGGCTGAGCTGGATGTGCTTTGTGACAACAGAGGATCTGGCCTTTCATTCAAACTGCGTTTGCGCAATCGAGAACTTTAAATCACCTCGTTTATCGCGATGGCCTCTTGATCGCAACAAGGGTCTCGGCGCAATCAGTCCAGTTGTTCTGGGTGCAGGCATAGCAAATACACCAGCGGGCAATTCCAGCGCCTGATGGCCGACCACGGCGACGTCTGCGGCGCGGCATGAGCCGTTCCGGCAACGCCCGGGACATTGCCGCGATGGAGAGCTTCTTCTCGTCGCTCAAGTCTGTACGGACGAAAGGCAAAACCTAGAGGGCCAGGGACCAGGCGCGCGCCGATGTGTTCGACTACGTCGACGAGTGGGTGACGTTTACATCTACCATCCCCCAAATCGGTCTAGCGCCATCGAGTGTTGCGGTACGCGAGCTTGCGCACGAACGAAAAGTGGACGTATCTGGTGCGGTTTCTGGTGCAGTCGTCGCGGTGCGAGCAACGAAGACCAAGCAAGTCGTCGCCGCCATCGCTGCTGATATTCTTGGTGGGCCCGGCAGGACTCGAACCTGCAACCAGACCGTTATGAGCGGCCGGCTCTAACCATTGAGCTACAGGCCCGTTCCCAATCGTCTTGCTGACGCGGCAGGGAAGGGAGCGATCGACAGTGAAACTAGCTCGCCTTGCGTTCGGGCGGATCACCGGCTTCTAGCAGGGGAGGCGCCAAACTGGGAATTTCAGGCATTGACTTGCCGGCTATCGCTTGGAGGTCGCCCACCATCCCGACGGTCGAATCTATCACAGATACAATCTGTGTTTCGCGTTTCGCCCATTGGCGACCCATAAACTTGCGCTCCTTGTCCAGGTCGTCTCTCATGTCGTTGAATTTCTCGATGACCGCTTCGACACGTTGCCGGAATCTGGTGCCGGTCAGATAGTCATAGACCTGCTCCATCTTTGTCTGCTGGCCTTGTTGCACGAGCCGTGCGCCGCATACGTCGAGCAGCGCTTGACGCAGCGCTACCGCAACGGGGAGGGCGCACCGAGGATGAGCGACCCACACGCCATCCATCAGATCGAATTGTTCGATGTGTTTGGGTAGCGCGTGCGAGATGATGAGCGATACGTCGGCGCCCGAGCGCCGTTGGTCATCCCTGAGCTTCGCCAGCCAACCGTCGCTCCACGATTTGGTCCGTTTCGTCTCCCATAGGATTATGCCTGCCGGCTGCCCGACGGCGCCGTTGACCTGCTGGACGACGTCGGCGCCAAGCTCGCCTTTGCCGACTGGTTCTATGATATCCGTCGGGAAACGGCTGCGCAAAAGCTCTTCGAGTTCCAATTCGAGGACTTCGCCTTGGGCCTGTTGCGAACCTTGCTCCGCCTTGCGCTTGAGTTCCTCGATCGTACGTGCCATCGATTCGATCGTTTGATCCTTTTCGGCAACGCGAAGCCTGGCAGCGTCGTCGGCTTCCTGCCTGGCTTTGGTCTGAACTGTTGCAACGGAGGCTTGAACGCGCTTTTCGATGGTCAAGTCCAACTCACGCTTCTCATCGTCCAACGCGCGCTGCTTGCGAATAAGTTCAGCCTGAGCCTGCTGGGCTTCGGCAAGCTTGCGGTTATTCGCCTCCAGAAGCTGACGGAGCTCGGCAGCCTCGTTAATTTTCGCTGATAGTTCCGTGGCAGAGGCTTCGCGCGCCTTCTTGGCTTCAGAAGCGACAATCCGCTCGCGTTCGGCCGTCAATCGTTTCGCGACCTGGTCTTCGACCGCCTCGCGGTCCTTGGTGAGCTGTTCGCGTTCCAGACGGAGCGCCTCGGTCTTGCGCGCGACTTCAGCATCTTTTCCCGCGAGCTGTTCCTGGAAGCGCCGGCGGGTTTGCTCGAGCAGCGGTGCGGCAAGCGATTCCGTCAGTGGAATTTCGTGATTGCAGTTCGGACAATGTAAGATAGGCTCGTATGCGCCATTCGTGGCTGCCGCTTTGAAGCTCATCGCGTTGATCTCATTCGTCGCTGAGTCGCGATTGAACCGTATTGGTGTGTCGGCGCCAGAGCGGAATGTGCGTGTCCACATGGGATTTCCACCTGTGGGCTTCTAAATCTGAAAGCCGACCGTGCGGCTACGGCGAAATATTCCATAATCTATGTTATGCGAACCAAAATACATCAGTTTTTTCAACGGGCTGGTCATACCAGAATTCCATAACTAGGAACTAGAGATCTATCCTACCCTGCTCGTCCGCGTCCGCGGCGTTGTCGATCGGCGCCATCCTGATCTTTGCGCGCGACAGCCAGTTTTGCGGTCAGCTTGCCCCAGGTCTCGGCATAGCCGTCCAGGCTTGTCGCTGATCGTTGCCGCGCCACTTGGAAGCTGAGACCCGGCGGCCATCGGAGCTGATGACGGTGGATCATTCTGCTGCGTTCTTCTCGCGCGCCGGTCTTCGAATAATCTTCATTATGGAATATATTCCTAGAATTGGAAGGAGCTGGCACGGGCTGAATGTCGTCACCGCTTGTCGGTTTGACACCCGTTTCTTCGGTTTGCGGCGTTGGTTGCCCGAACTTGTCTCAGACGAGAATTTGGCACTGAGCAGCGAGCGTGCACCGTTGGGCCGGCGAAAGCCCGGACGGCCGCGGATCGCACGGAATCTCGGGATCAACCCATACGCGCCCCAGTGCGTGGATGAAGATGGCCCCTACGCCTCCAGACTGGAATCTGTGACTTCCGTAGTCGATCCCACCGAACAAGAAACGGACCGGGCCGTTCGGACCACCGAACACGCACGTTACAGCGTCCTTCGGATCGTCTTCGACGCTCTTCAGCGCGCGATCGAGATCCCGCGTGACGGTGTCGAAATCGATCACGACGACGACGTTGGCCAATGCGTCGACCACGCTCGAAGATCTGCCGGGCATCCCGAGCCGTACGGCCGACCCGACCCGCTGCAGGTCGAGCCCGTCGTAGGAGAGCCGCGCGTTGAGATAGTCGATGACGGCCCGGTGGCGCTCGGGGTCGTCCAAGAAGTCGCGCGGATCGGCCGCGCGCTCGATGATGCTCCTCAGGATGGTCTGGTCGCCTTCGCGGTTGGCGCGTTCGATCGCCTCGACGAGCGTCGGCAATCGCGACCCTGTGCCCATCAGAGCGGCCCTTCCACGAAAGGACTAGGCACGGCAGAACCAGCGCTACTCTTTCGTTGGTCAATTGCACCCTCGCCCGCCCGGTAAGGGGCGCGATCGATGGTGACTTCCAGGTGCCGTCCGGATCCACGGGCGCCCCGCGGAAGATCGGGATTTGAGGAGAACTATGTCTGCGATGACCCGCGCGCCTGTTGAGCGGTGAGGTGCTTCCCTCAACGCCCTTCCTCTGCGCGATTCTGTTCCCGTCGGCTCCGATCACTTGGGTGCAGCACCACCCTGCTGCCCGCGGCGAGCCCAGAGACAACCTCGGCCATGCGGCTCACTACACTGGAGGTCCGGCCACCTCGACACCGCACCACATGGGCGACAAGGACAAGTGATCTAATGGCAGCCTGCAAGAACCGGCCCATGCATGCTCAATGTCCCTTGGAGATTTGATAGCGTCGCGGGCGTCAAAACCAGCACGACGACGACCAGGGCGAATGTGAGCCCGCCCCACCCCATCATTTCCGACATCATGTCGTTCATCGTGGCTCACCTCACTCGGCTGGCTCCGGCATCGATTCCCGACGCGTCGTGGATTTGACCGGCGGCAGATGCAGAACTTCGGCCGGAGACTCGGGCGGCAGACCGACGCCCTTGACCAGCGCGAAGATCGCCGGGATCACGATCAGCGTCAGCAGCGTGGAGGAGATCATTCCGCCGATCATCGGCACTGCGATGCGCTGCATGATTGCGGAGCCGGTCCCGGTGCTCCACATGATCGGCAGCAGGCCCGCCATGATCGCGACGACTGTCATCATCTTGGGCCGTACGCGCTCCACCGCGCCCTCCATGATGGCGTCATAGAGATCGCCGCGGGTCAGGGCCCACCCCTCGGCGGCACGCCTAGCCGCGGTCTCGGCCAGCGCCTGATTGAGATAGATCAGCATGACGACGCCGGTCTCTGCGGCGACGCCGGCGAGCGCAATGAAGCCAACGGCGACCGCCACCGAAAGGTTGAAGCTCAACCACCACATCAGCCAGAGCCCCCCGACCAGCGCGAACGGCAGCGAGAGCATCACGATCATCGTCTCCGCGATCGAACGGAAGTTCAGGTACAGCAGCAGGAAGATGATCAGCAGCGTCACGGGCACGACGATCTTCAGCCGCGCAGTTGCGCGCTCCAGGTATTCGTATTGACCACTCCACATCACGTAGCAGCCCGGCGGAAACTTGATGCGGGCCTGCACTGAGGCTTTGGCGTCCACGACGTAGCCCCCGAGGTCGCGATCGCGGATGTCGACGTAGATGTAGGTCGCGAGCTGCCCGTTCTCCGTCCGGATCGAGGTCGGTCCGCGCGCCGGCGCGACTTTGGCGACTTCGCCGAGCGGCACCGCGCCGCCCGCGGGCATCGGCACCAGGACGTCATTGGCGATTGCCTGCGGATTGTCGCGCAGGTCACGCGGATAGCGCATGTTCACAGTGAAGCGCTGCCGGCCCTCGACCGTCGTTGTCACGGTCTGCCCGCCGAGCGCTGTCGCGATCGTGTCCTGCACGTCCTGGACCATGATGCCGTAGCGCGCCAGCGCGGCACGGTCGGGGGTGACTTCCAGATAGTAGCCGCCGATGCCACGCTCGGCATAGGCCGATGAGGTGCCCGGCACGGCCTTGAGGACCTGCTCGATCTGCTTGGCGAGCTTGTCGATCTCGACCAGGTCGGTCCCGATCACCTTGACGCCGATCGGCGTTCGTATGCCCGTGGACAGCATGTCGATGCGGGCCTTGATCGGCATGGTCCAGGCGTTGGAGACCCCCGGAAACTGCAGTGCCTTGTCCATCTCGGCGATCAGTCCGTCGATGGTCGTGCCAGGGCGCCACTCCTCGTTGGGCTTGAGGTTGATAATGGTCTCGAACATCTCGGAGGGGGCTGGGTCGGTCGCGGTCGCCGCACGGCCCGCCTTGCCGTACACCGAGGCGACCTCCGGAAACGATCGGATGATGCGGTCCTGGGTCTGCATCAGTTCGGCGGTCTTCGTGACCGAGATGCCCGGCAGGGTCGTCGGCATGTAGAGCAGCGTGCCTTCGTTCAGGTTCGGCATGAACTCGGTGCCGAGCTGCCGCGCCGGCCAGATGCTCACGGCCAGCACGGCGAGCGCGAGCACGACGACCAGCGTCTTGGCGCGCATGACGCCCTTGATCACCGGGCGGTAGATCCAGATCAGGACGCGGTTGATCGGATTCCTGTGCTCCGGAACGATCCGCCCGCGCACGAAGATCACCATCAGAGCCGGCACCAACGTCACCGACAGGAGCGCGGCGGCCGCCATCGAGAACGTCTTCGTGAACGCCAGCGGGCTGAACAGCCGCCCCTCCTGCGATTCCAGCGTGAAGATCGGCATGAACGACACCGTGATGATCAGCAGGCTGAAGAAAAGTGCAGCCCCCACCTCCGAGGCGGCGGCGATCAGGACGTCGATCCTCGACCTTCCGGGCTCCGCCCGTTCGAGGTGCTTGTGGGCATTCTCGATCATGACGATGGCCGCATCGACCATGGCGCCGATCGCGATCGCGATCCCGCCGAGGCTCATGATGTTGGAGCCGAGGCCTAACAGCTTCATGGCGCCGAACGCCATCAAGACCCCGATGGGCAGCATCAGGATCGCGACAAGGGCGCTACGGACGTGCAGCAGGAACGCGATGCAGACCAGTGCGACCACGATGCTTTCCTCGAACAGCGTGTGCTTGAGCGTGTCGATGGCCGCGTAGATCAGGTTGGAGCGATCGTAGACCGGCACGATCTCGACCGACTTCGGAAGGCTGGAGGCGATCTCCCGGAAGCGCTTCTTGACGTTCTCAATCACCTCCAGCGCATTGACGCCGAAGCGCTGTAGCACGATGCCGCTGGCGACCTCGCCCTCGCCGTTCAGCTCCGTGATGCCGCGCCGCTCGTCGGGGCCCAGTTCGACCCGCGCGACGTCGCGCAGCAGCACCGGCGTCCCGTTGTTCGTCTTCAGCACGATGTCGCCGAGGTCGTTGATCGACTTGATGTAGCCCTTGCCCCGTATGACGTACTCGAACTCGGACAGTTCGACGGTCCGGCCGCCGACGTCGGCGTTGCTGGCGCGGATGGCATCGCGCATCTTCTGCATGGTGATGCCGCGGTCGCGCATGCGTTGCGGATCGAGGATCACGTTGTACTGCTTGACGAAGCCGCCGACGCTCGCAACCTCGGCGACACCCTCGGCCTTCGCCAGCGCGAACTTCAGATTCCAGTCCTGGATGGTCCGTGTGTCTGCCAGGTTCAGTTCCTTCGAGATCACCGCGTACTGGTAGACCCAGCCGACGCCGGTCGCGTCGGGACCGATCGTCGGTGTCACGCCGGCCGGCAAGCGTGCGCTCGCGCCGTTGAGGAATTCCAGCACGCGAGAGCGAGCCCAGTAGATGTCCGTGCCGTCCTCGAAGATGACGTAGACGAACGAGACGCCGAAGAACGAGAAGCCGCGGACGACCTTCGATTTCGGCACGGTCAGCATTGCCGTCGTCAGCGGATAGGTGACCTGGTCCTCGATCACCTGCGGTGCCTGGCCGGGATACTCCGTGTAGACGATGACCTGGGTGTCCGAGAGATCCGGGATGGCATCGAGTGGCAGATGCAGAAGAGCGTAGAGTCCCGCTGCGGCGGCGAAGCCGGTCCCGAACAGGACCAGCAGCAGATTGCGCGCGGACCAGGCGATGAGGCGGGCGATCATTGCTGCGCCCCCTCGCCAAAGCCCTTCAGCGCCGCCTTCAGGTTGCTTTCGGCATCGATCAGGAAGTTCGCCGAGACCACCACGGCGTCGCCCTCCGCGAGGCCCCGCCGGATCTCCACGAACCCGCCGCCGCGGTGGCCGAGCTTGACCTCGCGCGGCTCAAGCCGACCCTGCCCCTTGTCGACGAACACGGCCTGCCGGCTGCCGGTATCCATGACCGCGCTCTCCGGTACCGCGAGGACGGCCTCGCCGCTGCCGGTGTCGATGTCGGCGTCGACGTACATGTCGTGCAGCAGGATCAGGTCCGGATTCTGCAGTTCGATCCGGACTCGCGCGGTCCGGGTCTCCTTGTTGATCTCCGGGTAGATCACCTGGACCTTCCCCGTGAACTCGCGTCCGGGGAAGCTCCGCGCCCTGACCGTGACCGGCTGGCCCTTGGCGATCATGCCGAGGTCTCGTTCGGCGACGTCGATCAAGGCCCACACCGTCGAGTGATCCGCGATCCGGAACATGACCCCGCCGGGCTCGACGCGCATGCCCTCGATGGCGTTTCGCTCCAGCACGATGCCGTCCCGCGGAGAGGTCCATCCGATAGAGGTCGGCACGGTCCGGCTCTTCTCGATCGCCGAGATCGCAGCGTCGGGCACGTCCAGGTTCATCAGACGCTGGCGCGATCCACGGCCATACTGGACGTCGCCGCTGGTCGTCTTCGATGTGATGGTGGTGAGGTACTCGGCTGCAGCCGAGGAGACGGACGGGCTGTAGACCTCCATCAGCGGCTGCCCCTTGACGACGTGAGATCCGGTCGTCACGTCGGCCACCTTCAGGATGAAGCTTTCCGCCCGCATGGCGACGACGGAGATCCGCCGCTCGTCGAGCGCGATCGTGCCCGGCGCCCTGACGACGGTCCGGATCACACGCATCGCTGCGGGCTCCGACTTGACGCCGGTCCGCTGGATCTTGCCGGGCGAGAGCTTGACGGACCCGTCGTCGCTATCGTCGCCCTCATACACCGGGATGTAGTCCATCCCCATGGAATCCTTCTTCGGCGTCGGCGAGGTGTCCGGCAGGCCCATGGGATTGCGGTAGTACTTGATCCGTCGCTCTCCGGAGCCGCCGGCCGTCGTCGCGGGCCGCGGGGTTGTCGTCTGCTCATCGTCGAAGCTGACGTCGGCGCCGGCGCGCACGGCGTGGTAGTCGCGGCCGTCCGGAGTCTTCCTCGGCACCAGCGAGTACGACGGCTTGCCGTCCGGATCCTGGTAGTAGATCGGGGCGCCGCTCTCCTCGGCCGCAGCGGGGCCGATCACGGCGACGGCTCGCGCCGCCGGTCGCTGCGGGGCGGCGATCACCAATGCGATCCCGGCCGCCGCGATCAGCGCGGCGGCCAGGCTTGCTGCGACGGGGCGGGTCACTTCTGCGCCGTGATGACGAGCTTGTTCTCGACGGTGCCGCTCTCGCCCTGGACTTTGGCTCCGAGCGAAAGCTGCCACCGCCCGGCCATGCCGAACGTCGCCTTGAAGCGGTAGGTGCCGGGCTCCGTCCCCGGCATGGACGTGACCTTGGTCGCCATCTCCTGCATCCCGTCCGGAGCCATGTCCAAACGGCTGGCGAAGATCGCGGCATCGGGCACAGCCTTGCCGGTCTTGATGTTCACGAGCCTGACGGTGATGACCTTGTCCGGCCCGGCCTGGACCGACTGGTCGACGAGTTCGAACTTGTAGTCCTTGATGTCGGCCAGCGCGGCCGTGCTTGTGCCTGCGACTGCGGCAGCGATCAACGCCGCCTGGACGGCGCGCGCGATGGTAGAGGTCTTCATTTTCTGGTCCTCGATTGTCCTGAATGGGCCGCCGAAGCGGCGTAGGTCGTCCGCACGCGCGAGGCGCACGGACGCAATCGGCGTCAAGCGCCGTTCAGGCCAGGGTTCGAGGGGGTTGGTCGGGAGGTGGACGGGTCAAACCGTCGCCGACGAGGTCGTCGGCGACGAAGTGTGTGGTCCGGATCGCGTGCCGCAGCGGGAGGGCGGCCGCCTCAGACGGTCCCGCCTGGGCCGTCTTCAGGATGCACATCGCGACCAGCGCGCAGTCCTGGCAGTCCTTGCTCTTCTGCTCGTCGGGACAACAGGGCATGTCGGCCGATATCGACATGTCGCTCATCCCGTCCGGACGAGCTTGCGCAGCGGCGGCCGGCGCCGCCCAGGGCGCCAACGTCAAACCGGAGGTCACGAAGACCGCGAACGCAATTCTGAGCAGTCGCCGCAGGTTCATGACGCAACATCCCATGCCCCGAGGAACTTTGAAAGCCGGCAGCCTTCACATGTTCGCCAGCCCAGAACCGTCAGGGACCGCTACGGCCACCCTCTGCCGTTGGTTTTAGCCTCACCGGCGAGGATTCGACGCTGCAGACGGCCCTGGCGCCGCATTTCGCTGAATTACGATCCTGGCCCGCTTGGACCGGGACAGCGGCAGCGCCTCCGCGGGCTGCCGGCATCCGCGCCCGGGGATCACTCGTCCACAGCGCGGCGGAACACGTGGAAAACCTCAGGCCATTCAGTCCGGAATCCCAGCTCTGTGTTAGCAGCCGGAACGATCGAGGGAAGCAAAGGATTCTGCGGACAGGAGCGATCACCATGCTGATGTTCAAGGAAAGAATGCCTGCGATCCGGACACTGCGCGGATGGGCCATCTCCGTGCTGCAGGAGGCGGGCGCCATCCGCGAATGCGAGGAGCACGGCTGGATGCAGGACCGCGCCGATCCGCCCGCCCGCGAGCGTGCGTTCGACATCGCACGTCGCGATGCGCCGCCTGGCGTCTCGCCCGTTGCGGCCGAAGCCGAGGTCCGGAGCGTGTTGGATTCGATCGGCGATACTTGCCCAGAGTGCCGGGGACTCTCCTAGAGCCGGCGCGCAACCCAAACACCCAGCAGGAAGGCGACGAGCAACGACTGCAATGGAGCCTTGACGGTCACCTCGCGCAACTGGTCGGCCCAGCGCATCGCGGCATCGGACGAAGGAGACTGGAGCGGCTGAGGCCTGCCTCCCGCTTCTGTCGACGCGCCCGGCATCGCGCCGGCAGCCAGCTCGGTGCCATCTTGCTCGTGCACAAGCCCAGAGGCTTCCGTCATCGCCGAGGCTTCTTTCATATCCATGCGCCTCTCCTACTCTAGCTTCAGGCGGATTTGCGCTGCGGCCTAGCCGCCAGCTTCTTCGCTGCACCATCCTTCGCCTGCTTCTTGCCCCTGATCGGCATCAGCATCTCCTTCGGGCCAGCCGCCGCCTTGCGCGGCTTCTTGGCCGACTTCGTCGCCTTGGTCTCGGCCGTCGCGCCGCCCACGCTTTGCCGCAGCGCCTCCATCAGGTCGACGACGTTGGTCGTAGCGGGTCGCTCCTTCGGCGTGGTCGGATTGCCGGCGCGCTTCTTGTTGATGAGGTCAATCAGCGCGGTCTCGTAGTGGTCCTCGAACTTCTCAGGATCGAACCGCCCAGCCTTCTGGTTCAGATGTGCTTGGCGAGATCGAGCATATCCTTCGTGACCTTCACGTCCTGAATCTCGTCGAAATACTCCTGCTCGCTGCGCACTTCGTAGGGGTAGCGCAGCAGCGTGCCCACGAGCCCCTCGTCCATCGGCTCGAGCGCGATGATGTGCTCGCGATTGGTCAGCACCACGCGCCCGATCGCGACCTCGTCCATCTCACGGATGGTCTCGCGGATCACGGCGAAGGCGTCGTGCCCGACCTTGCCGTCAGGTTTGATGTAGTAAGGGCGAATCAGGTAGCGCGGGTCGATGTCGGTCCTTTCGACGAACTCATCGATCTCGATCGTTCGGGTGGATTCCAGCGCGATCCCCTCGAGCTCCTCTTTGGAGACCTCGATGTACTGCCCCTTGTCGTGCTCGTAGCCCTTCACGATGTCCTCGTTGGGGACCTCCTCGCCCGTGTCGGCGTCCACCTTCAGGTACTTGATGCGGTGGCCGGTCTGCGGGTTGAGCTGGTTGAACGAGATTTTCTCGCTCTCCGAGGTGGCCGGGTAGAGCGCCACGGGACAGGTGACCAGAGAGAGACGCAGAAATCCCTTCCAGTTCGCTCGGGGGGCCATGATACGCAGAACTCCTTTGGGGCGGCTTGGATTCAAGACGATTCAATTGCTCTGGTTCCGACAGCGGGGCGCCGCCGTGATCAATCGTTAACGACCTCCGCAGCGCCGGCGGAAGCAACAGTCTGCCTGACTCACCTCGAACAAGGCGGGAACATCGGATATGTCCCGAGACCCCCGCGCCCGCGGCTGACGACCTGGAGGCCGCCGCCGACCAGGTCATCGCGGCCTGCGGCGGCCACGCCCGAGAAGCGGTCAAGGCACTCATCGTCGCGAACGGCTTCCGCGCAGGTCGAGGAGCTTCGGGCTTCGGTTTCCACAGGCTATGCGCGCGGCCGGTTCGACGTCCCGCCCGATCGGAAGGACTGGTACGACTGAAATGTCCGAGGTCACCTACTACGTCGCCCTGCCCTTCGTGGCCGCCGACGACGGCATCGCCGCCGGCGAGGCGGTCGAGTGCTTCAATCCGAACGCGGCGGTGATGAAGGCCGAGGCGCCACGGAACGCACTGCATCGATTTGCAGCGCAGCCGGTCGGCTTCGTTTGAAATGTTGGCTATTGCGCGCTACGGGAATGCAGCGGCACCAGAATGGTCGACTCTCAGAAGCTCGCGGCGGTTGTGCGATATTCTATGAGGCCGACAGCATGAGCGAACTGGAGCTCTGCCGCGATCGAGCTTTCTCAGCCGCAAGGCCTTGTGGGCGCCCGATCAGGTAGCCTTGCATCTCGTCGCAACCCTCTTTGACGAGAAGCGCCATCTGGACCTTGGTTTCGATCCCTTCCGCAAGAACCGGTACGCCAAGACCGTGCGCGAGCCCAATGATCGCGCGAACGATCGCCAACGATCGCTCGCTCTGTCCGAGCGAGGCCACGAAGGACCGGTCGATCTTGATCCGATCAAGAGGGAAGGCCTCGACATAGGACAGCGACGAATACCCCGTCCCGAAATCATCGAGTGCGATCAGGATGCCGAGGCTCTTGAGCGATTGCATCGTCTTTTTTGCGCGCGAGACGTCCTCAATCAGGACGCCTTCGGTGATTTCCAGCTCCAGGCGGGCCGGAGCCAGGCCGCTTTCGCGCAGCGCCTTGCGGACCTGCGCGTCGAGGTTCTCCCTGCGGAATTGGGCGGCCGAGACGTTGACGGCAATCCTGAAGGGCCCGTCCGACGATGCAGCCTCCCGGCAGGCCTCCATCAGCACCCAGTCGTCGATCTGGGCAATCGAGCCACTCCGCTCCGCGACCGGGATGAATTCTCCGGGAGAAACGATTCCGCGATCCGGATGCCGCCAGCGGACAAGCGCCTCGTAGCCGATGATGCGGCCGTCGCGGTGTTGCTGCGGCTGATAATCAAGATAGAGTTCCCTGCGCTCGACTGCGAACCGCAGATCATGTTCAAGTGCGCGGCGCTCGCGGAGCTGCTGGTCCATCGCGCTCGTGAACACGCGGATCGCGCCCCGCCCTTCGTGCTTGGCCCGATAGAGCGCCGCATCGGCGTTCGCGAGTAGAGAGGCGATCTTGTCCGCATCTCTGGGAAACAGCGCCGCGCCGACGCAGAGATCCAGCTTGAGAGAATGACCTTCGACTTCGATCGGATCCTCGAAGGCTGCCCGCATCTTGGTGGCCAGCAGTTCCGCATTCGCCGACAAAGGCACTTGGTCAGTAATTCCGATGAACTCGTCGCCGCCCACCCGTGCCACGTAGCAGCCCTGCGCCGCTTCTTGAAGACGGCGGGAGGTTTCGCGCAGCACGGCATCTCCGACCGCATGACCGAAGAGATCATTGATCTCCTTGAAGTGGTCAAGGTCGATGCAGAGCAGGGCAAAGCCGGAGCCGGTGATCTCGTGCCGTTCGACCGCGGCCGAGAGGTGCTGATCCAGAGCGCTCCGGTTGGGCAGCTCCGTCAGAACATCGTGGGAGGCCAGATAGCTGATTCTCTCCTGGGCGCGATTGCGCTCGGTGACGTCGAACGCGACGCAGACATGGGCCGAGTGCCCCTCGTAGTGGAGCGGACGGGACTCGATAGCCATCTGTATGAGATCCCCGCAAGCGTTTCTGTGCAGTTCGAAGTCGGCGGAGCCATCAGATGCTCCGCACTCCAGCTGCGGCTCGCACATGAGGAGAAGATCCTCGCGGCGGTAGCCGTAGTGTCGGCACATCGCTGCGTTCACCGCGAGCAATTGCCGGGTTGCCGTATCGACCACCCACATGGGCAGTGGATTCTCCTCGAAAAGGAGACGGAACGAGGCCTCCCGACGCTTCAGGTCGGTGATATCGATCCGGACCCCGATGCTGCCTCCATCAGCCGTGCGCCGCTCCTCCACTCGGATCCAGCGATCGTCGGGCAGATGCTGTTCGTGCGAGTATCTTGGCAGAGCATGGCGTGCCAAGCGTTCCGCGAGCCATTCATCCTCCCGCCCAATCGCCTTCGGATATTGCCCCCGCGCCAGGCCAGCCCGCAGGATGCTTTCGAATGGTGCTCCCGCCGCCAGTGCTTCCTGGCTGGCTGCATAGAAATTCGCGTATTGTCGATTCCAAAGGACCAGTCGATCATCCTTATCGAACACGGCGAGACCTTCAGGAACGACATCGAGCGCCTCGGTGAGATGCGTGTGAGCGGCGCGGGCAGCCGCTTCGGCCTGTTCGGCCGCCGCCTTGGTCTCGGCGAGCGCCATCTCTATCCGATGACGCTCGGTGATGTCTTCGTGCGTGGCAACCCAGCCTCTGCCCTCCATGGGACGGTGCCGGATGCGTACCATCCGTCCGCTCGTCAACTCCACGGTGGTGTCCGAACTTTCGTCGATCACCCGTGCGCTATTGCGCCAATCCAGATAATCCTGCTTCGACATCTTCGGCGCACTGCCGGCTGAATAGCGGAGATCGACGATGTCATTCAGCTTCATGCCGGGCCGGATCACGTCCGGATCGAGATCGTAGATCTCTAGATAGGTCCGGTTGCAGACGATCAGGCGCTGATCGTCGTCGAAGAAGCAGAGGCCTTGGGACATGTTGTTGAGGGCTCGGTCGAACCGCTCGGCGACGGCGGTCGCGGTTTGCTCCGCGGCCCTGGCGCGCTCCCCTTCCTGGGTCAGGCTGCTATGGGCCTGAATCAGTTGGACGAAGGAGCGAAAGTTCGTGTTGATCATTCTGCCGAGCAGCAGAAGCAGCAACAGCAGATTGATCCCGAGCGAGATCATGATGCCGTCGCCAGACAGGAGCAGCACAGTCGCGATCGGGGTGCCGGCAATCAACATGTTAGCAGGGAGGCCGGCGGAGCTTCCGAGGCAGTAGGCCGTGCCGATGCAGCCCATGAAAACGAGCAAGGCAATCGGCGCGCGCAGGTCGGGATCGACAGTCGCGAACAGCGCCAGAATCCAGAGAACAAAACCGGCATTGAGGACCACCGCAACAGCGCGAGTCCGCCTGAGCTCACGGTGCGCCTGCTCTGGCGTGACATCGACCGCTTTCAAGCGGAGCCACTGAGCCAAGCGGAGCAGGCAGAGCGCCAGGAGCGCGGTTGGCAGGCCGAATCTGAGCCAAGCCGATACAGTCAGCGGCAGGACCAGCGCTACACTGATACTGTCGACCAGCAGCACAGCGTAGAGAACTGGGACCTGCTTTCGCAGAATCCGGAATTGCTCGACGACCAGTGAGCGTCCGAGCGGACCTGTGATATCGCCCACGGCGAACGCGGCACGTAATCGCGCGAATAAGCCCATAGAAGTTGCCCTACCCCTTGCAGAGCTTAGGACATAGAGGCGAAGGACGCGTAAAGGCGCTTGGTATCTTGGGCCTTAACGCGCTTGCTGCAATTGCGAGCTCTTCGACGGCGGTGGGACCACAACTTAGCGCAGGTTGCCATCGTCTTAGAATTTCAGAGTCGTTCTGAGACCGAATACCGACGCGTTCTTGAGGGCCTTTCCGGCCAGGGAGCCTGCCGGCAAGGTGACGCCGCCGCCTGGATGGATGATGTATGTACTTGTTCTGGTCTCGGAGCTCGCGCCACTTCGGATGGTAGCGATACTGCTTGCGACCCGGCGCATCGATCCCGGTTGCCTGGATGTGGCCGTTCGACGACGGGCAGATCCACACGGACTCATAGGCCGGTGGGATGCCGATTGATTTGATGCGTCGGATGACGGCGGCATCGGTGATGCGCTTGCCGTCCTTGTCGTAATAGCTGAAAGTAGTTCCAGTCCGCTTGCGCGTGTACCCCGGCGCGGAGTCGCTGACGTACCGGAGGCCTTCTTCCGCGATGGTGGCCGCGACCTCGGCGGTGCGGTCCAGAGCCTCTTCTTCGTTGCTGGTTTGTCGGAGCATGGCCCGGTCCCTCGGAGGTCGGTGAACGCGATGTGAACATCGGGAGGCCTCGCAGAATGTCGGGATCTCAGATGAGAGCCGGTCCGGTTCCTTCGACAAGTCGCTGCGCAGTCGATAAGGGCGGGATGGTGTAACTTCAGACAATCGCCACAAATTTCACCGACAATCAGTCTTCACGAAGGCCGCTATGTCCCAGGATTCACTCGATGTATTGCGTCGGCGAGCTCCATGGCAGTCCACGGCGAGCTCGATATCCATGTTGCCCTTGACCGCCATTCCAGCCCGCGATCCTGACGCATTAATTAATAGAACGCGACAGCAACTCTTTTCTCTTTACGCCAGACAACCGCGCAGCGGCGCCGGTCACCGTCGGGAATAACAGTCAGAGCAAATTCGTCGGGGATTTTTTCATCTGCAGCAAGATCGAGGGCTGCACCGAACGCAGATATGCTGCGAATGGTGCAATCTGTTTTCGAACGGCCGAAGCTGATCAAGCCTAGTCTGGTAACTTGTTTCGAATGAGGGTTCTTCTCATCCATAGTGTCCTCCAAGGTCCGAGGAGCGCAAATCCATGGGCAATGATTCGGCGGCGATGGTGCGTACCTACCAATCTTACCGAAGAGTTGGTTCACAATTTGATTAGCCAATTCACTTTCAACGTCCTGTCGGCAGCGGCAGGGGCTTGCTTTTCCTCAAAGAAAATCTCGCAGCCGAGCGATTTCGGCTATCTGTTCTGCGGACAGCACGGCCGTAACAAGTTGCGTTTGCGGAGCAGTATGTATCTCGTAGAGATGACCTTGGCTGGCAGGCTTCGCTAGGAAAGCTCGGATGCATGCGTCCAAAGTGCCCTCCAATACGAGGTAAGAACTAACCGATGCCGCTGCGCGTTGGTTTCCAAGGGAAGGCCATTTTTTTAGTGCTGCTGCGGCAGTGAAGTCGATGCGCGCGCGCTGCTTCGAGCCGACCAGTGCCCCTGACGCGCCTCTCCCGGCGATCCGCCGATTCCGTTCTTTTCGAAGCTCTAATCATTCGGCCAATCAAAGCCTGATGGGCCAGGGCCCCGACCGCAATGATTGCGCTTTAACTTTTCCGGCTTGGTCAATAATAATTTTAGGAACTCCACCCTCGGTGCTGCGGAACTTCGACCAAACTGAGCAGCAATATCTGCGCTGGGGGCTTTCATGGCCAACGTTTCAAGTTTGCCTATGTCGTGTTCGTTCGGAGGGCGGATGTTGCGTTGGGTCATTGTCCTCTCCTCCCGATGCACATGGTCCCCTGCAGGATTTTCCAAAAGATTAGGGTGCCGGAGCCGACAATGGCGCGAAAACATTAAATGTCACAATTAAATGTGAGACCTATTATCACATTATAATCCAACAATAAAGCTAATAATCCTTTGACCGAAGCGACGTTTGTGATGCTCGAAAGTTCACAGGCTTCCGAAAAATCTCGCCTTCGTATCTTGTCCAGCGAGTACAGAGCACGCCCTCCGCTCAAGCACTCGAAGAAACGGCCCTCGCATTCGGGGGGGCGAAGCAGGAATGCTGGAGTCGCTTCTCCGCGATTCCCCAATTATAATCCCATATTAAATAGATCGCTATATTTAATATGGTTTGTATCCTTATTTATTGTTGTGGTCGCCGCGCCACGTGGACCATATCACGTCAAGATGCCCGACAATCTGTGGTGAGGCTCCCAGTCACACCACGCTCACCGCGTACGACGCGGCTTAGGAACTACAGCGCGCTCCGCATCATCTCTTTCCCTGCTTCGCCACCGCCTTCAATCTGGCAGGACCTAGCGAGAGCCAGTTGTTTGCGTCACCTTCAGTGACCGGCCGACATCCGGCAGCTTCACGTTGGTCACCTGCCAACCGGTCCCCTTGAAGGTCATTAGCACGGCTATCACTGTCTCAGGATCGCGCTCCGGATCGGCTAGATCAAGTCGAAAATGGAATGGCGTTGCAAAGAACGCGAACTTGACCATCTGGTAGAAGGAGTGCTTCGCGGGCGGTGGCGTTGCGATCTGTGTCTTGTCTTGGGGAGCCTTGACCCTAGGCGCGCCCGCGCGCGCCTGCTCAATAAGAGCGGTAAGACCGACGGAGTGAGCATCTTATCTATGAGCGTATTCGCAAACGTCAGGGCGACAGTGTTTCCCAAAGCCGCAAAGGCCGGGTTTCCCTGCTCCGCCGTTGTGTTCGGCAAGGTTTCCCCTCTTGCAATCGAGCCTTCACGTTCGCCCGCAGAGTGCTCCAATCCACCATGCTATTGATCGTTCGGGAATCACGAGACTGGATCGCTTGGCCGAACTCGATCAGGGTGTAGTATGGCCAAATGACATACAGCGTCAGTCCAACAAGTCCGGCGATCCACTTCATTGCTCGCTCCCATGGTTCGGTCCGAAACTAGCAACCGCAGATGGGGGCTCGATGAAACACTCTAAAATCATATGCAATTGCGTAGCTACACGCCGTGTCGACTGAAAAAGCGCGCGACTACAACCCTGTCTTGATGGCCGATTGGACTTGGTCATCAGCGATAAGGGGCGAGCATTCTTCAGGTCGACGCGTTTTGAGCGACTGATCGCGCGCTGCGCCCTCGGCAGATGGCGGCCGTGTCGCCAAATCCGCCTTTCGAGCAAGTCGCTTTTCGCGTCGCGTCGCCGCCGCCTTCTTCGCGATGGCGGACCGCTGCTCGCGCGGCAAACTGTTGAGCGCCTCGGCACCGCGTCGGCCGAGCTCGGAGAATATTTTTTGTGCCTCCAATGCGTGACCTGCACAAAAGCTACGCCGCGAGCATCGCGCTTGGCCGGCGCACAAAATTTTGGGCCGGCTTCGATCTTGATACGATAACCGGTGCCGAACAGCGCCTGCACGACAAGATCGACCGTTTCCCATCGGCTTTGACGACCATTCGGGGCATCCGGGAAAATCAGCTTCGGAAAAAATCCGTCCTGCAAACCGGCCAAGTCGTCGACCTGCGCCATCGGCAAACCAAGCTCGCGTCTGCGCTCCTCGAGAGCGGCGACGAACCTGCGATAGCACTCCGCCGCCGGCTTCGTGCGATTGTGACCGACGCGTGGCGGCCGCTCGATGAGGCTGGGTTTCCGGAAGTTTTGCATCAGGTGCTTGTCGCAATCGCGATGAGGTCGACGTAGACGGCCGTGGCCGTGGCAACCGCGAACTTGTACGTGCCCGGTGGAAGCGTGACGGTGGAGTAGCCGTCGGCCGTGATTGCCGTGGCTGCTGTCACGTAGGTAGATGCGTTCAATCGCATGGAAACCGGCTATGATTTCTCGAGCTTCCACCAGGAGAGGAATGCCTTGCTCAATTGCCGCAATAGTGACGGTCTCTGACTTTGATAGCGTATCGCGGCGATTGGTCATCAGCGCGCGATAGGTCTCGCGGACAGTACGCGCTGCAGGCTCTGAGCATTGGGCATTTCGGCACGCCAACGGCCCCATTCGGCAACGACTCGCACCGAGCTAAATCCGTGCGCCTTGAGGCAACCCCACAGGTCGGCGCCATTATAGTGACCAGCGGCCCACTGAACATCGAGCCATGGCAGGCAACGTACGGATCGTCTTAGGTGGCTCGCGGCCTCTCGCCCCACCAAACTGTGGCGGTCCGTTCAATGTCCTCCTCGTGTCTATAATCAGGGCGAAGACATTCACGCCACTGATTGGATCCCTGCGCACGTACAGGCGGTGTTGACGCTCGCATCGCCAGAGAGCTCTAGAACTGATGCCGTTAACGTGGTGCGTTGCAGCGAGCTATCTGCTTGCTGCGCTGCGTCTACGTTCCGCCATGGGTAGTACATCACCTTTCTACATATGAATCGGGGATGTGCCGGAACGTGCGTTACGAGTTTGCATTGTTTGTCTGTTGTGTGATTTGTAGCGAGGTCGATCATGCGTCCGCTTTCTGGAATGATAATGATTGCAGCGGTCTCAACTTGGACGTGGCTTCACGCGACCCCTGCCGTCGGGCAAACATTCAATGACAGATGGTCCATCGTTCCAAAGGCTCACGCGGAGCCCGCTCCTGAAGGACTCGATCAGACAAAGAAGGAGGAGCCGCAAGCGCAGTCTCCGAACGGACAAGAGCCCTTGAAAGATCGTTCAGGGGCTCAATCCTTCAATCGATTCATTTCCGGAAAAGCCTCCTACTATTCCTATTCCAAAGGCAAGACAGCGAGCGGTTCATCGTTTGATCGGAATCTACTAACCGCGGCGCACCGCCGTCTGCCGTTCGGCACGAGAGTCCGCGTCACTGATCTTGAAACGAATAAGTCGGTGGTCGTTCGTATCACCGATCGCGGACCATGGGTCCGTGGCCGCGTCCTCGACCTCTCGCTGGCGGCCGCGCGCAGCTTGGGGATTACGAATCGTGGCGTTGCTCAGGTCCGTGCTGAGGTGTTGTAGCAGACGTGCATTGCCCTGCGAAAGCACGCAACCGCCGCCCACGCGCCCGTACGTCAACAGTCCGGCTTTTGGCCTGAAACGAATCTGCCGTGTCTCTAAAGAACCCTGACGCTATCGCGGCCCTCGTATCGGCCCTTAGGGTCGTCCACGGAGACGAAGTCGCGCGAACCATGCTCCAGGAAGGTATGAGCCTCGCCACGCTGATCGACACGATGTTCTCCGCGCCGATAGCACATCGCGATGCCGTTCGATACGTCGCGAGTGCCTTAGATGACTTCGCCATTACACCAGAACTTGGCCCGTCTGGCATCTTCGTTACTTGTATGATGGTCAGCCCGGCTCATTTCGCGTCGTCGATTTGGAGATAGTCACGCCGGCCGGTACGCTGTCCAGCAGCGACCTTTGGCTTCGGCTGCCCGTCTAACTAGTTCCCAAGCTCTGCAATGCCGGGACTGTGCTTCGACGATTAGCCGCGGTGCCCCTGCCCTACGTGCCGGTCTTGTAGGTCTTGATCGTGCAGGCCGGTATGTCACAGCATGCCCTTTCTCCGCAGGGCTACGTCTTTACATGCCATGCCCTGAGCCAGTTGGCCGCGCTGATCCAACTGCTCCCGCGCGCGTTCACGTCGGCGATATTGCGAGATCGGTGACGCCCAGCGAGGCCTGAAATCTTGATTTCACTTGCATCCCGCGTGCAGGCTGGCAGCTCTCTTAAATCCGCGAGGAATCGAACTTCCGAGCACGAACGCGACGAAGAGCGACTACAAGGAAGATTTTAGAAGCTAGCAATTGAAACCGGCGTGTGCAGAAAGTATTCGCAGTTGAGCGGCGCGAAGCGTGCGAAATGGACACTATGCCTGTCGAAGTCGCGAGAGCCCAGCAGGACAAAGACGTTCAAATCTTTGCCGGCGGATGCCCATAGAGGCATCACGATCGCGATTTGGACGTATCGCGATTTGGCCGAGTTACCGTAGTTCCTTGCCGTAGCTTATTCTAGAGTTGTCCAAGGTTTGCGAAAAATGAACGTCTTCGCGAGGGGTTAGCGCCCAGAGTTTGGAGGATGGGATATCCTCGGCGCGGCGAGAACCAGGGACCAGTAGCTCGCCCCCTTCCGCGAAAGCGCTCTGCGTTTTTTCGGCGCGGAGCTTGCCACTTCTACGGTTCGAGCCACGTTGACACATTAGATCGCGGGAGCCGCTACGCTCTGTCGCGCTAGACCGAAGTGAGGTGTGGGGCTCCCGGCTGCGGCTAGCCTCACAAGCCACCTGCGGAATCCTCCGCGAAAAGTGTGGAGAGGTAGTCTGGAGCGGCCGGATTATGGGCGCGATGATCCATGCGCAAGGAGCCCGCGAGCGCGCCCAGGAGGCCGTTCGAGAAGCCGACCGGGCGGAGGCGGAAGCCTGGTCCGTCCGCATGGAATGCTACGCGGGCCCGGCGCAGCCCTGCCCGACGATCGATCAATGCTTAGTGGCGGACTCGCCTGGCTGGAGGTTGAGTGCGCCCGCTGCAAGACACGCGAGCCTGCCAGTCGAC
>NZ_JADPJC010000048.1:0-60206 GCF_023073215.1 Bradyrhizobium sp. 35
GCGGCTCGGCGACAAGCTGGAGCTGCTGCTGGCCGAGAGCCTGCGGGTGGCGCACGAAGCCGGCGCCTTACGCAGCCAGGACCTCAAGCGCGTCACGGTCGATACCATGGTGCAGCCAAAGGCCATCACCTTTCCGACCGACGCCAAGCTGCTTCATGCGGCCATCCAGGGCCTCAATCGCCTGGCGAGAAGGCACGCCGTCAGGCTGCGGCAATCCTATTCTCACATCGCCAAGGCCGCCGCGATGATTGCGGGTCGCTACGCTCATGCCAAACAGTTCAAGCGGCATCAGCGGCAGTTGCGCATCCTGCGCAGCCGGCTGGGCCGGATCATCCGCGATATCCGCCGCAAGATCGAAGGTCAGGCGGTGCTCGAGAACACCTTCGCCCTCCCGCTCGGCCGGGCCTCCCAGATCCGCTCGCAGCAGCAGCGCCAGCGCGGCTGGAAGCTCTATTCCTTTCACGCCCCGGAGGTGGAGTGCATCGGCAAAGGCAAGGCCGCCGCGCCTTATGAGTTCGGCGTCAAGGCCTCCATCGTCACCAACAACCGCCGGGCTCCCGGTGGCCTGTTCGTGCTGCACGCCAGGGCGCTGCCCGATAACCCGTACGACGGTCACACCTTGCGGGACGTCATCGACCGCACCGAGACGCTCACCGGCTGCGCGATCGAGAGGGCCTATGTCGACAAGGGATACCGCGGCCACGACGCGCAGAATCCCCGTCGCGTCTTCATCTCCGGCCAGAAGCGCGGCGTCTTCGGCGTCATCAAACGCGAGCTGCGCCGCCGCTCCGCGATCGAGCCCCTCATCGGACACCTCAAGGCCGAAGGTCACCTTGGCCGCTGCTATCTCAAAGGCCGCGCCGGCGACGCTGCCAACGTCGTGCTCTCAGCCGTGGGCTACAACTTCCGCCGCATCCTCGCCTGGCTCAGAGAACTCTTGTGCATGTTCCTGGCACAGCTATGGCGAACGCTCGCCTGTACCGCCCCGCTCAATTCGGCTTCTTAACGGACGACGAGAGTCCGGTGCGGCTGGCCCGCACGCGTTTGGCCCTTTACACCGCATTCTGGTGCTCCAGGCCGGGAAGCCCAATCATTGTGGGGCGCTAAGCACGGCGCCGCAGACACTTACCGAAGCGATCGGCGACGGGATCTCGAACACAAATGCGCAAAACTGCTTCATTTACGATCTGAAGCATAGCCGGGTCGCGATTCGGACCCGGCCGGCCATCGCAAGCGCGGCGACAAGCGCCGCGATGCTGTTTTTCAAGCGAAAGGAAGTCGGGGTCACGACACTCCCGATCGAATTTCAGTCGGACGCCGTTGTCGATCTGTTCGAGGAGCCCGCCGGCCTTCGAGCTCATCGAGGATTTCCACTCGGTGATAACGGTCTGCTTGATGGTGTCATCACAGCGACGCTCTGGGCGCGAGACACTCAGGTAACTACATCCCGAGGCGCGCGAACTGCATCGACGCGTGCTCCGCCTCGCGAAAGGGGGACAATGGGGCGATGCTCAACAATGACTTGCAGAACGCAGGCGTGAGCTTGCCGCGGTGGATCACGACGTTCTTGTGCCCCGTGGCGGCTCGAGCACTCTGCCATTGCCGATTGTAGCCGCGCTGTTCATTGGACTTCACGTGGCAAGCGGCGAACTCGGCGCCGCCCAGCGTGACCAACTGCGAGGCATGTACCGCCCGCTTGGTATGGATGTGCACCCACATCGGATTTGGCATTCTACCACTGCGCAACGCCTTGGGCTGCAGCTTGATCTCGAACAGCGTCGCTGGCTCGTCCGTCAAGGCGCGGGGTGGATCCACAGACGCAAGTTCTTCGGCCGCCCGCAACTGTTCAAGGTACTTCTGCGATGGAAACGCGTACGTCTTCATGCAATCGATCGTGATCGCCGCCTTTCGCGCGTTCAATGAGTTTGCCTGTCCCTGAACCTCGGACAACATCGCCTTAAGCCGGCCTAGTTTTCCGTGTACTTGGGTCAGTTGCGCAGGAGTGAGGAGGACACGTCGGCACGGCTCCTCCAGCGCGGCTACACAGGGACCAATCGCGGCCTCCTGCGTCTGCAGGCGCTTAAGGACGAGATCCACGACGTGGTCGGCGTCCTCAGGCTTCATCTGGCGCGCTTGCGAGACGGCACTTTGCTGAGCCGGCAGATCGAACTGCAGCAGCTCGTCCAATCGCTTGAGTAATCCCGTCAGTGCATTCATGGAGGGCGGAGTCCGCCCCCCCTCCAGGTGCCCGGTCCCCGATGATGACGCCCTCGCGCGTGCCTCCTCCGCACTCGCGAGTTTCTTCGTACCCAGATCCGAGAGTACGATAACCTTGGCAGTCGGGGCTGTGGCAGCATCGGGCCTAGCGAGCTGCGGCTCGCGCAGCCCGGCCGTTGAACTCCTCTCGCCTCCGGCCGGTGCGCGCTTGCCTTTCCCCTTCCTGCGCGCCGCGTGGCTCTCAGCCGCTAAGCCGGTCGTTTCCGGTATCCCAGCCTGGGCAGGCCGTTCAATCAGGACCGGGCTCTTTGGCTGCGCTGCCAAAAGTCGCGTCACTTGGTTCGCGGCGACCCATGCACCTTCCACGATCTGGTCCAACTGTTCCACTGGAATGTCGGCATCCGTTTTAGCATCCCTTAGCCTGGCAACGATGCGTTCCACCCCTGAGGCAAATTCCGAATGCCGTTCCATGACTCCTTCCAGAACGGTGCAGTGCTCCGCGTCGAGTGGCTCTCCGTGATTGTTCAGAACGGCCTCGTACGTCGAGAGGAATGCCGGAAAAGCATCATCGACATAGGTCCCGAGCAGACGCACCTGCCCGTTCTCATCCATGAGGGCGGCCCTGAGGGCTGGTTCAAACCTGCTCGCCTGAGACTCAATCCGAAGCTTCGCGAGAGCAATCCGCGATTCCAGACACATGCACGCCGTATAAAGTGCCCAGCCGGTTTGCACGCGTAGTGCGGCCTCTTCGAGTTTCCGCATCTCGGACGTGCTTGGCAAGTTGGCAGTGGCTTGCAAGGCGGACCGCATTCGTTCCTTCCACAACATCTTCTTTCCCCACCACTCGATGCAAGGCGCAAGGTGCTTCGCCAAACTGGAAGCCACTCGGCTCAGCTGGTCGGGGGTAGCGTTGGATTTGAGCATCCCCTCGAACAGGTCTACCATACGCTGTTTGCCCTCCAGCAAGGCGGCGGAACCCTCTGCAGCCTTTTCGTCGCATTCGCGGCACGCTCCGAGCACGAGAGCGCCATAACGACGGGCGTCATCGTCGGGCAGAATGCTCGGCGCCACGGCCGGGGGCAGGCTCGCGTAGTAGTCCAGAAATACCGACCCTACTTCGGCGAACCGCTCGGTCAGCTTTTGCACCACCTCCAAGTCCGAGGTAAGGGTGGTCGCTTGAGCGTAAGCGTCAAGTTTCTCACGCAGGTGGTCCATGTGTCGCTTTGTTGCGTTGTTTTCTTCCTCTGATGAGGAAATGGGGACTGCCACACCCGAAGTTGGCGGCTGACTCGCGACCGGCGCCGTGTCTCCACGCTCCGACAATGAAGGAAAGCCGCGCCGCCGCGCAGTGACTGCACGTGGCGCAGCGGCTGCACGTGGCGCAGCGCCTAGGATTCGATCTGGGCCAACGGAGGGACCGGAAGACCTGTCGCCAAGGGCATTGTCGGCACCGCGCGCCATGCTAGCGGAGGGCGTCCCTCTATCTTGGGGCCCAGAGCGCATCCGCTCCACGACGGAATCGAACGATTGACTGCCTTCCCCAGGGGCTAGACTTGAGTGCGAGCGTGAACTGCTCGATCCGGCTCCAGCATCCCCAATGCGCGATCTGCCAGATCGGCCAATGCCCGTCATATTCCATCTCCAATCAAGTTGAGAATGCGCAGCCAATCTAGATAGACAGGCTGGCTGACGAGTAGCTGACGAAGGGCGTTCTTCCGGTTGCACAGGAAACCCGGATCGCCGTGGGTTGTGGTCGAGTAGCTCGGCCATTTGGCTTTGCCCTCACAGATCCGGGCAGACGGCTTTGGCGAGTAGCCGGCGGACTCTCACCGCCGGCCTCTCATCGATCCCAGCGTGACACTCTCGCGTCACTGGGCTCCCATCAGGCGAACGAGCCGCGCATGCCGATCTTCCAGTGTGCGAACAACCCGAGACGTTCGCGAGATAGTCGTTCGAGAACGCGGCCGGTCTTGGCCTTGCGACCCATAAAGTGTTTGAACTTTCGCATCATCCAAGCCTCCATTGTCTGATTGACTATCGAAGGATTGCCCCAGAGGCGCCCGCGTGAATCGACCGTAATACTTAATCCACCCCCGCAGGAGTGGATTGAGCTGCCGAGGGATGGCAGCCATTGACACATGGGTCCGTCTTCGGAGGTTCAAATCCCGGATTGCCGCCCGCATAAACTTCAGCGCCGAAGCGCTGACCCCAGGGCAGAAAACTGCAAAACACCGAGGCCAATGGGCGGATTGGAACCAGGGAGTATGGCGTCGCGCCCATCCATCCGGACGTGGGGAAAAGTGTTATTGTGATCGACATTCTACGTCTGATCAGAATGGTGCATCATCTCGGAATCGGGGGCGACTTGCTCCGGAATTCGCATGGTGCATGACCGCGCGTCTGCAAGTTCTTCCGTCTCAGCCGAAGCGCCCCGATCCTAGAGAGCTTGACGGCCAATGAGTCTTCCGCAGAGTGCTTGGCAGTCGCATCGGAGTGCGGACAGATGCTTTGGTCAGGTTGTGTCAGCTAGGTTGTATATCCTCCTCGGCAAAGCTTGCGCGGCACGAGCTCAATCGCGTGCATTTTGCCAATGCGGGAGTGATCTGATGTATGGCAGAATCGGTGCTCCGTTTTGCGGAAGCGGTTGCCGGCATGGAGCGAGGTGGGTCGTGGCGGCGAACCGACATTGCTGGGCGAGTGACCATCACCTGGGTTTGATAGTCCAGAAGAGTCGGCGCCCACTGTGAGCCTTGCAGGAGGACGCCGCCATGCAAATCAGCAAAATCATCGCTCGCCCCACCAGAGCTGCCAGCGACAGATTGCGTTCGCTCATCAGAGCATCAGGTGCGACTAGGAGACGGAGACACAGACCTCACACGTATCGTCACTATCCAGGATGTGAATGCAATCCATCCAAAGAATTGATTTCACACTTCATGTGCTGCCGGGTAGGGAAAGCGCCGTGCATCACGCAACATGGTAGGTTTGCTGTCGGCAAAGCTGCGATGAGCACGTGATCATGGACGCCGCGATCGGATTGTAAGCACGGTTTTGCCCGGTGCGGCCAACTTCATGTCACCCCCCGTCTTTGGATTGTGCGGCCGTTGAGCAGTTCATTCCAGCGTCTCGGTGATTTTATAAAAGTTTAAAAAGGAAGGCGCGGCAGGACGGCCTCGTTGTGGCGTTCTCCAGCTGAGCGTAGCCGCGCTTGGCCATCACTGTCGCTCCGGTGATCGGAGCACGAAGGAGGCTCACCTTCCGGGCCGAATGAGGAAGTTCGTTGCTCAAGCACGGAACGTCTGCCGGCGTGTCAGGCTTTGCAAATTGAGGGCCGCGATGCAAATCGCATATCATCGCTGCTCTCCCATCAAACCTGCGGCCGTACGGCTGCGCTCGCCACCGGAAGCATCGATCGTGATGAGGAGATTTAGATCGAGACCATGGAACGGCATTGTCACTGATCCGCCATGTGAATGCATCGATCCAAACCATCGATTTCACCAATTAATGTGTTCTCGGCAATCATCTCGACCTCACGCTGTCGGCGACAACTGCCGGGATTGTTCCGGCGATGAGCGGGGTGCTGCTAGCCTATCGATGCGTTTACTTGATTGCCTGCAATGTCCCGGTGGTAAGAGCACATTCGACGTCACCAAAATGCATGCGGGCCACGTGAGACAGTGAACACTGCCGGTCGAGCTTACAATGGAATCCCGATCCAGTATGCGATGCGCCAGTACCGCTGCTCTTCGTCTATTCCGGCTTCAAACGCTTACGCGGAGGCCGGACTGTTCAATTCCGCTCGGGGCGGTCATGCTTGAACGAGACGTGGTGGGTGTCTTGGCGTGGCGTGATAGGAGGTGGAATGCGAACGCTACTCGTTGATCATGAGACGGCCCCAGCGCGCGTTGTACAACAGGCGCTCTCCCATTGCGGTTTTGCCGTTGATGTAGCGTGCACCCTGGATGAGGCGGCCGCCGCTTTTTGTTGCGCCAGCTATGACATTCTCTTGCTCGAGTTGGTTCTACCGGATGGAGACGGCTTGGATTGGCTGAAGCAGTTGAGACGTGACGGTCATTCGATGCCTGCCGTGATGATGAGCCACTTTAACGAACTCGGTAAGCGGATAGCGGTGTTCAATGCCGGTGCGGACGACTTCCTGCCCAAGCCCGTATCTACTGATGAACTCATCGCACGGATGCGCGCTACTCTGCGCCGATCAACGCAAATGACGGCGCCCATCGTTACCTTTGGCAATCTACGATTCGATCCCATCGGTCGGCAGGCGTCCGTTAATGGTCGACCGCTGAAGATTGCGCGCCGCGAGGTATGCATTCTCGAACATCTGCTCAGCCGCGCCGGCCGTACCGTGGCTCGCGCGGCATTGGAGGATAGCCTCTATGCATTTGACGACGAGGTCTCCGCCAATGCGCTTGAGGTCGGAATCTATCGTTTGCGCGGTCATTTGAGTCAGTCCGGTGCGACGCTCCGGATCAAAACCGCGCGCGGGATCGGCTACGTCCTTGAATTGAAATGCGCGGCATCGACCGCGTAGTCAATCGAACTTGAAAGTAAAGACCATCTTGAGCATCATTCTTGACAAGCATGCTGGCGTCATTCGAGGACCGATCACCGCCAACGGCCTTTCGTCCTGTCTTTTGCATGCTTTGTGCGTGGTCGTCCTGCTATTCCCGGCTGTTGCCGTAGCTCAGATCAAGCGGGATGATGGAGGTGGGCCGCAGCGTACGGCTCCCGACGGCATTAGCGGAACGCTGACCCTTTCCTCTTCGCTGGGTAAGACGATTCATCTGCCAGCGCCAGCTGCGAGCATCTTTGTCGCAGATCCTACGGTCGCGGACTATCAGGCACCTTCGAACAAGACCATCTTTGTTTTCGGCAAAAAATCCGGGCGGACCACCTTGTTCGCACTGAACGAGGGCGGGGAGGCTCTCGCTGAACTGCGTGTTGTCGTCACGCAGCCGATCGAGGATCTGCGCGCCACGCTGAAAGCCCAGGTCGGCGACTATCCCATCCAGGTAAGCTACACCCCGCGCGGGGCCATCCTTAGCGGTACGGCGCCCAATGCGGAGATCGTCGATATAGCGATGAAAGTGACCGAGCAGTTTCTTGGGTCTGGTGCGCTCGTCGTCAACAAGATTCAGGTGGCGGGGTCATTGCAGGTGAATCTGAGCGTGCGAGTGGCGGAGGTCTCCCGGAGCGCCATGAAGGAGCTCGGCGTCAACCTCTCCGCTTCGGGGCAAGCTGGCCCTTTCACTCTCGGCTTGGTCAGTGGTAGTGGTGGTGGATACGGCGCGGCGCAGGGCGGCGGTACGGCCAAGATGGGAGTCAACACTGGCCATGTGAACGTCAGCGCTATGCTCGATGCACTGGCTCACGAGCGCCTCGCTTCCGTACTTGCTGAACCGAACCTCACCGCAATGTCAGGCGAATCCGCCAGCTTCCTCGCCGGCGGCGAATTTCCCATTCCGGTGTTGCAGGACAATCGGCAGGTCTCTGTCGAGTTCCGTCACTTCGGCGTCAGCCTGGAGTTTGTGCCGACCGTTCTCAGTAACAATCAGATCAATATCCGCGTGAAGCCTGAAGTCAGCGAACTATCGTCACAAGGTGCTGTCAACGTCAACGGCATCTCCGTGCCGGCTCTCTCCACCCGGCGTGCGAACACGGTTGTCGAGCTCGCCAGCGGCCAAAGTTTTGCAATTGGTGGGCTTATCCGGCGCAACTTCAGCACTGAGATCACGACTTTCCCCTGGCTCGGCGACGTTCCGATTCTTGGTGCGCTATTTCGCTCATCGTCATTTCAACAGGATGAGACGGAACTCGTGATCATCGTCACGCCTTACGTCGTGCGTCCAAGATCGAACTCGAAGCAGATGAGTGCGCCCACCGACCGCATCGCTCCGCCCTCAGACCTCGCGCGCAGTCTGACGAACACGTTGGCAACGCGCTCGCCTGTTCGCGGTGCTCCCCGATAAGCGTACCAGGCGCGACAAGGGGCACCGGCCACATCATCGAATGAGGATCGACCAATGAGATTACGATTCGTGCGCCCCTTCATCGGTCTGACGGCCAGTCTAGGTGGGTGCGCAAGCACCGCGCCGACTTACGTCGAGCCGACCGCGCAAGCGATCCTGGTTGAACAAGAGAAGAACGTCTTACTGTTACAGACCCTTGGAGGGCGCGAACGGCAGCGTCTGCGTTACTTCATAGCGAGTACCAGTCGCGGTCGGTACGACACGCTCCGTCTTGATATCGTCGGCTCACGTCGGCTCGGGGCGCAGATAGCAGCTGAGGCCCGCGCAGTGGGCGTCGACGCTCACAACATCCGCCTGTACGGTCCATTCGTCGATAGGCGTGATGGCTCTGCCGCCCGAATCGAGGCGATTACGTACGAGGCGCACCCTCCCGCTTGTCCGTCGATTGCGATCGTCGGCCCTTCGGTGAACGACAATTCTTTCGATCCGACGCTTGGCTGCTCGATCCGCAACAACTTGGCCGGCATGGTCAATGATCCGCGTGACTTGATTGACAATCAGGCCGTTGTGCCGAGTGATGGCAATCGTGCGGCCATTCCCGTTGCCACATACAAAGCCTTCGCGGCCGGCAATAACAGCAACTCGGGTGTAGCTAACAACAAGCTGCTATCAGATCCCACGTCTGCCGGCACCCAGACCGTGCAGCCGTCTCGATAGCGAGAACATCAGGCATTCCGATGCGACCTCATTCAAACACGAACTAGACTTGGCCGGCGGCAAGGAGTGCTTTTGCGACAGCCTCGAAATACTGGATAGGAATGGAATTGCCAAGGCTAGTGTTGCGGATTAGCTCACGGACCAGGACGTGATCTTCGACCATACTGAGACGAAGGCGCCTCGCTTCATCAAAGAGCCGTGAAGCCGCCTCCCCATCGCCGCGGCAAACCAGGACCGGGACGCCCGTTTCGCCACGGATGTAGCGTACCCCGACCAGCAGCTCGCGCCCAGTCAAGATCAATGTCGCGCGACGCACGCCGAGTGGAGACTCACTCGCCTGCTCCCGCCGAAGGCGTCGGTGTTCGCGTTTCACCTCCGGATTGCCTTGCTGCTCCTTGTCCTCGCGCTTCATATCGCTCTTAGTCATGCGCATGCCGCGCAAGAACAACCACCGCTGGACGAGGAGATCGATCAATCCGCCGATCAGAAATGCACCACTTGCAATCCCGATCAACAGTTTGACTTGAATGAACACGAACTCGAAGCAGCCCGTGCCGCAAACCGGCAGATAGACCAGTGTCTTCCACGCGCCGACAACGACGAGGACAAAGATCGTGCCGAGGCAGAAGACCTTGAACAAGGTCTTGCCAAGCTCGATGAGGGAACGCAAAGAGGCGATGCGCTTCAGTCCGTTGATGGGATCAATGTTCTCGAATTTCGGCGTCATCGGCTCGGAGGAGAACACTAATCCACCATTGGCCAGGACCGTCGTCAGAATTGCGCAGGTGACCATACTCCCAAGAAGCGGGCCAACAATTCCCAGTGCAAGTTGGGGCAAGACGCCGAGCGCAAGATCGACCGCAATATTGAACGGCTTATCAAGCAGCTTGTCAGTCAGCATGAGCGCTTCACGACATTTGTCGTAGATGGAACTCGCTTCTAACCAGAGATAACCGAGACCGGCGCAAGCGCTGAGGGCCCTGACTAAATCCGTGCTATGCGGAACCACGCCTTTCTTGCGCGAGTCGCTTAGCTTCTTTTCAGTGGGGGCGAGCGTTTTCTCTTCGCTCGTGTCGCTCACTTCAGTTTCCTCTCAAGCCTCTCCAGCTCTCGGCTCGACTGCATGATTTCCGCTTGCATGTATTCGATGAGGTAGAGCGTATAAGTCACCATGACGATCGCAAAACCTATATTCTTGATCGTCAACGATAGGTCCCGCGGGTTGAATTGCGGCGCAAAGCGCCCGAGCAGAAGCGCTGATATGTCGGCCAGCAAGAGGAAAGCTACCACAGGTCCAGAGACCAGGACGGCGGTACGTATGATGCTGTCGAGCACGCCCCACAACTCCAGTGTCCCTTGCATGCTCAGCGTGGGTCCAAGCCGATAAGCCGGCCAAACCAGATAGCTGCCGTAAAGCCCGCTAATCATGGTTTGCAGGCCCCCTGATACGACGAAGATCGTGATCGCGGTGGTCCCGATAAGAAGTCCCGTGGCCGAAGCCTGACTGCGTGTCGCGGGATCGGCGGGAGTGACCACGCTGCTGATGCCCCGTTGCGCGTCGATGAACTCGCCGACGGCCTGAAGACTCCAGAGGGGAATACTGAGGAGGGCGCCGATCAGCAGGCCGACACACGTCTCCTTAAGACCGAGTAGCGGGATCTTGAGCAGACGAGTGTCCGGATCTAGCTCCTTCAGGCCATCGGCGACGTGCGCCAAGTATGGTAGTTCGAGCGCGACGGCCAGGCAACCGCGGATCAGGCCGCCGATCTGCGGACGCGTAAATACTGGAAGCACCAGCATGATGCCCACGGGGCGGGCCGCACCAAGGCCGGCAGCAACGACGAGTTCGATGGTCGCCTGGATCAGACTTTGCGTGTCGGTGGTTGACAGATCATACATGACGGCGGCTGCTAGTAGCCCGTCGTGAGCGCGGGAAAATCAGTGAAGATCTGCTTGGCTTGTTCGATGAGCGGGGCGCTCAGCACCGGAGCAAACAAACCTATAATCCCAACAATGACCAAAAGCTTCACAGTCAGTGGCAATGTCTGATCCTGGATCTGCGTTGCCGCCTGGATGATGCCGATGACGGTTTCGGCGGCCGCCGCTGCAATGAGCGGAGGCAGAACCCAGGTCATGAAAAGCACCAGTGATCGGCTCATATAAGGAAGAATAGTGGCCTCATCCATGCTCACCCTCCGGGTGTTGTATAGCTCAGCACTAGCCCGTGCATAAGCCGCGACCAGCCGTCAATCGCCACGAACAGAAACAGCTTGAAAGGAACTGAGATCACTGTCGGAGACACCATTGACATGCCCATGGCCATCAGAATGGTCGTTACGATCAGATCGATAGTGATAAACGGAAGGTATAGTAAAAACCCGATTTCGAACGCACGCTTGAGTTCTGAGATTAGAAACGATGGGACGAGAATGACAAAATCATCGGCTGTGGCTCTGCCGCGCATCTCTTCCGGCCAGACACGCTCGGTCGAGGACAGGAAGAAGCCTCGCTGTTCTTCATTGGTGAAGTTCTTGAGATAGCCTCGCAGCGGCTCCTGCCCCACTTTCGCCGCGGCTACCCAATCCTCGAGCGTTTGATAGCGGAGCTGCAGATCGGCGACTCGATTGTAGCTCTGCTCAAAGACGGGGGCGCTCGTGAAGGCGGTGAGCATCAATGCTGCGCCGTATAGAACGATGTTCGGTGGAATCGATTGGGTCCCAAGCGCATTGCGAACGAGGAAGAGAACGACAGATACCTTTACGAACGCCGTGGTCGTGACGACAGCGAAGACCAACAAGCCGAGCGCGGCCGTGACCGCAAGAAGCGGCAGTATTGCTGGTTCAATGTTAGTCATTGCCCGCTAACCCGCAACGCAGTCTAACGCCGAGCTCGTCCCCAATACGTACTATGTCGCCACTCCCGATGCGTACGCCGTTTGCAAGGATATCGACCGGGCCGTCGACAGGCCGGCCAAGTTCGAATACATATCCTTTGCTGATGCTTCTCAGGGCTCCCAGCGTGATGGGCCAGCGGCCGCATTCAAAGACAAGCGAAATCTCAATATCGTCGAGATCGGCTTCCGAAGGCGGCTGCTGTAAACCGGGCAGTGTCGTCATATGCGCATACTCCAGAGGGCGCGGCCGCAAGCGAAAGGGTCCGTGCAGGATCAGGCGGTTGCCAGTGACATCTGCCGCGGCCCATAACCGGCCGGCAGTGAGGATGATCTGACCGCGGGCGAATGGCATTACATCCGGCAACAAAGCGTCGCCCTTACGCGTTTTGCGAAGAAGCGAGGCTGACGCCCGGAGTGAGCCGATCTCTCCTGCAACTGTAACGGGTAGCTGTGCGGGGACCTCACACAACTGTCGCGGCAATTGGCCGAGCAGCTCGCCTAAGGCGCGGAACGCCGGCGGTATCGGTCCGTCAAGAGGCGAAAAAAGAAATAGGCGACCTTTGCCCCTGACCGGACCGTAGATGATGTCGAGTTCGATATAAGGCCCGTTCTTCTCGGCCTTTCCAACATGAAGGAGTCGCAGTTGCTGCTCTGTCTCAGTCTCCAGGTGCGCGAGCAACGGTTCAAGTGCAAGTTCGAGAACCAGCGAACGACTTGGCTCGGAAAGTAAAGCTAGGCTACTCTGTACTGTCGAGATCAAGACCTCCGCAAGCGCATGCGGTATCGACAACACGAGCGCATCATCGCCGAGGTGCCAAACGCAATCGAGCATCGACAGAACCGGAGGTTCCTGCTGCCACACAACTCGTTCCAGTCGCACCGATAGCGGCTTGTCGCACAGGTTACTCCGCAAAGAGGCGGAGGGCCGCACGTTTTTGTTGAGCCATGACACGAGACTCTGGGTTAGACGCTGGGTCGGCTCGTACTTCGCGTATGCGTTCGCACGAGTTGCAGGAGACGACTGTACAGGGCAGCGCATTTGGTTCCCAACTGGACTAGCGGTCATCAAATTGAACCGCCCGCCACCAGCGTGGGCAAACCCCTCCCATGGCGAAGCAAGACTTCATCATCAGCCTCTAGCTCGGCTGTTACTTCCGAATGGGTATCGGCCGCACGCCGGACGTCGGTCTCGATTTGTCGCCATTTATGAGTCGCTGCGGAACGCTTCGCCCAGTGCGCACGCCTCTCGGATGCCGCTATCTCGGCCTGTTTTTGAGTGATACGCGCCTCCTCAAGTGTGCGGCGTTTCGAGGTGATCTCAATCGCTAGCCTCTCAAGGGTGAGCTGGCAATGATCGAGTTCAACGACGGACAAGGTACCGACCGACATCAACTGCTGGTAAACCTCCGCCTGGGCCTCTGTATGATGCTTTTCAGCAATTCCCAGTTCCTGCCATGCGTGCTCCGCGGCCGAGGTCGCGATATGACGCTTGGCCTCCATATTGGACAACTCACTACGAGCACTACGCTCGCGCATATCCTTCACTTGCCGCAAGCTCGAAACGTGTATGCAACTCATGCGGTCAGACGGCACATCCATGTGACGGTTTCCTCAAAAGTGGACGCATCGTTTTCACCCTGGCGTAAAAACTCGTGCAGATCATCGATCGAAGCGACAGCTCGGTCCGTCAGCGGATCGCTGCCTTGCTTGTATTCGCCAACCTTGATCAAAAATTCGGCCTCTGCATGACGGGAGATAAGATCACGGAAGAGGGATGCTGCCTTGCGATGCGGTGCAGATACGACGGCATCCATGACGCGGCTGCGGCTCGACAGTACGTCGATGGCGGGGAAATGCGCCCGCGCCGCGAGAGAGCGTGAAAGAACGATATGACCATCGAGAATGCCACGCGTTTCCTCGGCGATTGGATCGCCCGTGCCGTCACCTTCCACAAGCACGGTATAGAAGGCGGTGATTGAGCCACGCTCACTCATACCAGCGCGCTCCAGCAAACCTGGCAACATTGCAAAGACAGAGGGAGGAAAGCCCCGGCGAGTCGGAGGCTCACCGGCAGCAAGCCCGATCTCCCGCATAGCGCGGCTAAATCGCGTCAATGAATCCATCATCAGAACGACGCGCAGACCTTGATCGCGAAAATATTCGGCGAGCGCGGTTGCCGTATAAGCACATTGCGCCCGCTCCGCCGCTGAGCGATCGGAGGTCTCAACGACGACGACCGTGCGGCGGAGGGCAGTCTCCCCAAGATGCCGCTCGATGAATTCACGCACTTCGCGTCCACGCTCGCCTATCAGCGCAACCACGGTCACGTCAGCGACCGCGCCTTTTACGATCTGCGACAGTAACGTCGACTTGCCGCCACCAGGCTCTCCATAAATGCCGATGCGTTGGCCCTCGCCGCATGTCAGAAGACCATCCAAGGCGCGAACACCGAGTGGCAGAGGGCGAGCGATGATGCACCTCGTCATTGGATTTGGCGCTTTGCCGCGCAGCGGGCGCGTCTCCATTGCTTTGACTGCGCCCTTGCCATCGAGTGGACGGCCGAAGCTGTCGATCACCCGGCCAAGCAAATTGGGGCCGACCGGCACTTCGTGCATTCGGCCAGTGGCAACGACTTCTGCGCGGCCGGACATCCCTTGCAGGTCACCGATCGGCGTCAGCAATACGCCGTCCTGCAACAGACCGATCACCTCGGCCTCAAGCGACCATCCGGTGCGCGGATCCTTGAGCACACAAATTTCTCCAATACGAGCATCCGGCAAAACTGCATGGATCAACGTGCCGATCGCACGCGTGATCCGCCCGCGTACGGCACGCGTGTCCACATGGCTTGCCGTCGTTCGCAGACGCGCCAGCGCCGCGTGCAGAGTCCCATCTCCATCAGGACAGCTATGGTCTGGTCTCGGCGCCGTCACTATTCGTCTGCCTCATGATCTAACCCAAACCCCAAACGCAGTGCGCGGAGCTGCGCGTCAAGTCCGAGATGGATATTGCCAAATTCGCTCCACAGCACGCATTCGTTCGCTGACAGCGCCGGGTCCGGAATAATTCGGACCGCCGGCCGGTCCTCCCGTCCGTCGCAGGCAGCAAATTCGCGCGTAAGCGCATCAGCATCCATGGGGGACGCATGAAGGGACAGTTTCGCCCCGCCATATCTGTGCGAAATCGTGTGACGAACCGTCCTCACCAACATCTCGCCGGGATCGAAATCGCCCAGTAGATCAGTTACGATGTCCATCACGAGCGCTGACAGTTCCTGCTCCAAAACGGCCTTTCGTCGTGCCACTTCCGAGGCAGCCTGCGCGACCAGCTGTGCCATTTCCTCGGCGCCGGCCCTCACCCCCTCAGCATGGCCGCGCGCACGCTCCTTCTGATAAGCTCTGCGCGCCCAGCCGCGAACGCGCTTCAGATTGCGCTCGGCCACGGCACGCGCCTCGAGGGCGCTGTGCCAAATCTCGAGATCCCTCGCCGCTATGAGTGGCCCAAGGGGGCGGATGTGCGGAGCGACGGGCGGCGCAGTTTCGTCGTCTGTCATCCCGCTGGGGCCTCCCTCGCCAAATGGGCCAACACCGGCGAAAACAATTGGCCCGCGGCATCGCGGTGTTCAGTCGCCGGATTGTCGGCGGCCGTTCCGACAGCTAGGCGTAGAAGCACGCGGCGGCAATCAAGCGCTGACGCTTCATCGAGCCAAGCGCCGAGGCAGGCATGTCCATCGTCTTCAATCGCTAGCGCGAGTTGTTGAGGATCAGCAATCAATCTGGTCGAAACCGCATGCGCTGCATGTCGGATCCCGAAAGCCTGCACCTCGGTGCCGACGTGCTCAACCAGAACGGCGACATCATGCTTTGAAATCAGCCTTGTCAGCGAACGGGCATGCCAAATGCCGCCGGCGAGCAGGGCAGCCCTGCTCGGATCATGCCCGAGGAGAAGGTCTGGCCCGAAGTCACCTCCGTTCAAGCCCAGTTCATCTTCAAGCAGCAACGCTTGCAGTCTTATCTGCAGCCTAGGACTCTTCTGCAGTCGCACCAACGTCGCGGACGAGAGGTTCGCGTCAAGTCGCGCGGCAAGGCGGGTCGGATGAATCGTGGCAGCAAGCTTACGAATACCTACAGAGGCTAGTTTCAGCGGATCATGCCGCTCGGCAGACGGATTCGGTCTCGGCATATCGGATACCACACTACGCCGCATTAGGCTTAATCGCTTTGCGAATCATCTCCATAGCAGAGACAGCCGAGCGCCCACCAACAGCGCTAACTTTCTGAGATGATTGCCTGCGCTGACGCCCACGAGCGCTCAGCAAGACGCAGGACAGCACGCCGAATACAGACCCGCCGAGACCCATGCCAACCGCAACCAATGGCGTCGAAATGACTCCAGATGCTTGGGCGAGACCAGCCGCAGCCGCCGGTCGCGGCTCTAGTGCGGGCCGCTCGACTGAGACGAAAACAACAGCCACCTTGTCATAGGATAAGCCCTCGATGCTGTTGGCGACGAGCATTTTAATCTGCGGCAGCAAGATTGAGAGATTTGCCCTCGAGTCATGTCGGATGAAAACCGACGCCGAAGATGGCGTGGTGTCACGTCGCAACAGGTCGTTCTTTGGCAGAACAACGTGGACGCGCGCCGAGAGGACACCATCGATATCACTGATCGTGCGAGATAATTCCTCGCTCAGCGCATAGACGTAACGGGCGCGCTCCTCGATTGGCGAAGCAATCAGACCCGCCGCGCTGAACACTTCGCCTAAACTCTTGAAAGCGTGGCGCGGCAACCCTTCGCCATTCAGCAGGTCGATTGCGGAAGCAATCTGAGTCTGCTCGACCTGGATCGTGATAGTCCCGTCCTTAGCAGCAACGCGGAGCGCATCGACCCCGTTCTTGAGGAGGACCGCAAGCATCTCATTGGCCTCACGCTCCTGAACTTTCGTGTAGAGATCGGCTTTGCAACCAACCAGGGCAAGCAGGAGCGGCAGCAGAGCCAGAAGTTGAAGCCGCTTGCGGAATGGGCGCGCCTGACCGCTTTCGCGATCAATTAAACCAATCATTCGCCCCACTCAGCCCGCCGATATCAGCTTATTCAGAGATGAACCGAGGCTACCGATGCCATTTGAAATGAGTGTTACCTGGATGACGCTGTCAGAAACATCCTTCAGATTCGCCAACATCGCCTCGAAGTCACCTGCGCCACTGGGGGCGCCCGGCACACCTGCTTCCGCTTTGCCCGGTTGCAGCAAAAGGGGCTCCGATGTCGACCCGGTCTCCGCACCTTTTGGAACTGCATTGACCGGATACATCGCAGAAAGATTCTGGAGGATGCGATCGCCCAGCGGGCTCGCCTGTGTTGTTGCACGCGATACCTCGGATGTCGGCGGAACCGCATCCGCTCCCGGTACTGGAGGCGCAAGGTCTTGAACCGAAGCCGCTTGCAAGAGACTCTGCTGAAACTGGACCTGCTCGTCGACCGCTGTTGCCGAACAGGCCTTGGACAGGCCTTCTAGATTGTGAGAGATCGGCGCAGCGCCTAACATCATCATGGAAAGACTCGCTCTCATCGAGATGTGATACGACCAGCCGTTCAAGCCGATTAGCGGCTCAATGTCCTAGACAGGCCAGCTGACGACAAGCTGACGAGTTCGCCCGCACATCGCCATCTAAAGATCACGTTTCGCGTTCACGTACCGAACGTACTCCTGTTAGTTTAAGTCAAAGAGAACCGTGAATGCTCATCCGATCCATAATCCCGCACGTTTTGAACGGAGTTCTGTGTGTCGCCGTTTTCGTTTCCGGCGGAACACAGATCGCGCGCGGCGCTCCCCTGTCGCTGCCCTCGACCCCTTATCGATATACGGTTCTGGATCAGGAGCTTTCTGCCGCGCTGCAGGAATTCGGCAACAACCTCAATATTAAAGTCACCATCAGCGCCGAGGTGAAGGGTCGGATTCGCGGGCACATGCCGGACCTGCCACCGCGCGAGTTCCTTGATCATCTGACTCAAGTCTACAATCTTCAATGGTATTACGATGGGCTCGTGCTTTACGTCTCTACCGCAAAGGAAGCGCAAACTCGTCTGCTTCTGCTAACTTCAATCAGCTGCGACGCGCTCAAGGCAACCCTCGATGCGCTCGCCATTTCCGACGAACGCTACATCATGAGATCGGCTCCGGGAAATGGCCTAGTCCTTGCGTCCGGTCCACCACGCTTCATCGCACTCGTGGATCAGACGCTCAATGGTCTTGTGGCGGAGGCGCAGGCGCGACCTCGCTCCATCGAGATGCCGTCTCGGGAATCTGTGCTGATGTTATATCGCGGCGCCTCCGCGACGATCGTTCGGGATGGGCGAACTGAAGCCCCGTACTCTTCAGAGATGCCGCGTCGGGAGGGTACCTTGCCTGCGCAAGGGCCGGGCCCAAGATGATACCGCTCAATCAGCCGTTACGCGGGTGTGCAAGGAGGCTGGACCGATCATCTGATCAGACGCCGCACAAGCACGGCGAGACGTACGTCTCGTAAATCGGCTCCAGAACACGAGAATTGTCGCTGCGCGACCTTGTCCACCATCGGGATATCCGGTGGTAGTGTGCGGGAGGTTCTGCAAAAACTGAGCGGCTGAAGAGGTCATAGTAAATCCGGTACTTGCGAAGATCACCGCCCCTACCGAGCAAGGCCACCAAGACCGTGACGAAGATTAGGACGGATGGCTCTGCCGTCAAACAGCTTATTGCGTCGGACAGGGATCCTGAAAGCGCTGATCCAGGGTGCGGTGCAGGAAACTCTCGAAGCCACGATGGCCGAGGCGCTGGGCGCGGCGAGGCGCGGTTGGGCTATCGCTCCGGCTACTATACCCGCTCGCTGATCACCCCAGGGTGAAGGTGCCGCAGGACCGCCGGGGCGGTTCTCGACCGAGCTGTTCAAGCTATCAGTGCTCGGAGAGGGCACTGGTGGCGGCGCTGGCGTTCGGATACCAGTCTTGAATGGTCGCGGTTTTGCGACTGCACCACATTTTGCGGCTTGGACGGGGCTAACACCGAGGGCACAGTCGAGCGGCTGCAAAGAATGGCTCGGGGCGGTATCAAAGCCTGGAAATCGGCGACTACGGACGCTCTTGATCGTTGGTGCGACCTCAATCATCAAGCTTGGCAAGCGAGGCTTGAAAGTCCCGCTCAGGATTCGGACGGGCCGTCAAGCTCATAGCGGTGGAGTTCGCCAATAGCTTGCGCGCACCATATGGGCCCTGCTGGTCAGAGACGACATCTATCATGCGTCGCCTGCAATGCTGAAAACCTAACCTTAAGAAGTCTCCGGCGGAAGAAGAAAGCTGCCGAGGAGGCAAGTTGCAAATCTGGATGAACCCCGAATGACGACATTCCCGGTCGCAATCAGACCGCCTGGCTCACTGCGCTTCGAGCGCGAGAAATTGATTGGCCGATTGCTTCCGCGGATATCATCGTGGCCAGCGGCCGGGCGCCGCGTTTACAGGTCGAATATATGACCGCACCGTCATCCCTTGTTCAACCAGAGAAAGATCTTGCAGCCCGGGCCGTTCCACATATCAGTCAGAGCCCCTTTTGGATGCCGATCGGGGTCCCAGTCCAATGCCGAACGCCACCCGTGTCAGCCACGACGGCTCGTGTGGATCGGTGGGAACTACTACAGCATACCCGACCATACGTGGCGCAGTGTCGAGGTGCAGCAATTGCCCGATGTAATCCCATTCTCGATCAAGGCGCAATCGTTGCCGTCCATCCCGTTCTGGAGAAGGCCGCCGGCGAACTCGCGTCGCGCCGGAGCATCGACAGGCGGTCAACCGGTCTAGGTCGCGACCAGGCATATCCGAAGCCCTCGTCGATCGGGCCGGCGATCGCATGCCAAGGCGGTCGCTGGGTTTACCGAGGTGTCGCAAACGCCTCCCCCAATCGGAAGGCCGGCCATAACCATCCACGCGCAGCCGGCAGTGATCGACAGCGTCAAGAAAGGCCTAGTCGCACTCAAGATGCCAGGTGCGCTCAGAATGCTGGACACCACGCTGCGGAATTGAAAGAGGGTGAGGTCACCTGGATTGAGGCGCTCGAAACACTTATCGAGGAGCTGACCTTGCGCGACAGTCGCCGTGTCAGCACCGCGCTGAGAATGTCTCGCCCGACCACCGTCAAAAAGGCTCGCTGGCTCGACTTCGCATTCCAGCTCCATCGCAATCGCATTCTGGCGCGTGCCCAATCGAAATTCATCTGCTTGCGACACCGGCAAGAGCGATCTCACGACGGCACTCGCGGTCGAGGCCGTGCAGGCGGGAAAGAGCGTCGCGTTCGCCACGATCGCGGACATCGTGACCACCACCGTACGCGAGCACCTGCGGTTCCTCGCCCGCGCCTCCCTCTTTGTCGTCGACGAGAACGGTTACCTCCCGGTCGCGCCTGGCGGCGGCAACCTGTTCTTCCAGTTGGAAGACGCCCGCTATGACAAGGGCGCGATGATCCTCAATTCGAACTGGCCACAGCAGTGCTTGATCGACTGCTTCCCCACGCAATTGTTATCACATCGAGGGATCGAGCTATCGGCTCCGCCAGCACGCCGCTCTCGTTCCGGAAAACGTCCGCTCGCCAACCCGCCGCAGCCCGAGCGCCGCGGCCGCCCGCCTGGAAGGACCAATGACGATTCCGATAGCGGCTGATCCCCGAACCACAATCGCCGTCACCCAGGGAAATCTGGACATTCTCACGGAAAGTTCGCTGCCGGTTGACAGAGGTCCATGATCGCCACCAGGTACAGCAGCCATCTGCAGTCGAAACGTAAGTGATGTCGGCGAGCCAGATCCGGTTCGCTGCCGCGGCCCTAAAGTTGCGATCAATGAGGTTTGGCGCGATCGGCAGGCCATGACGGCTGTCGGCAACGCGGTGCGCCCGGGCCATCGTGGCGCCGATGCCTTGCCGATGCATTAGGCATTCGATCCGGCCACGGCTGGCGCCAGGTCCCTGTGCCCGCAGCGCGGCATAGACCCGTGGGTTGCCGTCCCCGAGCGCCGCTGTCCTGATGAGATATCAATCAAGAGCGCAGCATTGGTCGTCGTGCGTGCTCTGTCCGGACGCTCGCGCCAGGCGTGATAGCCGGCTGGCGAGACCTCGAGCAAGAGACAACAGAACCAATAGGTCCGCTACTAGCTAAGCCCGAGTCACTTGTGTAGGGCGGCAGCGCCAGGCGCAGCGGGCGGGTGCTTGCATTGCGCGATATCGTGCACCGATCGTTGCGGACAACGTGATTTGGTCCGCGCAATCGGAATACGCTGCGCTGTCGCGATTGCTTGTATTGCGGTTGTGGCTCACCAAGCGTCCACGTTCTCGAGTTAACGCATTTAGTCTTGAGCGCATATAGGTCGCAGATCCAGGCAGACTTGACGAGCAATCAATGCGAGGCGCTTTCGCATCGACACGCAAGACCGATCCGCTGCATTGATCTTCCGAGCTTTTTTGCTTCAACGCGTCGCGCAAAGCTCCTGGTCAGGAGTCCGGCCGATCGCGCACTCAATGCGTTCGCGCATAGCTGGATCGATATCTTTGGCGCCGAGCAACTTTGGCGCCGGCCGCTCTTGCATTTGAAGAGCTGGTCTATCCCAGCTAGCGCAACTGCAGAGCCCCAGAGTGGCGAAGAGAGCCCAGCACGAAAGCAGACAAAATGAACCCAAGCGCCACCGCACTGCCTTTCGAGGTGAATTCATGCGGTCCTCCTTAAATTGCCTGCTGCGCCTGTGAATCGGCTGCAAGGAGCGTGTTGCTGAGTTCCTCGGACGGGGCGTCGTCGTCCTTTGCAGCTGCGAGTGTAATGGATCCGACAGGCTGGATTGTGAAGTCCGAGGCAAGGTCCTGATAGGATAGAACAGCAAGATCGATCCCATTACGGGTGAGAAAGCCGCGGACAAAGCGTCGAATATCCATCGAAGCAAGGATAACGGGCTTGATCTGCCCCCGAACTACGTTCGAATGGATCTGACGCATTTTTGAGAGCAGCGCCTCGCTTTGCCCGTCGCTCAAAACCAAGTAGGGTCCTTTGCCAGTCTCTCGAACCGCGCTGCGCACGATATCCTCGGTTTGACGTTCGATGATAAAGACCGGCACGACGCGGTGTGCGTTGGCATACCGGTGGCAGATTTGCCGTCTCAGACCGGAGCGAACATGTTCCGTGAGCAAGACGACGTTTTGTTCACGTCCGCTCCATTCGGCCAATGCCTCCAAGACCAGCCGTGTATTCCGGATCGGAATACCCTCCTCCAGGAGGCGCCGCAAGACGTCGGCTACTTTAGGGATCGGCGTCGTACGCAACACCTCCTTGACCAGATCGGAATATTCCGTCTCCATGCGGGCCAGCAACTGGCGCGTCTCCTGGATACCCACCAAGGACTGTGCATAGCGGGTCAACGCCGAATGGACGCGCAAGGCCAGGATTTCAATGGGACGGTGGTGCCCGATGCCGGCTGCTTTGAGAGCCGGTGCATTGCTCTGTTCAATCCAGATTTGATCCGTCTCCCGGTCATGCCGAAACGGGATGCCACTCAATTCAATGTTGGCCGGATCGTCGTGGAGTGCGAGCTGGGTTGGATCAATTAACTCCTGCTCGACGGGCACGCCCTCGACATCCACCCTGTACTGCAACTCTGGCAAGCGCTCGTCGACCTCGATGGGGATGCGCGGAATTGTGATGCCGAGATCAGACGAGATCAGTCCCGAAACGCGTGCAATGTGCTGTTGCAATTCTTCTTTGTCGATCGCCCGTGTCAGACTGGACGCAAGGAACAATGCGATGGGAAGCGCCTCCGCAGGCACGGTTTCCTTGTTAGACTGTGTGGGAGCGGGGCGAGAGACATCAGCGCTTTTCTTGCCGCCTTGGGCCCCACCGTCGGCAAAGCTCGCTGCTGCAAAGACTGTAGCCAAGACGAGAAAGACAGGGAGCGGAAAACCCGGAATAGCCCCCATTACAACGAGGACGCAGGCAGACAGCCGCAATGCGTGCGAGTTTGCTGTGAGCTGGTTAACGATGTCGGTCCCAAGATTGAGCCTTACAACCCCATTTACACGAGTGATGATTGTCGCAGCCGTAATCGAGAGCAGCAGCGAGGGAATTTGTGAGATTAACGCATCACCTATGGTCAGCAGGGTATATTGATGCAGCGCCGCCTGGAAAGACATGCCCTTTGAGAGCAGGCCGATGGTGATCCCGCCCAGCATGTTGACGCAGATAACCACCAATCCTGCGATGGCGTCGCCCTTCACGAATTTCATGGCGCCATCCATAGCCCCGTAAAGCTGGCTTTCTTTCTCCAATGTAGCGCGCCGGCTGCGGGCTTCGTTCTGATCGATATGGCCATTGCGCAATTCCGCATCGATTCCCATCTGCTTGCCTGGCAGAGCATCGAGCGTGAACCGCGCCGCCACCTCCGCCACGCGTTCAGCCCCCTTGGCAACGACGATGAACTGCACCATGGTCACGACTAAAAATATGACAATGCCGACGACGATGTTCCCCGATATGACGAAATCACCGAACGTGCGAATGATGCTGCCCGCATCCCCCTCAGCCAAGATCAGCCGCGTCGTTGATACGGTGAGCGCCAGACGGAATACTGTGGAAATCAGAATGACGCCTGGCAAGGACGAGAAATCAAGTGGAGTGCTAATATAGAGAGCGACCATCAGCAGCAATATGGCGAAGCCCAGATTGAAGCCGACGAGCGTATCGATCGCCACTATCGGGATCGGCATGATCATCATGCCGACCGTCAGAAGCAGCATCAACGCGACCATCAAATCGGAGCTGGCCGACGCGCGCGCAATGATCTTACGCAGGACGCTGGTCATGGGGACCTTCCGATCGTTGACTGATCAGGCCAGTGCCGTCACGCAACGAGACATAGCGTTGGAATGCGGCGAGCGCCTCGTCTATGAGGCCGGCCCGCCGCAGGGCGTGGCTACGCAACAGCATCAAAGAGATACGCGCCGAGGGTTCGTCATCAAGTGTGCTCAGTCTATCTATGACCTGCAACGCCTCACCTCCGAGACCTTCCAAGATGAGGGCATAGGCGAGAATCCGTAATAGATCGACATCTCGCGAGTCCTTGCCGACGATGAGTCGCAAGAGAGCAACGCATTCTGCGCTCTGCCCACATGCAAGGTGAAGATAGGAAAGTGTACAGAGCAAATCGCGCTCCTGCCCTGAACGCAGTGAGACGTTATCGGATTCGGAAACGTTGGTCGTCCGTTGCGCTCTATCGGAGTTGAACATTGTTAGGCTTCGATCAAGCTATTCCGATTCTGGCGGAGCAGCGCTAGCCAGTGCAGTCCCTGCCGTAGGACCACGATACCGTCTCCAGCTATTGGATCGGCAGGCGCGGCCGCCAGCTTATGGACGAGACCTTCCAGAACAATGCTATACCGCTCTGCCCGCAGCATGTCTGGATGACGAAGGCTTGGCATGACGAAGGAGAGTAGATCGTGCGCGATATCGCGCCCGTAGAGCGATGCCACCCCAGCGCGTTGCTCGAGCTCATAAATGCGAGTGCGCATCTCGTTGAGACTGACACGCCCGACTGCATCAATATCTTTGGCCCCCGATGCGGCTTCGATCGCTACATCCAGCGGCATATAACGCGTGTTCAGCTCGCCCCAGATCGACGCCAGCTCCTTCTCGCCGTTTGCACGAGCACCGTCCGCCTCACCTTTATTGGGTTGGATGGTCGGCCCTATCGCTGGTTGATGATGGTGCTCGCTGAGTCTCTGCAAAGCAGCGCCAGGCCCGACATCGTAGCGGGACACCTTTGACATGACGATCTCCTTATCCTTCCTTCGGGCCCGGAAAGCCTAATACGGAACGGCAACAACGCGGCCATTGCGGCTTAGCAACACACGCCCATCCTCGATTCGAGTGACCGCCCATCCGTCGGTCAAGAGAGCGCCGACGAAATACTTCTGCCCACCGACAAGCAGATAGGGCTGGGGTCCGCGCGAAACAGCTTCGATCGCGATTGAGGATGGCTGCTTTTCCTCCTTGACTATCACTCCGTTCACAAGTGTCACCGCGCCGTATGTACGACCATCGAACCATTGCTGGAGCTCCTGCCATTTCGCAGCGGTTGCAGGCGTGACTTTTCCCTCAGCGCTAACAAAACCCGGCCCCGAACCAACCCTGATATCGAGCAGGCCCGCCTTATCAATTTCCTGTTTCAGGACTTCGGCTGCAGCCTGAGCTCGCCGATCGTCAGGCCGGTTCATACCCAGCTTGGGTACCAGCTCTGCGGCAGGCGGCGCAATGCCGGTCGGTGCACCTCCGCTGGCTTTGAAGAAAACGGCCGAGAGACAGCCTACACCAAGACAGCTGAGGAGCACGAGGGCGAGAGCTGAGATCCAAACGCGCGAGAGGCTAATCGACCGAGCCTCAACTGCATTCTGCATCGACCAGCGAATAGACACGGCGCCCGCACGAATGACGGCGGGAAGAAAAAGAACAACACGCTCACCTGCGGCAATATCCCCCTCGCCCTCTGGGGTGCTTACGGTCGCAAGAGCCTCAAGCTCAATTGAATTGCCAACGAGGGTGATACGTAGGTGATGCGGCTCAAGCCCTTGTTCGACGAAAACCATATCCGCGTCGAGGCCGCTACCGATAAGGCTCGTTCCGACAGCCGCCTTCCCGCTTAGCCCGGCATAAGGTCCCGACAGCACCTCGAAATGTAAGGAGGCAGCCTCATTCACGGACAATTCTCCGAACTATGAGGAGCACAGCAGGGCGATTGGTCCGCACGACTCATTCCTAGGCCGCACCACTCACGTCATCCCGATGAGGGGAAAGGCGGGGCGAGGATTCGCCCCGCCTTTCACGGTTATCCGTTGACGCGCTCGCTGGCCACCTTCCTCTCACTCGATAGCTCAGTCGACAGTGAACGCAACCGGATGTCCTGCACCATGGCTTGCAGGCTAACGGCCTTCAACTCCGCGATTAGCGTCTCGAACGTAGCCGCCCCACCAACCTTCTCAAGTGCAGTTCCCGCGCCTGATGCGGCGGTAGACGCCGTGGACCCGCTGGAACCCGTGGACTTATTATCAGCCTTGCTATCATTGGCGTCGTGGGTACTACCAGTAGAAGAGCTAGTAGAACTTGCTTTCGTCATATCGCTTCACCTTCTGTTTATTTGCCGCCATCGATGGCGGCACTCCACTGACGTCGAAGAACCGGCGTCAGGTATCCTCTTCTGTTTCAGCTACAGCTTCGTGAAGATTTGCCATGTTTCGCTCCATCGCCTGCATCGCGAAGTTGGCAAGAACCGAACCGAAAGCCGACTCGAACTTCTGACGATCAGCTACCGACTGCGAGCTGTCACTGTCGGAATTGGTATGGATCACGCCTTCGATTGCCCCGGCCATCTGGTGCCCCTCACTTCAGTTCCGCCAAAACGGTGGTATCACCACCGAGCGATTCAGTTTGCTCAGGCTACTGGGATTAGCTGTCGAGAAGCTGACGAGAAGGAGAACAAGCTCAATATCGTCAGCGTCAACCCCAGCTGAGAGCGCGGATTCGCAGGTACATGCCGCGACTGCCACCGCGCGAATTCTCGGCCCCACTTTCAATCTCTACATTATACCGACGAGCGCCAGATCGCGGCGCAGGCCCAACGCACCTCATCACATTCCTCGATCAGGCGCTCAATGGTGTGATGGCAAGTCAGCGGCAAAACGGCGCGCAATTCGAAATGCCACCGTGGGAATCGGTGGTGATGTTGTTTCGCGGCTCCACAGCGATCGTCACTCGGGACTGACGACCGCAGGCGCCTGCTTTGCGAAAGCGTCAGAGCAACGTCGTGCCTGCGCATGCACTGAGCCGGAGATGAGTTTCATGAGCACGATGACGCCTCTTCGGGATGTTAAGACGACCGACATTGGCTCGTCCTGCTCCGTCTAAAGTCGTCAGCTTCTCGAAAGCTCGCCCCCTTAACAGAAGGCCTCGATCTTACGACGCCGATGCCAAGTATTTACCGCAATGGAATGGAAATGAACCAAATGCAGCTCAACAGCGTTTCGCTGCCCGCCAGTGCAGATCCAGCTCGGTTCGGGCTTGTTCCGGGGGCTTTGTCGGCCTTGGGATCATCCGCGCAGACCCCCGGCCAGATTCGGGAAGGCGAACCTTCGATGTTCGAGGCGATGGTGTCCATCTGCTCGCGGGAAGAGAAATCCGACGTTCCCTCCACGCCACCGGATCTGCTGCAATCAGAGCGACAGATCCCGCAGGATTCGCTGGACCAGTTGTCAGCGCACGGGAAGGCGGCGATCGAGGCGCTGATGAAGGATCCGGTTTTTTCTTCCTCGGTCGATTCCTCCTCGGTCGATTCCTCTTCCGTCGACACCCCTGGTGCAGACGCATCGTCGACGGCTGCTCCATCGCCTGACGTACCGAGCACTCCGGTGCCAAGCTCTAGGATCACTTGGAACGGCGGCACGCTCACCAATGCCGAGTTGCAGATCGTGGCAGTGCTGAACCGGCACAAGGACCAATGCCCACTCAGCTGGGACTCGCTGGCAGCCAAGGCCAGCGATCCGTCGACGCCCCCGGACCTGAAGGAGGCGATCGAAGGATTGCGACGCGATCCAGAGCTCTTCTATGCGATTGGCTCCCAAGGGGACGGCCGCTGCGGCGGCAAGATCAAGGCCAAGGATCTGTCAGAGTTTTCCGCCAGCCATTCGCAGGTTGCTACATTCCAGGAGCAGCAAGCGCAAAGCTACGCGCAGAACTATATTCCATCCGACGGCACCTCGAATGGACAAGCATCGGTCATGACCTTGAATGATGCATCGCGCGAGCTTTACAAGTATTCTGACTACCTGCCCAAGAATTTGAGCCTGGACGATTTCAAGCGGATCGTCGACGGCAAAGCCGACGTCGGTAAGTGTCCGCCTCAGCTGATCGCGGCGGCTCAACACTTCCTCGAGCACCCGGAAGCCTGGAAGCAGTTGTGCGGTGGTGCGACTGATAAAATCCACAAGGAAGACTTCTTGCAAGTCGCCTCGTCGTCGATGAATTCCACGCAAAGCGAGCTGAACACGCTCGACACGATCAACAAGAATCAGAACGCCTTCTTCGGGGACGGTGACCTGACACGACACAAGTTGGCGAGTATGGTCGAGGACAAGACTCTCGACCCGAAGATACGAGAAGCGGCATCGCAACTGCTCTCGGACCCGCTCTTGTTCCGTTTGCTAAACAATTCGATTACGGGCTACAAGACCCATCAGGAGTTCTTCGACTTAGGCGGCGGGCATACGGTCGACTCCGGTAATATCAGCAACAACGACTTTAGGCACTTCTATAGCAACATGTCACCTGCGAACCATACCGTTCAGCAGATCAAGACCCATGTCCCCAAGACCGCCGCTGAACAAAATGCAGTCACAGACATGGTGATGGGGGTATCCGACCAACCCGATGTCGCGTCTCCGAAGAAGAATGGTGGGGTGCTCATGCATGCGGTCGATGACGTAGCCAAGGTGGGTTCGAAGGTGCTCGACTGGGAGGCGACGGCAGTAGGCCTGCTCGGCGTCATTCCGGGACTGGGCGAGTTGGCCGATGGCATATCGATGGTGCTCGAGCTCGAGTCGCAAGCATTGAGCCTTCTGCATACGGGCATTAGCGGGGGTAATATGAAACAGGCGCTGGAAGAGGTTGGCCTTAATCTTGCGGGGCAGGCCATTAGCTTTGTAGCTGGGCCCGAGGTCAAATTCGCGCTGCGCGAGGGCCTCGCAAAGGAGATGCTCGAACAGAGCGTGCAATTCGGCCTCGATACGGCGATCTCGAAAGTGCAGTCCTATGCCGAGGACCATTTGGACGACCTGAAGGCACGCCTTACCGAGCCCATGCAGGCCGCAGGCGTTCCGAGTCAGGTCGCTACGCCGCCGTTGTCTCAGACGGTGGCCTGAAAGGCGAGTTGCGGGTAAGGTGCGGATTCGTATGCAGGGACGGACCCTTGCAACTTCTGCGCCGCTCGACTGTACGGCGTCGAGAAACTCGGTATGTGCCACGTCATCAGGGCGAAGCCGCCGCTCGGCAAGCGGCGGCGGAAGAACGCGCGCTGCACGCGAGGCGCACCCCAAGCAACTGGCGCCAATCTTCTGAGAAGCCGGCTCCGCAAATTTGAACAGGTCGCAATTGGAGTTTCTGTCTGAAAGCGGCGATCATCGCCGCGAGCAGCTGAGATTGAACAGATGACCGCGCAGGAGCCACAGCCCGCCGGCTTTTCAGGCGAAGGGGGCGCTTGCCACCGTCAAGGGCGACCGGACGATAGCCGAATGGGCCGAGCACTTCGACGTCCACCCCATCCGGTGACGGCCTGGAAAGCTCAGCTTGATGGCCGGGCTTCTGACGTGTTCGGCGCGAGGGGCTCCGCGACGGTTGCGCCCGCGGTCGATGTGAAGTCACTAGTGCAAAGAGCGGGGAATTGACGCTGGAGAATGATTCCTAAGAAACGGCAGCACCGACTTGCTGCTCGAAGGGTTCGAGAGCAAAGCGCAATGCCTTGGCACGCCCATGCGAATTGTTGACCACTCGCGTTGGGTGACGCGTCTCGTAGGACGAGGCCCTTGGTGACATAGTCCGTCCGCATCGCAAAGCGTTGTAGAACAGAACTGCGATCTTGCGGCCGCGGCGGTTACCGCCTTGGCCTTGCCGATGCGCGATGAAAGTCGCCTGTAAAAGGCGCCGAGCGCGGTGTCTGTACGACCCGCGGTCACGGCAGCAATGCGCAGAAGTTCTGCCGCCCGCTCGGCGCGTTCGGGATGAGAGCATTCTTCCGCCGGAGACCTTGTTGTTCGGCGCCAGTCCCAGCCAGGAGGTAAAATGCTTTGCACTTCGCCACGAGGAGAGGTCGTCGCCCCCTTCAGCGATCATCTTCAGCAAGAGGCAAGGACCGAGGCCGTCGAGCGTGGTGGATGTCCTTTCCGACCAACCGAACAGAGCCACGCTGACGTTCGTAAGCTAGAGCGTTCGCCTGATCGGTTCGATTCCGACGCGCCTTCAATACGGCTTCGATCCGGGGCGTCGCAGACAGATGCTTTCTCGTGGTAGGCGTCTAAAGCGCAAGTGCCTGCTGGAGCGCAACCAGACGCTCGGTGGGATAGCTTCCGGTGAGCGCCCTCACGATCGTCTCCGCACTAGCGTGGCAACTGCATTGGCGCAAGCACGCCAGCGCCTCAGGATCGCGCTCGCCGGCAAGGATCACGAGGATGAGGCGCGGCCGGTGGCGCCGCTGATGTCGGCGGGACCTGGTGGAGTTGAAGATTTATCTCCGTCAAGCCCTGCATATGCTTGATGTGAGAGGCCGCGTACTCAATCAGACGCTCGCGGTGGCGCACGTAGGATCGCGGCTCCGCGATCTGTCCTTTCCTATACGCGATTGACGGACCAAACGACGACTTGGCGGCGGCCACTGGCGGGCTAACGGTACTTCGTGTAGAGCCCTCTGTCGTTGCCGCCCGTGATGCAAGAAGTTTCTGACGTTCGGCGTGTGGACGATGCGGTTTTCTGTCAGGACTTCCTTTACGGCGTCCTCAAAAGCCGCGTGGCCGGTCTGGTGATCCGCGGATCAAGTCCAAATCTCATCTCCGAGCACCTCGGCTCTAACTGGTTTTCCTGATCCAGATCTCTTCGATCGTTCCGCCCATTTGGGTCGTAGCCTTCTCACACCCTTCACCAACGTCAGGCTATTTCTGCTGCATTCGTCATGATGCCGTCACTGCCTGCGCTGGGTTCCGCAATCCACCTTCCGGGTGGCCATGGTCCAAATCGCCCGAGCCATCTTGGTCGCGAAGGCGATCACCACGAGCATGCGCGGCTTCTGCGAGAGCGCTTCGGCGACACAAGGGCTGCGTTTGCGCTCAGGCAATCTACCACTTAGCCGGCGGCCAGACCGTCGTCCGCCAATGATCCCAGCAGAGCTGGCTCGAGATCGGAAGACGAGCCTCGGGCATGGTAGTCGATGGCTCAGCTCCGGCTGCCTGTCTTCCCGACTCGGCTTTGGAAGGCGGAGCTTCCATGAGTTCGAGCACGGCGCACCGCGACGAGCTCGACGCCTCGGCAGGTCCGGGTGCGCCGCATCGTGTTCCCCTTGCCACGCGCCGCTTGCACCAGTCCAGCACCTCTTCGCCTTGTTTTGGGGTGGATAACGTGGAAGCCTGCATCGCGCAACGCATCCACGATACGCGGTCGAGCTGCCCAAAGGCGTGGTCGGATTTTCCTTTATGCGCTGGCGTCAGCTTACGGACAGCTAGGCTGTTTATCAAGCGGGTAAGGTCTAACGACCTGAAACAATGCAAGATGTATGATCCGGGTGCAGTCGTCATGTACGGTCGCGTTAACAATTGGCCCGATATTCCGGCCGAGGAAAGATATCATCGGGCAGCCAACGCTGAGGAAGCGGGTGCCGAAAGCCAGGGCTTCGCCGATGCGTTCGCTAGAACGCGATTGCAGGAGTCTGCTGAGAGCTCACCTTCGCAACCGAGTTATTCCCTCGTTCGAAAACCTCCTGTGGTCGAGATCGACAGAGCTACCTTCAGGACAGAAGTGAGGACCTTTCATAGCGACGCAATCAACCGCATCGCCAACAATCCACACGAGTACTCGGAATTTGTATCCGCAAGAGCTAAGCGCACAGCAGAGGTCGCGAGGGAATACGGTATCAGAAGAGATTCAGAAGACGCCCGATATTACAGCTACCAATTAGGAAATGTGAGCGTCGGCCTCCAAAGAACGGAGGCCGGATTCAACATGAGTGAGTTCGAAAGCGATAAGTGGCGAGAACAGTTCCCTGGACGAAGTGAAGTCACCTCAATTGTGGATTTTCAGGTTGCTCATCCGCTTGTCGCCAACGCCGGCGATATTCTGCTCGAACATCAACTTCGGCAAGACGGCGAACGACCATTGGTGAACTGGCGTCCTGCTAATGCAGAGGCGAAGGCCCGCGCAGAGACAATGGGCTTCGTCGAAGTGGATGAGGACGACATGGTACTTGACCCCACTCAGTCCGCCCAGTGGACAAAAAACAGCCTTGGTGAATGGCAGCGTGCAACTAAATCTCAGCTTTATCTCTCCAAGGTCGATAGTGATACTGAGCTTGCAGCAGATTCCGAAGAGGATGGTGACTTTATGTAATGCGATATCCGCAGGCATTCATGTTTGGCAGGCGGTGGAGCAAGGAGAGCAGGCAAACGGACAGCTGCGGCAGAGATCAAGCCTTAGCCCAGCGAAATCGACAATTCGACTGGATCGGCGAGGTGCTTTGTACAACGGCACCATCAGGCCGGTGCGAGGTGGTTTCGCCGTTTGATGGGCCTATCTGAGGGAGATAAGGTGTCTCGGCCATTTCGGTCGAAGACACCGAATCAGGAGAGATGTCGAACGAATTGAGCCACAGAAATCCATGCGCTCTGATCCTGGCGCTAAGCTCTGCGCCGCTGCCGCCGACCTTAAGGACGGACGTGTTGACGGCGCGATGTGGCCCGTCCTGAACCGGCTTAATACCAGACGCGATCTCGACAAGCTTGTGTGCGGCGGCTTCGGAGCCAAGCGAGCTTGATCGACGGCCAACGTCATCAGGTTCGGACTGACTCGCTGCCGCCAAGCATCGTGGAATCGTCGCCGCTAAGAAGGCGGTTTGAGCGCCTGCGACCGGACACCTGCTTGCCAGAGGACGATCAGGATTGATGTCAGCAAATCCCTCGACCAGGCGGGCACGCGGCGGAGGTTGTCGCCGACGGCGGTGAGAATGACGTTGCTGGCGTCGCCCTCACGCCCTTGGGATGGCAGCGGCTGAGGTGGCCGTCGCTCTTCATGTGGCCAATGATGGGTCGTTGGCTGAACGGCCCGGAGCTCGCGCTCGATGACGCAGAAGACAGAAGACGCCCCGTGCCCGGAGATGAAGACGCGGCGCGGTCCTATCGGTGTTATGGCCGCGATAGCCCTGGTCGACATAGGCGCGCTCGATCGCGCAGCCGGTTAGCGTTTCCGTCGCGTCGATGATGGTGCCGCGCGAGTGTCCGTCATAGTGATTGCCAGACGGTGCGCGAGCGTGCAGCACGGAACTGGCCGCCCGGCGCGCGGCCGTTGGTGGTGACGATCGAGGCCTTGACGCCGAACTCCAAGGCGCTGCCGCCTTGCCTTTGCGGATGTACTCGACCTCGGGCGAATGGAAGGAATAGAGTTTCCTGCGCTGCCGCTGCTGTTGCGATCCGCGCATCAACGTCAGTACGGCGTCGTTCTTTCTTCCTGCTCATTTTCTGAACCTCGGTTGAGAGCCCGCCGCGGCCGTCACGGGTTCGGAAGCCGGAGAATTCAGGGGGCCGGCGCACCTTAGGCCGAAACGAAATGAAGGGCGGCCAAGCCGCTGCGCCCGCCACCGGCCCCTCAGACCAACAGCGGGGACGGGCGCACGTGGCGACCATTTTGGGCCTCGTATATTGAACCGGTAGGCTGCAGCGGCCTTGCTCCGCCCTCGACTACGCTTCGCACCACGCCTCTCGACCATTGGGCGTCCACCGGCCTCTCGCGGTCGCGGCGGGAGTGCGATTTGATGTGATAGCGATTCTGGACTCGCACGACCAACTGGAGGAGGATCATCGTCTGTGTCGGTGGGCGAAACTGGCTACAGGTGAGCACATCTAGACGCTGCGCCTACATGCTTGGGTTGGGTGGCTATCAATGTTGAACACGCCCCTCTTCAACTCACCGGTGGACCTTTCATCGCCCGCGCCGCGCGATCTCGTCAGCGACTGCGCTCGCGGCGCGCACGAGCCGTTGAGGCAGGGGTCTCGAACATGCCAGAGTCTCATCATTGGGTTCATCCCTGCCCTGTTCGAGAGCCTCGGCAGCCAGCGCGCTTATTACCGATGCCTTGCGCGGGCGGTTTCAAGTGGTGCCGATTGAGGCGATGGATCGTCTCTGACGTGATCAGGAAGACATAGGCGTGTTCAAGCGTATGGCACATGCCAAGGTAAAAGATCGTCACTTTGGCCGAATAAGCTGCTGCGAAAGCCGCAGCGCCGCATCAATCGTGACGCAGCGAGCAGGCAGGCGCGCTACTGATTGGATCGGCAGATCTTGCGGAGCGGCTCGACTCCGCACCGGTTGCGCCGTGACAGCGCCCGCTTCCGGTACAGGGAAGCCTGTCGTTGCGCAAACCTCGGCCAGCTCCACGATCGGCCTCCCCGTACGGTGCGCCCGTCTTCTCGGGGGCAAAATAGATGAGGCATCGTCTTCGGGAACACCCCCTTCATAAGGCAATACGCGCTCTCATCGTGATTGTCGGGCCATAATGTTGCCCCGAACGGACCAAACCGCGTACCAACTCTGAAAACCAACGGGTGCAGGCGCTTCGTGATAAATGCGGGGAGCGTCGGCGGTCGAAATTGATCTCAAACACGACAATCGTCGACGCCAATGTCCGGCAGTACCTCGTCACGGTCTAGGCTCGACTAATGGCCAGACACACGTTCGCCTTGTAAGGAGCGGTTCATCTGCAGGGTTTGCGATAAGCGCGGCACCATCCTAAGGGCCATTCCCATGAGAAAGCGTGCCGACCAAAAATTGCAACATCTCCACGTCGTGTACGCGTCAATCGAGCTTTCTCTCCTGGTGCCGACTTCGAGACTCTTCCATGCGAGATCCGTACGAAGGCCGATCTCGTGGTCCTTCTCACTCTCGTAGGCCCTATCGAGCACCGCCCGCACCCGCGACGTTGCCTAGGCTTCGAACATCGGGATAGTCCCGAGAAAGAATGATCAAATCGACCGGGTTTGCAGAATTAGATTGATTAAGGCCACCGCACAAACCTGTCCAGGGGCTGCGAGATACCAGATACCTGTATTTCCAAGTCCGTTAGGTATCAACGCCTGCTCGGCGAACGTCCGCTTTGGTCAATCGGGTTGAACGCTCGAGCTTGCGAACAGCCGAAAGCGCGGACTCACATAGGCATAGAAGCCTAGGGAAGGGATTGGGCGATCAGCAAGCGCATCAAGCGACCTATCGTAGGCATGAAGGCAGATCTCTGTAAGAGCGCCGACCACCAATCGCCGGGCCTGAAGCACTTCCGGAGAAGCGCACCGCTTCGGGACCAGCAAAAAGGAGCCGATCATCGGCGCCACAGGCAGATATCAGTTAGGCAACTCATTGCCGTCTGCTCGATCAGAGACAAGCCACAATCGAAGCTTCTCTTGCCCGCGAGGTGCCACTATGTCACGTTTCAAGCGCATTCACCTTGTGTTCGTCGTCACGATCGGCGCCAAGAGCACGACGAGGCACATGAGCCCGGCTAGGACCCCAAATGCGGCCGGCAGTCCCACGTACTTGGCCAGTAAGCCGATACCAGCTGGTCCAATGAGAATTCCGGCATAACCCACCGTCATGATCGCGGCAATCGCCGGACCAACGGGCATCGCCTCCTGCGTGCCGGCGCGCCGGAACAGAATCGGGGCGACATTCGATAGGCCAAGACCAATGAGCAGCAAGCCCATCATGGCGATGACGGCCACCGGTGCCGCCAGCAGAGCTCCGAAACCTGCCAAGGCCAGTAGACTTCCGAACATAAGTGTCGCGCGGTCCCCCGCGCGTTCGACGACGGCGTCGCCAGCAAGGCGTCCCACCGTCATGGCTATGGAGAACAGTACATACGCTAAGCCGCCCTGCGTCTTTGGAGCAACACCAGCGCCGACGACCAACAAGGCAGCCCAATCGAGCATCGCGCCTTCGATAAGGAAGGCGATCGCCGCAATCGCGGCTAGAAGGAGCACTATGGAACGCGGCAGAACGAACGACGGTCCCTGGTCCGCCTGCGCCGTTGATACCAATCGCGGCCACGCCAGCATGATCGCGATCACTATCAATCCCGAGCAGACCACAGTCGAAACAAATGCGTCAATCTGCAGCGAGAGAAAAGCGGTCATGGCTGCAGACCCCACAAGTCCCCCGATGCTGAATTGAGCGTGGAAGCTGGACATCAGCGGGCACTCCGCCGTGCGCTCCACCTCCATCGCATGAATGTTCGCGGCCACGCTAATCGAACCTATCGAGGCGCCTAAGGCGAATAGCGCGACGCCGAGCGCCAACTTGCTAGCTGTCGTGAGGCACGGCAGGACGATCGCGAGACTAAGCCCACCCACAAGAATGATCAGCCTGACGCCGTAGCGGACACTCAAAACACTGGTCAGAAGCATCGCGATGATGGATCCAGCACCCAGGCAGAGCAGTAGTAGGCCAAGTACGCCGTCATCGGCCGCCAGCCGGTCTTTCGTAAATGGTACGAGCGGGGCCCAGGCGCCGAAGCCAAACCCGGGAACGAAGAATGCAAGACGCGTTGCTAACCGAGAGGATGGTTGACCAGCAGACGCCATGACAGGGACCTTATTGATAGACGACCCGCGGGCGCTGTACCAGCGACGGGCTCCCGAGCGACAGAGAGTGCGCAGGTTCGGCGGTCGAGAGGACATCGTTTGTTGGCGCAATCCGCCATGCCGGACGGTTCAGCGCGTGATATCGGATCGCGTCGATCGTCACTCTAGTTCGATCCGCGACGACATCTTTGATTGCAAATACGATGCCACCGCGAAAACGCACGTGACGCCTCGATCCGACCTCGATACGATCGGACAACTGTGCCGGCTAGGCATGGAGCGTCGGGGGCTCTCAACAAGCTTGTTACTTGCTGATTGGTGAGCGCGGTCGCGCACGGAAGGAGCACGAAGCACCCGAGTGCGCCTCGAGACCGCGTATTACGATTCGGTGACGCCCTTCAGCGCGCGCCAACGCGGCCTCGCCTTCCGTAGTCATATCCGCGACAAGTCAACATGGCTCAGTCGCAAAGCTGACAACGAGATGAAACTCCATCGGCCGATCGCAATCGGTCTCAATGCGAGGCGATGGGTTTACAACCCTGTTACTCTGGGCTTGCGTAGTCTGCCATAGTTTGTGGCAACCGACATCGCAGTGTAGACGCCGACATAAACACTTTGATCATGGAAGACACGCAGAGGCTTATGTGCCTGCTAGACTCACGGTCTTGGTCAACGCCCCCCTCACGGCTCGCCATTGACGACTTCTTCATCCAATTGGCTGTGCACATGGACCGGCATTGATTCTTGTCCATGTGCGGAGGGATGCGCTCGTTGCCCAACAGTCCATCCAGAAAGCTGCCCCGCCCGAGATTGCGACCCGCTCCTGCGTAAACAGCGGACGAATCCGTTGCTTGGCCTGCCGCAACAAAGAAGCCTACAGCGTTGCGCATCTTCGACCGACGCTCCACCAATCATCAAATCCCGAATGATGGTGGCCATAGATTCAGAACCACCCGAAAACTGCAACTGTAGTGCTAGGTGTTTAGTCCCGGCATTTGCTGGAGCGGATTGAGATTGAATCGTTGTGGCTGGGAGGTCCAGCATTTGCAGATGTATTCGTAAGGCGTGAGGCCCTTCAGGGTTTTCAGCCGCCGAGCGTAGTTGTAGGCGGTGATGAAGTCGGCAAGGTGTGCCTCGAGCTGATCGTGTCGGTCGTAATGATAGCGTTGGACAGTCGCTTCCTTGATCGTTCGGTTCATGCGCTCGACTTGGCCATTGGTCCAAGGATGCTTGATCTTGGTCAGCCGATGTTCGATGCCATTTTCCCTGCAGCGCATATCGAACATATGGATCGCGTATCTTGCCGTCGGGCCGTCCGCGTAGCGCGGCGGGAAGGTGAACTGGATCCCATTGTCGGTGAGAATCGTGTGGATCTTGTAGGGGACCGCCGCGATCAGAGCTCCGAGGAAGGCCGAGGCGGAGGTCCTTCTGACCAGTTGCACGAAGGCGAACTTACTGGTGCGATCGATGGCGACGTAGAGGTAGAGCTTGCCTTCAGCGGTCTGGAGCTCAGCAATGTCGATGTGGAAATAGCCGATCGGATAAGCCTTGAACGGTTTCTTCGAAGGCTTGCTGCCTTCGACCTCCGGCAATCGGCTGATCCCATGACGCTGGAGGCAGCGATGCAGAGATGACCTCGTCAGATGCGGGATGGTTGGCTGCAGCGCATAGAGGCAATCGTCCAGTGGCAGCAGCGTATGCCGCCGGAAGGCGACGATGATCGCCTCCTCTTTGATGGAAAGGACAGTCGACTTGGCTTCTTTGGGGCTGTCGAGCGATCGGCGACGGTCTCGCGCTGCTTCCACTTCGCGACAGTCTTCTGGTTGATACCGTAGCGCTTGGCGAGCGCTCTCAAGCTCTCTTGACTATTTTGTATTGCACGACGGACTGCCTCCGTCGTGGTGGCGCAGCCGTGTAAAACTTGACCCATAGCGCATCCTTCGAATCATGCGATAAGAATGCACCATCAAAGCTTGGGACGAAACACCTAGATCCGGTGCCAAATGCATCGAACTCCGTCCGGATCGCGTGTCGGTGTTCCGTTACGCGCATATTCTCTCCTTCAAGAGGATCAGTGCAAGATCGGCGAATACGCGCTGCCCCAGACAGTCGCGCGTCATCTTCAGTCGGAATTGATTGCGGAAGCCCCCGGTCGACGCGGGCTACGTGCGCATTAGTTTCCGACCACTTCGATCTACCCGGCTAGAAATCTTGCCGCGGCGAAGCGCGAGGGGCGGCCGCGTCGGAACTTCCAGGGTTACACCGGCGAGACCGTCGAAACGGATAAGAAGAACACAGTTTGTCGATTTGGTTCTGAATTGCGCTACAGAGTTGGCAACGCGAGCAGTACGTTGTCGATCAGCCGAGTCGAACCGACGTAGGCTGCGGCACAGAGCGCCGCCGGAAGCCGCAACGGACTCGTGGCGCGCTTGAGCGTATCACCATCGACAAGTTCAAGGTATTGCAGCCGATCAACGGTCTCAAGATGCCGCTCCGCGATCGCAATCAGCTTGTCCACCTCGCGCACTCCTGAGCGGAACTCATCCGCCGCGGCGAACAGCCCACGACTGATGGCAACGGCTCGCCGACGTTCTTCCTCGCTCAGATTCCGATTGCGACTGCTCATCGCGAGCCCGTCCGGTTCCCGAACGGTTGGCACGGTGACGATCTCGATCGGAAGATTTAGATCAGTTGCCATGCGACGCACGACCGCGCATTGCTGAAAATCCTTTTGCCCGAAAAACACGACGTCCGGATGCACCATGTTGAACAGCTTGCATACCACGGTTGCGACGCCGCGAAAATGCCCACGCCTAAAAGCCCCGCATAGTGGCTTCGCCAATTCGCCCGGTTCGACGAAGGTCTCGAATTGAGCCGGATAGACTTCCCGTGCACCGGGCGCAAAGACAATCGCAACACCGGCATCGCGGCACAGTTTTTCATCGCGCAGGAAATCGCGAGGATAGCTGCTGAGATCCTCGTTTGGTCCGAACTGAGTCGGATTGACGAAGATGCTAACGACGGTGACGTCGCATTGTGCTCGGCTCGCCTTGATCAGGGCCAGGTGGCCATCGTGCAAATAGCCCATTGTCGGCACGAGCCCGACGCGTTTGCCCGCGCTGCACGCCTTCGCGAGTTCACGACGAAGCTCAGCGACCGTCGTAATCGTCTGCATCGTAGCACCTTACATCAGGTTGTCTTAGGAGGAGCCCAGTTTGCGATGATGTCACCCAGGCTTTCAGGAAGCCGATAGGACTCTTGCGGCGCCGGGAACGCTCCACTGCGGACATCGGTAGCCCAGCGCGACAGCGCCTCCTGCAACAGCTGAAAACCATCTGCATAGGCGCGAACGAATTTGGCCCGATGACCTTCGGTCAGCCCCAGCACGTCATGGAATACGAGCACTTGGCCCGAGCACCCGGGACCCGCGCCGATTCCAATAGTTGGTATCGACAGCGATTCGGTCGCTCGCTGGGCTAGCTCGGCCGGAATGCCTTCAAGCACCAACGCGAAGCATCCGGCCTCCTGCAGACGGTGAGCGTCATCAAGCAGCCGCAAAGCGTCATCGGCTTTCCGGCCCTGCACCTTGAATCCGCCCATGATATTGACGCTCTGCGGGGTGAGGCCGAGATGGCCCATGACGGGAATTTCGCAATCGACCAGGGCGCGCACCATTGCCAAGCGCTTGGCCCCGCCCTCGAGTTTCACTGCATCTGCACCTCGCTGCAGGAATCCTCCGGCGTTGCGTATCGTCTCCTCCCGAGAGAGGTGAAAGCTAAGAAACGGCATATCGGCCACGAGCAGGGCACGGGGCCTTGTGCGCGCAACGGCCTCGAGATGATGATTCATCATCGCCACGCTGACAGGCAACGTGCTGTCGAATCCGAGGCAGACATTGCCAACACTGTCGCCGACAAGAATGATGTCGACGATGGGGTCAGCGATGCCTGCCGTAACCGCATCGTAGGCGGTGGTCATGGCGACACGCCGCCGCTCCTGCTTCCATCGCTGCAGGATTGGAATCGTGATCCGCTCAACTGATACTTCCGAAGCGTGGCTCATTTTCGATCAGTTCCGTCAGATGGCCTCAGGTCGATTTCGCAGCTCGAAGCGATACAATTTAATCTCACCTGTCTCGCCTACGATTTTGAAGCCACCGCCCTCCCGAAGTCCCCGCGTCACCGAATATGCTAGGCGAACGGTAATCCGATTCTTGCGACCGAAGCAGTTGAGTATTGCGCGCATCCCCGGGGGACCACCCTTTTTCTATGGCGGACGAATGAAAACTGTCAACCATGAAAGGGAAACATACGCCTCCAAAGTAGCAGGCGCGTGCATAAAAACTCCAATGGTCGCGCGACCATCAAGCTAGAACTCCCCAGATTCAAATTGTCATTTGGAAGCGCCTTGCGTCACGCTGGGCCTCAGGGCGCGCCGATGCGATCATTCTGGCAATTTGCCTGCGGCGTTGTCTTAACCGCATTTCTTGCATGTCGGCAAGCGGCAGCTTTACGCGATGCTAGCTGACGCAGTCAGGAATACCGCGTAGAGCTATCAGGCGCGCCGCGATCTCCCGGGCCTATGCGCCGGATGGTCCATTCGGACGATTTGCTTGTTGGTTTGCGCGCTTTGTGGCTATGGGACGAACAGTGGCGTCGAGTAGACTGTTTGAGGCGGAGGCTCGATCGTAGGTCAATTCATCCAATCTCAAGAGGCTGGATGCTCTGTTTGAAGAAGAATGCGTTCTGGTCTTGAGCCTCGGTTCCGGCTATGCGTCTTCGGGAAGCGCCCGACGTCCTGGTTTGCGCCGGTGTTTAGAAGTTTCTGCACACGCCGTGCCCGACGAAGTACACGGGCTCGGGTGAAGCCGCTTGACCGTGAGCCTGTCCGGATGGAACCTCCGACAGGTACCGCCCCGGCGTCGGTGACAAGCTCAGCCTTGGAGCAACTTCACGGACCGCCGAGCTCTCGAGATATGGTCTGACGTTGGTCGAAAAAATAGACCCCTGCAGTGCCCAGACACACGAAGACGACCACCACCCACCATAGGTGCCTTGACGATCTGTGCAAAACCGGTGGCAAGTCTGAACGGCTGTTCAATTGCATCGATCACTTCTCGCTCGCCTACCCGGTCATTACTTTTTCCATACCAACTCGAGCACACTCACGCCAACAGCCGTGGCGCCGCGCGACACCGACGATCCGCGCATTGGTGAAGTTCAACTACGTACCGGGATGTCCCCGAGCCGGCGCAGTATCCTGGGTGGATGGGGAATACGCCAGGCAGAAGTCAACTACCAAACCTGGCCAGTTGCTGAAGATTGCGAGGCGACGTACCAATTTTGATCGACAAACCTCGCACGAGTCAAGTCGTGGAGCAGCTCGAGCTCTAGCACCGTCAACGGCCCCGGTGGATGTCTCGTTGGCGAACGTCGGAGATTAGCGAAGCGGAGTTGAATCTGGGGCCCCGCCGTGGCCGTGTTGATTCGAGTATCTCGCCTGCAGCGGTTGTTCTCTGTCTTCGAGAGGAACGGCTTGCTATCCCACACCGCGTTTCGTCAGCAGATCGGCCGTCACGCAAGCTTCCAATTGTCTAGCGACATTCCGGATACTATCGGCAAAAAGGAATGCAAAAGACTTCGCTTGCGACCACAAACTTCGTAAACATAGGATAACAATCGTTGCAGACCTCGGTCCTGGAAAAGTATTGCGATGCTCGCCTTCCTTGGTACACCATTTATCCAACTGTAGCCCAGTTCTCCACGGTGGTCGGCGCCGAAGCCTGTGAGAAATGGCTGCAGCGCCTGCCGGTTAATGAGTCCGTGTCGCTCTATTTCCACGTTCCGTTCTGTCGATCGATTTGCTGGTATTGCGGCTTCGCTCGAAGCATCACTCGCCGGGATTCACCCATCCTAGAATATTTGGCGGTTCTTCGTAAGGAGATCGAGTTGGTCGGGGCGCAGGTGCCGCAACGGCTGCCTGTGAGCGACGTGCACTTCGGCGGTGGAACGCCGACCCTCATCGAGCCCGCGCAGTTCGGGGCGCTGATGGAACTTCTGCGCCGCCGCTTTGCGGTTTCGAAAACGGCCGCCATCGCTGTTGAGATCGACCCGCGCACGTTCACGCTCGCCACATCCGAAGCGTTAGCGGCTGCCGGCGTGAATCGCGCGAGCCTGGGCGTCCAGAGCTTCGACCCAATTGTTCAAAAGGCCATTAACCGCGTTCAGAGTGAGGCACAAACAGAGCGCGCTGTCGAAATGCTGCGGCAGCATGGAGTAATCCGCATCAACTTCGACCTCATCTACGGTCTGCCAAATCAGACGGTGCAGTCCTGCGTTCAGACCGCGACTACGGCGGTGGCCATGCGACCAGACCGGCTTGCGGTATTTGGCTACGCGCACGTTCCTTCCTTTAAGAAGAATCAGCGCCTGATCGACGAGGCAACGCTGCCAGACAGCCCTGCCCGTGCAGAACAGGCCGCGGCGATGGCCAATACACTGATTGCTGCGGGCTACCGCCAAATCGGACTCGACCATTTCGCCTTGCCGGACGATGAGCTCACGCTGGCGCAGAAAGCCGGTCGCCTGCGGCGGAACTCACTGGGTTACTCGGCCGACACCCGTCACAAAGTCATCGGCTTTGGCCCGTCGGCCATCGGCCGCCTTGGCGACGGTTACGTCCAGAACGAAGTTGAAGCGGGTTCTTACAGCGACCAAATCAATGCCAGCCGTCTGGCGACGGCAAAGGGCTACTGTCTCAGCCTCGAAGACCGCGTCCGGGCCGCAATCATCGAGCGGCTGATGTGCGATTTCGAAGTCGACGTGCCGGCAATTTGCATTACTCATGGATTTGACCCGGTCCCTTTCCTCGGTTCACCCGAACGCTTGGCAATGCTCGCCGAGGATGGGATCGTGGAGGTAGAAAAGGGATTCATCCGCGTGAGGCAGGAGCATCGTTTTCTAACTCGCGCTGTGGCCGCCGCATTCGATACTTATCTTGGCGCGCCGCTCTGCTAAGACCAGCCAAGGAGCGCTGATCGTATGAATGCATCACCTTCCCTTATGCGCCCAGAAGCCCGGGTAACGATTTTCGCTCACCTGGTGCACTCACGTACAGCGCCAAATTCGTAAACGACGCCGTGCGCAGCTGCGGGACGAGAGCCGACCCGGCCCTACCGCGAAGACGGCTAGGCGAGTTGCTGCCGGGAATTGGACGCCCTCGACTGCAACGCAGTCCGCTCAAGCGGCGTGACCGACAAAGTTCATCACATCACCACCATTGCCCGTGTGGCCGCGGACCTCGACCAGGACGACGACTGGCTGCGGGAGGCCGCCAACAAAATGGCGATCGAGGACGGCTTCATCTGGGTCTAGCGCGCCGGAGAAGATGAGATCTAGGCGTTCAGCGACTTCGGTATCGAAAACCTGATCAAGCTCGTCCGGATGTACGAGGATATTTCGACCTCCTCAAGCGCTGGCAGCGCGGGATACCGCAATCAGCCTGCGATCTACGCTGGAACTCCCAGCAAAGAGGAGCGCTTCGTGGTGATGCACGACGGATCCTATTGATGTGCATGGTCGCCCCTCGACCGGGATCGCTACGATCCGCTGCGTGCAATCCAGAGCAGCAGCTGGTCGACGCGATGAGCTAGACCAAAGAGCACAAAAGGACCAGCGCCGAGCGCGACACGGCGCCAACGATAATCGAGCACCACAGTTAGAACCGGATCCCGCGGGATCGAAACAAGTTTCCCGTAAGAGCCTCGCGCAACCGGAATCGAAGCGACCTTCCCGAATGGCACCACTCTATGCTGCCATACCGGAGTTCGTCCCTGACGCCGGGACGGTCTCGCGCCGAGCGGCACGATACCTAGGATTCGCACAGCGAGGCCGACGTCCCGCGCCCGGTCAACCTACCAAACCTAGCAATTGATGGAGATGACGGACACATGCCAGTCAGTGCCGGTGAAACTCGCTCGGGCCACATCAAGGACGAAGTCGCGATGCGATATAGATCCGGTAAATCCAATCGAGCTGATGGATGTTCTGTCTGGTCCCGCAGCTATCAAAACGCCTCCAATCGCGCTCTCCATCTTCCCATGAGAGCCAATCAAGGCCTCGTGCCGGCCTCAGCGAGCTTACGGGCGTCAAAAGATGTTAGCCCCTTCTGCCCGCCTGTGCTTCATCCCATGGACCGAGCTGCAGGCGTTTCTAGGGTCCGGCGCGTTCTTATGCGAGCTCAGCTACTGGCGCGGCTCTCTGTTGAAGAACATCCTCGTGGCAACGGATTTGTCGCGAGAATCCCTGGGCTCCGTGCGCTGGCCGCCAATCTCTTGCCAGCGAACGTCACATCGAGCAGGCCACTCTCCGTCTCGACACGGTGCAGCAAATGCTTGCACTCGCTTAGCGATCGAGCGGCTGGGTTGCGCCGCGCTGGGTACCACCACGTTGGCCAAGCTGCGCCAGCAGTGGTGATAGCACGGAAGGCTGGGCGGGTCTCGTCGGCACAGAGATGCCGCCTGGCCTCAAGCGTCACCTACATCGCGCTGAGCGCTAGGATCGCGAACCGGCCTATGCCGTCAGGTGGACGTGCACCTTATTCAAATCGACGGACGTGGAAATCACGATGTATTGTTGCGGTATAGCGCCAGTATCCATGCGGGCATACTCGGCTGGCGCAGTTGCTTTCATCTCTCGACCAAGTGCGAAGCCAAGAGGGCGTATTCTCCTTTCCCTGATAGCTAGTCTCGCCTGCAGTTCGGCGGAGGCAGAACCTGGTGATATCTCTGGCCCTAGAAGTCACAGCCCCGATGAGCTCGCCGAGGCAAGACTCCAAACAATCTCGAATCTGGCTGTAACCTTCCGAAGCGGCAGGCCCAAAGGAGCAGCGCGCCTTTCTGGGAACTTGCTGCCAAAAGCAACTAGGTCTACCACAACGCGCGACAGTGCGGAGGTCACCGCCAAGAGCAGAAGTCAAAAGCAGATTGACCCATTCGCAAAATTCGAGAAGCTCCGCGAAAAAGGTGCGGCGTTCACTGGTCCTGGTCCTGCGGACACCATAGATCAGGATACAGCTTCTGTCAGATCCGAGCTTTCGGATCTCGGGATTGGATTCGCTGGCTGGACCCTAAACACGTTTATCAACAATCAACTCGGTAATGCGGCCAGAAGCACCATCGCCAATCAACAATATGTCGGGCAGAATCCGACATTTAGTACGGTCAACTCTATGATCGTGACCTATGACCTCGCTCGGTTTGGAATTCCCGACGGTCAGATCGTCGTGGGAGCCGAGCATCAATATTGGACATGGAAGAGCGCCGGACCAGACCGACTGGGAATCAATGCAGTTTCCTACTATCAAACATTGTTCGAAAGGAAGATCGAACTCAAAGTGGGTCACCTCAGGAACCAACATGAGTTTGCGGGTGCCGGAGAAAAAGTTTTTGGACCCTCGTCGAAGATGCTATTCCAAGCAGGCATGAGCAACAATTGGGCGCCAACGCCGGCTCTTAATCTGAAGTACAATTTTGACGATCGCTTATATAACAAGCTCTCAATCCAGCGCTCGCTTAGTCCAGCCGGTCAATATACGCATGTAAGCGAAAATCCCACTGGCTTGAACTGGAGCACGCGCGAGGCGGGCATTCTTTTACTTGATGAAGTTTGCTATAAGAACAAGCCTACTCCCGGGGTACCTGAGACTTGGCTGCGGGCTGGCGCGGGCTTTAACAACAGCAGCTACACGGACCTACAGCATCCGACGCAACCGACAGCCAAGGCGAACAGCGTCTACTATGTAGCTGCGGATAGGCAATTCTGGCAGTCTGACGTCCATGGCTCGGCATCTCGCGGAATCTATGGCGGGTTCTCTGTAATGTACGCTCCGCCTGACCTAAATAGGGCTAGCCAGTACTACGAGCTTCGCCTGTATGCGAAGGGCCTGTTTGACAGCCGGCCCACTGATCAGATGAGTCTTGTTGTCAACAACACCATCTGGAGCCAATTCGCGGTGGACGCTGCATTGGCGAAAGAGCAGCTGGCGCACCGGGACAGCACAGCAATTTCGGGACTGTATACGGCGCATCTGGCGCCCGGGATATATACAACCGTAGGACTGACGTACATCAATCACCCGACAAACATTACCTACACGCCGCAAACAGGACACGCCCTGAATATATTGGTATCTACGTCGGTATTCTTCTAGGCTCTCAGGACTGCGCGGAGCGTCATGTAGTCGATATCCCACCCGCCCTTTTCAACGGTATGGGCCACCCATCACGGCGATTTTGGTATCCGCTGTGCTCCTGACGCGAAGCCGGGTACCGCGTAAATTGAGCCTTGATATCCAACGTAGCATGCTGTTGGGAATGGTAGGTTAGAGCCTTTGCTGCTTCCGTCTACGAGCGATAGGCCGACGTCGTACTTGCGCAAGAGCTATACCCTCCGGCCGCGGAATGATCTCCCATGCTCATTTGTTCAATCGAGTGCTGAGCTTGCGGCAGCGACATTGCTTTCGGATGATTGCTGGTGCAGCTCGTCAGACTCGCGCCCGAGCTCGTACTCTGCCATGACAGGCCGAAATCGTGCCCTCGGAGCTTAGTTCACGCCGAAGGGGTGTGGTAAGCGGAACCGCGACACAGATGCCAAAGCTACCCAACTACGGCAATCGCTATCTCTGTCGACGGTCGTGGCACTGCGCGAGGTCGGCGGACACGTGCCTCCCTTCGGCGGCAAATCGACGGGACGCGGCCGGATGACTTGCGCCACTCGAATGCTGACTCATTTTCGTCGCTCGAGACGAGCTTTAGCATCTTACTCCAGCAAGGAGGTCGCCTCCCGAGTCTGCGGCGCGTTAGCGCTCCCATCCAATTGCGCGTGGCGTTCTGCTGGGTTCACTTCTCTTCCAAACATCTATTCGCGCGAACATGCGATAAGAGCAGTGCATGATCGGTGAATTTTGCCGAGCCTTGCTAGGCAACCTTCGTGGACGGGCGCTTCGTCGTCTTGAGGCGCGTTACACTGCTTCGACCGTCGACGCTGACGGGCGCGTCACCATCGATTGTGGCACGATGAACGACGCGATGCTGGTCACCGTAATCGTTGACCGCATAATGCTGCGTTGCGCGGTTATCCCAGATCGCGACATCGCCTTCTTTCCAGCTCCAACGTACGGTGTTTTCGGGTGCCGTGATATGAGACTGGAATAGATCAAACAGCTTCTGACCGTCGCGTTTTGGGATATCAATAAACCTTTGCACCAGATCGCCGAGCACCAGGGCGCGCTCGCTGGTCTCGGGATGTACACGGACCACCGGGTGCTCCGTCTCATAGATCGTTTTGGTAAAGACCTCATCAAAATGCTTCTGGTCGATTTCGCGAACACGGCAGGTCCCGGCGTAGTCGAAGGCGTTGCTGTGAACGGTCCAGAGTTCGTCGGCAAGCCGTTGGAGCGGCCGCGGCAGATCCAGATAGGCGGCCACAGCGTTCGACCAAATCGTATCGCCACCGGACGATGGGACCACAATGGCTCGCAGCACCGCAAGTCTAGGATACGCCGCGAGAAAGGTTCCATCGGCGTGCCATACATCGGCCCGGCTACCTCCGCGCGCGGAATCAAGCTCGATGATCGAGGCCGTTCCATTGACCGTACCGAGTGTCGGATGCGGCACCAGCCTTCCCAATCTAGCAGCAAATCGCTCCTGCTCCGCGTCATCAAGATGCCCCTGATCGCGGAAGAAGATCACCTTGTGTTCGAGCAGCAAGCTGGTGATCTCAGCGATGGTTTGGCTCGGTAAATCACCCGAGAGCTTAATATTTCCGATTTCAACACCGATGCGCGCTGCGCGCTTGACGACGTCGGTCAGTGGAATGACCCTCTCGGTCGAAGCCGTTTGTTTCATTGCGAATATTTCCAAGCTTTGCGGATTCTTCAAGCGGACAAGGGCGCGTGTGACTAGGTTTCCTAGGCGAGCCTCGCGCTACGGGTACTCTCGAGCAAGCACCATGCCAGTTGGAAAACGGAGCTGTGAACCTCCGTCAGGTACGGGACCGGGTTTGAGTCGAACAGTTTGCCAGGAACTCGATGCCACCTCCCACCCTCTTTCCAACCCACCCGGGTCGGCGGCGAAAGGCATGGGGCGCATAGTCGATAGGAAATGTACCGCTCGGCCCGAAGAGAAAGGCCATACGGTTCCCGTGCAACGTCGGGCAGCCAGCTTTGCGCGCTGTTCTCGTCCAGTATGCGCCCTCCGCTTAACAGTTTGCGGCAATCGGCCAGTCTCGAGCCGCCTCTGCGAACGGACCATCACCGGCTCTCAAGGTGTCCGGGACCTGCCCTGGCCGTGATCACTGCCGAAACAGCATCGGCTGGAAATGGAAGAGCAATAGATGACCTTGGAAGAGCTCCAAACGATTGAACTACGGCTTCATCCAGGCGAAAGCCATTGATCCGCGGCACTGCGCTCGCGATGTTCTCGATGCACCGACGTCCGAGCACGGTAAGGCAGATGTTCTGCACGGTCCGGCTGGATTTGCCCAACAAGCCAAAGATATGTCCACTACCAGTCTTTACAGGTGTTTCAATGTTGTCAAAGTAGTTGCCCTCGATCAGCACCTGCACAGATGGTCCAGCATCCACTGCATGGAAGAATCCGCCGCTCTGTTGCGCGTTCGTGTTGTGGAAGTAGTTGTTGAGGAGATGAATAATAGCCTGGGCACCGTCAATGTGCGGCGCCCGCCCTGAGATCTCATGGAAATAGTTATTTGCGATGGTGATCGTCTGCGGGACACCAAGAAAAAGGAGATTCCAATAGTGCTCCCCGTTACAATAGGAGGAATAGGTATCGCTGCCATCGAAGTCGTTCCAGGAAATCGTAATATTCGTCGTAGGGCCAAGGCCGCCGGCAATCATCTGCCGCCCGATATTATAAAACCGGTTGTGATCGATCCAAACCAGGTCGGCTCGTGCAATTGCAATAGCATCGCCGGCAAATATCATGCCTTGATTGATATCACTGATGGTCAGGTTGCGAATAACGACGTTGCTGACCCCATTTAGGCGCAGCCCCTTCCCTTTGATTGTCGCGCTCGGGCCAACGCCGATCACCGTCTTGTTTGAGCCAATCTCCAGCGGGTGCTTGCCGGCCCTGTCGAAGCCGACCAATGTCTTCTCCTTGCCGTCGCAATGCGCATCGTTGCCATCTATAAGGAGAAGGGACTCACTTTTATACGGTGCCGAACAAGCACGGCCGTATTGGCAACCCTGCCCCTCGCCTTGCCCTTCCGTACCGGTAAAGTCTATGGTTCCGGCTACCTGGATCTCGCGCGGACTATTGTCATTGCAGCGCCCGAAGCTGTACGAACGACACAACTCATACTTCAGAGCTTTGGTTGATCTGACCTGAACTACCTCGCCTCCAAGGCCGCCCGTCGCTGCAGAGCCAAAGCCATTGAGGGCTTCCGATCGCACATAGTTCGATCCGAGCACGGAAGAGACGCCGACGACGACAGCAAGTCCACCGAGCACGCGCAACGACCGTTTGATGTGCTTCATCGTGTCCCTCATAGGCATGTGCTCTCTTTTACCCCGAAAACCCGCACGAGGACTTGAACTCTCGAACTCAAATGCTGAACTGGAATAGGCCATCAGCATCCGGCGTTAACGCCATCAGATCGTCCTCAATAAGGCAGGATCGGAATATCGGAACCATGCTACGCAACAGGTGCAGCCGCACGCTCCGCACCAGCTGTGATGGATCTGGGTAGCCATTGAGCCAATCACGGCCGATGAAAGCAGCGGTCGATGCTTCGAGAGTCCCGTCAGAGGAATGGTGTAGGGTGCAACACGTCTGGCCTAGGAGGATGGGCCGCCGCTCCTGACGTGCTGGACCGGCGGGAGGCGCTTGAGCTCTTCGGCATTTTCGACCAGCACCAGAACGCGTGGTGCATTCGCATCCCGCGGGAAACAGATAGGCGGCGCGGCTGGGATCCTCGTAATCCTGGATTTCACGTCGGATGTTAGGCCCCTGTCTGCGATATGGGCCAGATTGGGCCCGTATGTCGCGTGCCAGACACATCGCACGGACGGACGCCTCTTATCGACTTCTTGACCGGCACTCACACGCCGCCGGAATGGCTAAGATTTCCTTGTGATATGTCCGTCCAGTGCCGGCGCGGATCTAGCACAACCAGTCACCGGCAACCTGCGACTTGCGGCGCGGCGAGCTGATGCGGCAGGGCTCAGCCGCAATTCTGGCGTCCCACTCATAGCCCTAAGGTGAAGCTGCTCATGTGCTGCAGTCATTGGCACGAAGAGCCGAATTCGTCTGCAGGCGGCGCGTGGAAGGCAACGGCTGGCCAGCGTGCAAACGCACCCTCCGATCTGCACCTGCACCTTTGACGCATCATAGGCTTACTGGCCCAAGGGCCTAGCGCGCGCGGAGGAACGAAAATACCCACCAAAACTGATCGTTTCGGTGATCCGACACGAGGCGTACCCCAGTCCGAATCATGAGTCGCCCGGCTTTCCGTCGGGCTGCCGGGGAGCTTCGTCGATGTACACGCCGCCCTCCTTCCAAGTTGTCGATATCACCGACGTTCATCGGACGATGCGCGAGGCACGCACGGCGACACTGATCACCGCTACTCACGGAGGGCTTGTTGGAACGATGCTGCCCGTAGTACTCGACGAGCGCGAAGGCTCCATGGGCACGATTTACGCCCACGTGGCGCGTGCGAACCCGCAGTGGAAGCTGACACCGGCTGGCGAGGCGATGGCCATTTTCGCTGGGCCGGAGGCCTATGTCAGCCCTTCCTGGTACGTGACCAAGCACGAGAGAGGCGAGGCCGTACCGACGTGGAACTATGTCGCTGTGCATGCCTACGGGCCGATCGAATTCTTCGATGATGCCGATCGGCTGCGAAGGGTGGTCACGCGGCTGACCGATGTGCATGAGCGCTCGGGCAAAGACCGCTGGGCGGTGTCTGACGCCCGTGCCGATTTCATCAAAACGGAGCTGAAGGGGATTGTCGGCCTGCGATTGCAAATTACACGGTTCGATGGCACGCGGAAGATGAGCCAGAACCGCAACGCGGCGGATCGCGCCGGCGTCATCGAGGGGTTATCAAAGAGCGACCGTGACGAAGACCGTCGTGTGGCTCACCTCATTGCGATGACGAACCCGAACGACGTATTGTGAACGACGCGGTACCACCTGCATTTCTCCATATCTCGACTGCTCTCCTTCTGCACAGCGATGCGCCGGCAGCGGACGGTTCCTGCTCGCGGCAGGTGCTTTTCACAGAGCAGAGAAAACCATACAGGACGCCATCGCTTGCGCGTCAGCTATTGCAACCGCCAACAGCGGCGCGCGGCCCCGAGGCCAACTCCGGAGAAGAAGAGCGGTACACCGGTTGCAATCCGAGGTGCGCTTCGGGGCGCATGACAGAATGCTCTGCATTGAGATCGGATTCAAGTGGGCTGCCCCGGCTCCACGGTTATCAAAGCAAGCGGTTTCGAAACCAGTTTAGTACGGAATGTTGCGATGGGCCGAACTGATCACCCACACTGAAGATCTGCACTGCCACAGGCGACGGTTGCATGCATTAAGTTAAATCATGTCGCCCTCCCGACTCAAACAAAAGATGCTTTGGAGGGCGATTGCCGTCATTCTCTCGAACACTGCGTGTGCAGCTTTCGTCTGATTCCGCTTGACGCCCTGCAAGCCTCTGAGACTTGCAGGAAGCCCTCAAAGCGTCTTGAATCCGACGTTAGGGTCAGATTGCAGATCTTCTGACAATTCGCGACAATCTGCGCACGCTCCAACACTCCCCGATGGGCAGTAAGAAACGCGAATGTCTCAAATCCTCGAGGTCTCGCCGTTGCTTCTGTCACGATGATCGGGGCTCCCGGAGCGCCCTGCTCGATGTCGAATTCGAGCCTAAGACGTTGAAGAGACCTGTTCCGACCGATCCACGCCCTCCGGCGCAACCGGCATGCTGAACTGAAAGACGGCCCCGCGAGGATCATTGGCGCCCGTCCACATCCGGCCTCCGTGCGCCTCAATAATAGAATGGCAAATGGCCAGCCCCATGCCCATGCCTTCGGACTTGGTGGTGTAAAACGCATCGAACACGCGGTCAGCGCAGTTCGGATCGAGCCCTGGACCCGTATCCCGAAAAGTGACCACTACGTTATTCGAGTCATCTGTCCGCGCACTGATCAGTAACTCGCGATCACTTTCGTTGATCTCGCTCATGGCCTCGATGGCGTTCGTGATCAAATTGAGAATCACCTGCCGCACCTGGACGCGATCTGCCCGGACGAGCGGCAACGCCTCAGTCCGTCGCGTTTGCACCCATACATCATTTTTCGCAAGTTCCGCGCGAACTAGGCCCAGCACCTCTAAAATCAATTCGTCAATTGCGAGAAGCTCCGTTTGCATAGGAGCCTTATTCATAAGAGCGCGGATCCGGCGGATCACGTTCCCTGCTCGCATACTGTCACGGACAATCAACCCGAAGGTCTGCCGAACTTCTTCCAGATTTGGGGGTTGAGCACCGAGCCAATTTAGCCCCGCCCCCGCATTACTCCGGATCGCGGCAATCGGCTGGTTGACCTCATGGGCGATTGAGGCGGCCAGCTGTCCCATTGTCGTGATCCGATTGGCGTGTGCCAGCCCCATCAGAGTCTCGCGATACCGTCGTTCGCTTTCACGGGCTTCCGCTTCCGCTCTCTTTCGCTCTGTCAGGTCGAGGACGAAGCCAACACCTTGGTCGTCTCGCGCATCGAATACGGCGAGGCCAACTAGCACCGGCACGCGGCTGCCATCCTTGCGGACATACTCTTTCTCGAACTGCTGAACCGCTCCGGTCCTTTTTGCTTCTGTTCGCGCATTCAGTGTACGCTCGTGCCATTCTGGCGGTGTCAGGTCGAGACCGTTCACTCGCCCCGCGACGAGATCCTCTCGGTCGTATCCAACCATCGTGAGAAAGCTTTGATTTGCTTCGATGATCTCGCCTCCTTCGCGAATGATGAATATTCCAATGATGTTAGCGTCAAGTAAGCGCCGGATTTTCGACTCCCGTTGCTGAACTTCGCTGTACAAGCGGCTGTTTTCCAGCGCTGTTGCAGCTTGGGACGCAAGCATTTTCAGCACCGAGTTGCGGCCAGCCGAGAATATGCGCGCGGCGAGATTATTCTCCAGATAAAGTACGCCGATCAGCTTGCCCTGCGTGATCAGTGGCAGGCAAAGAATAGAACGCGCTTTGCGCTCGCGGATATACGGATCTTCCGCAAATGAAGGCTCGGCGACAGCATCTTCGAGAATGACGTTTTCGCGGACACGCAGGACGAAATGCAGCACGGACTCGGGAAGAGCCATCGGCGTTACGGGCTGTTCATTCACCTTTACAAGCAGCGCATCCGCTACCGTTGTGGCTTCCGCCTCGATCCGTGGCTCGCCTCCATGTAGCAGAATCAACAAACCTCGTTCGGCGCCGGCCTGCTCAATGGCAGTCCGCATAAGCGTGTCGATTAGCTTTTGAAGAACAATCTCGCCGGAAATCGCCTGCGACACTTTTGTTACCGTCGCGAGATCAAGATGCTCAACCGGAGCTCCGATCCTCAGGCCATTCACGGCAGGAGCGGTCTCCTCATGGCTGAGGTGGGGATTCTGCTCGTCGAGCTGACGCACTTTGCCATCTGCCCCCCAACGAAGGTAGCCGCGCCGGGCGTCCTGCAGGTAAACCCGGGATATTCTGTCAAAACCACGCGCAGCATAAAAGCGCGCTGCAAGCTCGCAAGCGATTGCCTCGTGGTGGGCGAAACCGTTACGTGCTGCGGTCTGGATTGCGTGTTCATACAGTCGCATTGCGTGTGCATCCCGGTATTCGAGCCTTGCAATTTCAGCGCCGACCAGGGCAGTCCGATTCTCAAAATTTTCGGGGCAATTCGTCGCCCATATCTGCAGCTGTCTGTAATGGGCATCAATGATAAGCCAATGTTGCTGTTGTTCGCTTTCGCCTAGCTTGTCGCAGTAACATGAGTGAGACAGCGCACCAAAGAAGTGAAACTCCGCGATCAAGGGCTCTGTCGGCATAGTCCATAATTTGGGCTCCGCCTTGGAGCGAGCATCAACAGCCGCAGCATAATCGCCGGCTAGAAATCGCGCCTGAAGTTTGCGGATCCAGTAGACGGTTTCACTAGGTGACAGCTCCAGACTCCGAGCCAACGATCGCTCGACCTCTAGCTCGTCAAACTGTTGGTCATCCAAGCAACCGAATGAGCGCGTGAGGCCGCGCATGCTTCTAATGATTGCGAGCTGAGCGGCTACGGTATCAGCAGCAAACTGAACCTTTCTATCCCGTATCGTAGCAAAGCTTTTCTCGATCTCGTTCTGCACCTCTTTCAGGGGATCTCCGGCCATCATCATATTTGAGGTTAGATGAAGCAAGCTGTACGCCTCATAGATGACATCGCCGCTGCTGACCGCAGCTGCGAGCGCTCGCCGAATCAAAACTCGGCCACCTCTTAGGGGCTTCGTCCACGGGATCACGTTGCACCCGAAGGCCAAATAGACGGGAGCCCGAAAGCGGGAGAACTCACCGCGATCAACCAGGTCGCAAGCAAGACGACCAAATTTGTCAGCTGCTTGGTAGTCGCCGAAGCGCCCGGCCAAGATTCGGCCTAGCCATGCGTAATGGGCGCAAGAAGCATCAGTGTTGCCGTATTCGAGGCTGATGGTGACAGCTCTGCAGATGACCAAAGCGGATAAATTGGCGTCCGTGAAACCTGCGGGCGGAAGAATGCGCGTCAAGACGGCAAGCGTGGCAAGCATGGTCTGATCTGTCATTGCAGGCAACCTAGAAAGATCCTCGATTGCCTCGGGCAGCTGTGACCACATCCGCTGATATTCGGTTAATGTTTCCTGGTCCGTCGGATGCTGCGACCACTCGATCCCGACGTCGTGAAGATATTCGAGCCCTGTGAGCACTGCCCGCCCGTGCTGGCCGAGCGCCAAGTAAAGATCGACCCGCAAGCATGCGACCGTTGCTCGCTGGGGCGCGTTCAAGGCGCGCTTCGACAGTACCGACAGGAGGCTCTCTGCAATGTCCAGCTGGCCTACCAAGAATTCGCATTCAGCCCGGCTTGTCTCCAGTGCAAACGCGAGTTCGTGGCGCCTTCCCCAAGAGTGCTCCGCGAGCAGCGCAGCACCGACGGTGAAATATGTGAGTGCCGAGGCGTAGGCAGCCGACGCCCTGGCACGCTGCCCTGCGACGAAATTCAGCTCTGCGAGCTGCTCACGCTCATGACCGGAGGCAATTAGCGCGACGCCTCGATTGAGTTGGCTGACGATGTCGAAGATAGCCTCTTCGCGTTTGTGCGCAGGAACGTGTGCCGCCAGCAACCGACCGATCCGCAGATGGGCAGGAGCGCGCGAGGATTCCGGCACCAGGAAGTAGGCCGCCTCTTGAACGCGATCATGGAGGAAGCGGTAGGCTGTTCCGTGGAGCGCGATGAGTTCCTGCCGGATCGCCGGCCACAGGGTCGCATGCACCTTCTCCTGCGAAATTTCGAGCACGATCGCAAGCTCCGCCGACCCGGCGATGTTGCCGAAACAGGCCAGCTGTTGCAGCGCGTCCTGCGTTGCCTCAGGCAGGCGGATGAGCTTGCCGAGCATCAGATCCACGACATTCTTGGTGTACGCTTTTGCGTGAATACGCTCGAGATCCCACCGCCAGCGGGCCGACTCGTGATCGAACGTCAATAGCTGCTCTTCGGCCAGTTCAGAAAGGAATTGAATGGCGAAGAACGGATTACCCATCGTCTTCTGATGCACCAACTTTGCAAGCGGGGCAGCGCGTTTTAGTCCGCAGCGAAGGGTATCCGCGACTAACTGCGCGACATCGTCTGCAGCGAGCGGCGAGAGCGTGATTTCCTCGAAATTTACGTCGGCTCTCCTGAAGGAGTCGAGCTTGCGTTTGAGTGGATGGCCTGCATCAAGTTCGTTGCTGCGGTAAGCTCCAATCAGCAGCAGGTGCAGATCCGACTGCGTCAGGAGATCCTCGATCAAGTCGAGCGTTGCGGCATCATGCCACTGCAAATCGTCGAGGAAGAGCACCAAAGGATGGGTTTGCCGCGCGAACACGCCAATGAAGCGGCGAAGCACCAGCTGGAAACGCATTTGCGCTTGCCGGGCTGGAAGCTCAGCAACTGCGGGCTGCTCGCCAATGATCAGGCTCAGATCGGGGATCAATTCGACCATCAGTCGTCCATTCGTGCCGAGCGCCTCCAGGAGCGCTTGCCGCCAGGTGGCGAGTTCGCCCTCACTTTTGCTGAGAAGAGGACGGACAAGACTCTGAAACGTCTGCACTAGCGTCACATAAGGAACGTCGCGCTTCAGTTGGTCGAATTTGCCTGATACCAACTGCCCGCGCGAGGGCACCAGTGCTTTGTGTAGCTCCTGGACGAGCGAAGACTTACCGACACCGGAATAACCGGCGACGAGCACCAACTTCGGCGCGCCGCTCTTCACCGCGCGATCGAAAGAGGCAAGCAAAACCTCGATCTGAAGGGCTCTGCCATAGAGCTTCTCGGGGATGAGCAGCCGATCAGGTGTGTCGTCTGTGCCGAGCTCAAACGGGTCGATGCGACCGTGGTTGGCCCATGCTGCGAGACAGTGTTGCAGATCGTGCTCAAGGCCAGAGGCAGTCTGGTAGCGTTCCTCGGCGGTTTTCGCGAGGAGTTTCATCACAATCTGAGATATCGGCTCCGGAAGGGTTTGCGACTTCTCGACGGGCGGTGTTGCTTTTCTTGCAATATGACAATGGATCCACTCCGAGGGATCTGAGCCCGTGAACGGCAGCGCGCCCGTCAGCATCTGGTAGAATGTCACGCCAAGTGAATAGAGATCACTGCGACAATCGACCGAGCGATTCATTCGTCCGGTCTGTTCGGGCGCCATGTAGGGCAGCGAGCCGGCGATGAACTCGGCAGGCTCAGGCGGCACGCGCTCGCGGGACAGACGGGAAGCCAGACCAAACCCAGTGAGTCGCACCTGTTCGTCAGGACAATTGACCAGAATGTGAGCGGGTTTCAGCTCCTTGTGGACCAAGCCGTGCCGGTGAAGCTTGCCCACGGCCCTCGCGATACCAACAGCGAGGCGTAGGAAGCGCTTGGGCTCCATACGGATCCCGAGTAAATTTAGCAGTGGCTCGCCGCATGGATCCTCCAGGACCAGCATAGTCCGACCGGCTTCCCGGATGAGTTCCAACGGCCGCACCGCCCATCCCTCGTCTAGCTCCTCCCTCAGCCCGTACTCATGGGCGAGGCGGTCGAGCGTCGCTGGGTGTTCCGCGATGGGCCGCACGACAAGCACGACAGCCCTGCTGCCGTGGATTTGCCGGTGCCACCCACGGCAGAACGCGCGATCACCGTCCTCCCACAGGAGCTGGATGTCACTGTCGATACTTGAGCCGAACAGAGTTCGGCTGAGGTCCCGCGGCATTTGCCCGCCCGATCAATAAGGACTGAGCCGGAAGCTGACACATATCGGGCGAGCTTGTGAAGAGACTTCGCAAAGGGGCCGGAGTACCGATTAAGGCCGCCAAAGAGTGGACGGCGGCACGCCGAGACGAGCGAGCATCTTGCTTCTCCTCGGGTCTTAGAACGGAAGCAGCGATCCGGGCCCTGCTGCACGTCGGGCAGTGCGCCATGGTCGGGTAACGGGCCACGAGCCCACTCCATCGAATACACATGCGTTCGTGGCGTTGCTTCCTTCACGAGGCTCGCACCCCAACATGAGGCGGCGTAATCATTCGAGCATCTTTCCTACAAACATGACGGAAAGGACTTGAATCGCACCTTGCGTCAGGTTGTACGAAGTCGGTGCGAGGTGCTTTCCTCACACAGAGCAACTCACAGGCGCTCTGACGACGGAAAAGAAGAGTTCATGTTGCTGATGCCGCTGCTACTCGCTCTGATGTCTATTCTCCTTAGTATGGGTGCGATAGTCTACTCCGCTTGCCGATCTCAACGCCGGCGGGATCGGCGCATGCACAGGCACAATCGGGCCGATTCGCTCAGCTCGCGCCCCCGCGTGCAACTACCAAGGCGACGGGCATTCTGATCCTTCAGCCGCATAATGAGCCGTCCGCTGCAGTCTCACTCGCGAAGGCCAGGCGACACGCGCCGCCGCTAAAGCGAGCGCCTCAAGTTCTGGATTCGGTGCTGCTCGATCGGCTGCTGATCGTTTGATGGCCCCTTGGGAGCCAATCCAACGCGACGGCGGACAGACTCCAAAGGCAGTTCTCGACCAGTCGAGCGGTTTTTGCTACACTTTCCTGTCTGCGTCACGCTGGCGCGAATGGCTGGCCGGTCACATACCTTGAAAATTTCAAAGATTTGCACTGCGCGGAAGTCCTCAAAAGCCTTATGCGCTCAATCGAAGGTCGTAGTGAGGCAATAAGTCTACTGTAAATCGTACAAGTGAGGCTCTTATCGTGACCAAGCGCTCTGAACCCCGGAAGGAAGCCCCAAATGTCGTCGGGCCTGAGGTGAGGCCGAGCGTCTTCGTCGTCGACGATGACCTCTCAATGCGCGAATCGCTGGTCAACCTATTTCGTTCGATCGGTCTAGATGTCGTTGCTTACGGATCCGCACGGGAAATGCTCCAGAGCGAGCTCCCTGATGTTCCTAGCTGCCTTGTGCTTGACATCAGGCTGCCGGGATTGAGCGGCCTTGAGCTCCAGAATGAGTTAGCCAAACAGAAGATTCACATTCCCATCATTTTCATCACCGCTCATGGCGATATTCCGATGACCGTCAAAGCCATGAAGAGTGGAGCAATCGATTTTCTCAGCAAGCCGTTTCGCGATCAGGAACTACTCGATGGCGTAGTCGCAGCGATCGAACAGGATCGGAAGAGACGAGGTGTAGACAAGGTGGTCAGCAGGCTCCAGTCCTTGTTTGAGGCCCTAAGTCCACGAGAGCAGGATGTGTTGAAACTGGTCGCCGCCGGGCTATTGAACAAACAGGTAGCCGCGGAACTCGGGCTCGCCGAGATTACAGTCAAAATCTATCGCGGCCACGTGATGAAGAAGATGGGAGCTCGATCGCTAGCCGATTTGATCAGGATGGCTGAGAGGCTGGGAATTGGGACTGAGCGTTTCACGGTACAAACCTAAGTATGATTTTACAATTTCGTCTTACACGCGCACCCTTCTGCTGGCCGTCATGCGTCGGCCAGCGCCTTCGCCCAACCAAGAACAGGTCGTCTTGTCTAGGTATTCAACTGTTTCCGTTATTGACGACGATCCTGCGATTCGTGCCGCACTGAACAACCTTTTGAAATCGCAGGGCCACATCGTTCATACGTTTGCATCGGCTGAGGAATTCTTGCGGTCGTCTCAATTGAACCACACGTCCTGTGTCATTGCAGACGTGCAGATGCCCATGATGAGCGGTTTTGAACTTTTGGAAAAGATGCGAGCCCAGGGCCACGCTGCACCGTTCATCTTGATGACTGCCTTCGCAGATGATCGCACGCGAGCCCGCGCGTTGAGCGCGGGCGTAGCCGGTTTTTTTGCCAAGCCGTTTGCTGACCTGGAGTTGAGCGCCTGCCTCGATGCTGCGCTTCGCGAGCATCGAGGTGGAACGAACGCGTGAAAGATGGGGAAGCAGTCTGGACCAAGCGCACTCGCGCGGCGCTTACGATGTCGATCAATGCGCGAGTGCCCGTGCTTACCGCGTGCCAGTGGACCATCGCCTTTCTTGCGGCATTCCTGTCGTTGTTGTTGCACTTTCGGCATCTGGTTGAAGCACTTGCAACGTCGGGCTCCTGACAAGGCGCCTTTGGTATGATTGCGGATTCCGACGAAGCCGGCCATGCATTCCAATTCGAAGCCGGCCGGGTATTCCGATCGGAAGCCGGCCACCCGTGGCGTCGTTCGCATGGGTCAAT